>CAMLNA010000216.1 GCA_946481025.1 uncultured Rivibacter sp.
GGAGATCCGCCGCGCCGCCTACCAGCATGAGTTCCATTTCTGGCTGGGCGTGGCGAACTACAAGCTGGGCGACACGCGGCAGGCCAGCAAGCACATCGCGCAGGCGGTGGACCACAGCACCACGCAGGCGCACCACGATCTGTATGCCGCCAAGCTCGAATGGCTGAAGGCGCAGCAGCGGCAGCGGCTGCAATAGCGTCTTTGGCCCGATGCAAGGCCTCTCCCTAGCTTCACACACCGAGTCGCGGGGGGTGTTCAAGCCTAGGGGATGGTGCGCCGGGCGCAACTGCTCTTTGATGCATGCCACGGGTGACACACGAGCACCCGCCACCAGCATGCTCAGAGGAGGCACAGCGCCATGGCCACCACCTACCGCATCCACCCCGCGATCGGCATCGCGCGGGTGGGCAACAGCCCGGACGAGTTCTTCGTTCGGTCCCGAACGCCCCGGCGAACGGCCCGAGCCGCCCGGAGGGTTCAAGGACGCGCAGTGCCGCATCAAGCGCCAGGCAGCGCGCTTTCGCATCTTTGCGCACCACGACAACGGCACGGTCGAAGAGATCAGCGACGCCGAGGCCGACATCCACTGGACCGTGCACCTGGCCAACAAGAAGGCTTCTTTCGCCGGCCGGGGCAACAGCGAACCCGCGGCCGACCTGAACATCGATCCCGGCGCCCGCACCACCACCGGCCCCAATCAGCGGCAGCTGTTCGACAACGGCACGATCCATTTCTCGGGAGAGGCGGTCACCACCGTGCCGCTGGGCGAGATGCGCAGCGACACCGAGAACCGCCTGCTGGTCCTGGGCGGCCTCGGCAAGGCGGCCTCGCCGGGCGGCAACGGCATCGGCCATTTCTGGGGCAACGCCGGCTGGTACGACGACATTTCCGACGGCCCGGTGAGCGCCACCATCACCATCCGCGCCACCAACGCGTCGCCGGCCGTGGTGGGTGCATGGGTCATTGTCGCGCCGCCCAAGTTCGCGCCCCACCAGGACAGCACCACCACGCTGTACGACCGCATCCTGCAGGCCATGATCGACGCAGGCCTGGCCACCGCGCCGGCCGCCACCTCGTACACACAGGACGTCTACCCCATCCTGCAGCGCGCCCGCGACACGCAATGGGTGCGCAGCGTGTTCGGCGCGCATGCCTGGGCCGACCCGGTCACCTCGAACAGCATGCGCAGCGCGATCTTTGCGCGCCTGAGCCCGCCCGGCGGCAGCTCGGCCGACATGCCCGACCTGCTCGGCTCCGACGCCGCGCTCACCGCCACGCAATACGCACACATGCAGCGCTGGAAGGACAACAGCTACACCAACGACTGGGCCGGCGTGCCGCAGCCGGCGGCGGGCGTCACGCCGGCCGGCATGGACCGCGCCGCGCTGGAGGCCTGCGTGGGCGCGGCCTTCTACCCCGGTATCGAAGCCGGCGGCTTGAGCCCCGCGCAGCGGCCCATCCTCGACCCTGCCAACTATGCGGAAGCCTTCCGCATCGATCCGGCCACGCCGCCCGGCACCTTCTCGGCCGCGATGGCGCTGCCGTGGCAGGCCGACTTCAATGCCTGCGCCGACAACTGGTGGCCGGTGCCGCGGCCCAACGACGTGATTCCCCAGGGCGCAAGCAGCTCCGAGAAGTGGGACCGCGACGTGGGCGACGGCGCCGACATGGTGGCCAAGTGGCACACCCTCGGTTTCGTGGTGCAGCAAGGCACGCAGAAGGTCGAGGTCGAACGCTGCGACACCGCGTCGATCACGCTGCTCACCCCTCACCTGAACTTCATCGACATCCCGCAGGGCCCGATGGGCATGGTGCGCGAGCAGCCGCTGGCCATCACCTTCGAGGTCATCTCGCCCAGCATGGCCGTCACGCTCGAGTACGCGCCGGGCGGCGCGCCCACGCACCCTCAGCTGTATGCCGACAACAACTCGGTGACGGTGGGCCCCACGCCGGCCAACGGCGTGGCTACCGCGCGCCTGTGGATCGTCTATTCCACCGGCGCGGCGCCGTCGGCCATTCCGACCCAGACGGTCACCGTGCGCGAGCCGGCGAGCGGGCAGACGTGGACCATCACCATCGACGCCAATACCGTGGCGCGCAAGACCGCCGCGGTGGCCCTGGTGCTCGACCGGTCGGGCAGCATGGCCCAGGACCGCGGCGATGGCCAGAGCAAGCACGCTTCGCTTCAGCAGGCGGCCGAGATCTTCGTCGACGTGATGCTCGAAGGCGACGGTGTGGGCCTGGTGCGCTACGACCACGATGCGCAGGCGGTGCAGCAGGTGCTGCCCCTGGGCGACGGCGGGCTGACCGACGGCAACCGCAACGACACCATCGACCTGATCCGCGGCAACAGCTTCGACCCCGCCGGCGCCACCTCCATCGGCGACGGCATCTTCGAAGGGCGCCAGATCCTCGACAACGCGACGGGCAGCTACGACGTGAAGGCGCTGGCCGTGCTGACGGACGGCGTTGAAAACCGCGAGCGCTACATCGCCGACGTGGCCGGCGAGATCAACGAGCAGACCTACGCCATCGGCCTGGGCACGCCGCAGAACACGAGCGCGGCGGCGCTGCAGAGCATCTCGGGCAACAACGGCGGTTTCCTGCTCATCACCGGCGCCATCGGCACCGACAACCGGTTCCTGCTGCAGAAGTACTTCCTGCAGATCCTGGCCGGCGTGAGCAATGCCGACGTGGTGCTCGACCCCGACGGCCAGCTCGTACCCGGCGCGGTGCACCGCATCCCCTTCCTGCTCACCGAAGCCGACGCGGGGGTGGACGTGATCCTGCTCAGCCCTCACGTACAGGCGGTCGACTTCCGGCTGCAGACGCCGAACGGCTTCATCCTCGAACCCTGGCGCGCGCTGAGCGAACCGGCGATGCGCTATTCGCTCGGCAACGGCGTCAGCTACTACCGGCTGGTGCTGCCCACCCAACTGATCGCCGACCGCTTCGACCAGGAGGGCACCTGGCACGCCCTGCTCACCATCGGCAGGCCGCGGCTGAAGCCCACGGAAGGCAACGAGCAGCGCGTGGACCTCGGCCTCTTGCGCGGCCTGCAGGCGGGCGGCGCCGCGATGCGCCAGCGCCTGCAGCCGGTGCGGCGGCTGCGCGAGGCGCAGCGCAGCTTCTCGATTGCACAGGACGCAGCGGCCGCGGCTGCAGGCCGCGCCGCCACCGGGTCCGCCCCGGCGTTCACGCACGGCCACGCCGCCGCGCACGACCCGGCAGGCAGCAGCAGCGGGGGGCGCCGCACCTTGCCCTACAGCCTCATCGTGCACAGCTATTCCAGCGTGTCGCTGCGCGCCAGCCTGCAGCAAGGCGGCTGGGAACCGGGGGCACGCATGAGCGTTGACGCCACCCTCACGCAGTCGGGCGTGCCGCTGAGAGGCCTGGCCTCGGTATGGGCCGAACTCACCCGGCCCGACGGCTCGACCACCACGCTGGCCTTCCAGGGCAGCGAGCCCGGGCGCTACGACGCTGCCTTCGACACCGGCGCACCCGGCGTGTACCGCGTGCGGGTGCGGGCCAGCGGCCGTACCCGCCGGGGTCTGCCGTTCACCCGCGAGCACACGCTCACGGCCGCCGTATGGCGCGGCGGTGATCGCGACGCCGAGACCGGGGCGGGCGGCGGCGACCGGCTGGTCGACGTGCTGCGCGAACGCGACGAGCGCCTGTGCAGGCTGCTCAAGTGCCTCCTGAAGAGCGGCGGCCTGATCGAGCCGGAGCTGGAAAGGCGCCTGCGTGCCGCCGGCCTCGACCTCGACGCGCTGCGCAAGTGCCTCGACGGACATTGCGGGCATGCGGGCGGCAAGCGTTCACCTCGGCAGGACGGGTGACGACACCATGGCGAGGATCGTGCGCAGCGTGGACGTCGTCGTGGTCGGCGCCGGCCCGGCAGGTTCGGCCACTGCACGGCGATTGGCCCAGGCCGGCCTGGGCGTGGTCCTGGTCGAGCGCTCGCAGTTCGAGGCGTCGCGCGTGGGCGAGTCGCTGGCGCCTGCGGTGCAGCCGCTGCTGCGCGAACTCGGCGTGTGGCAGGAGTTCCTCGCGCTGCGGCCGCTGCCGTCGTGGGGGACCCGCAGCCTGTGGGGCGGTGCCGAGGCGCAGTCGCATTCGCACCTCTTCAGCCCCTACGGCTGCGGCTGGCATGTGGACCGGCGTGCCTTCGACCGGATGCTCGCATCGAGCGCGGCTGCGGCGGGTGCGCTGCTGCTCGATGGCCACACGTTCAATCGCTGCGTCAGCGAGGGTGGGATGTGGAGGGCCGAGCTGCAGCCCGCCGGCGCTGCGCACGCCGACCCGGTGGTGGTGACGGCCCGCGTGCTGGTCGATGCCACCGGACGGCGAGCGCAACTGGCGCGCTCGCTTGGCGCGCAGCGCCTGCTGTTCGACCGCCTGGTGGGGGTGGCCACACGCTGGGCCGGCGCGGCGCATCGCGAAGCGGGCCACCTGCTGGTCGAGGCGGTGGAACCCGGCTGGTGGTATTCGGCCCCGCTGCCTGCGGCCGAGGGCGAGGCGCCCGGGATGGTGGCGATGCTGATGACCGATGCCGACCTGTGCGCACGAGGGCGGCTGGCCACCGCCGCGGCCTGCCATGGTCAGCTGCGGCATGCGCAGGCCACCCAGGCCCGGCTGGGCCCGGCGCGACCGCTGGCCCGCGTGCAGGTGCACTGCGCCGGCAGCCAGCGCCTGCGCCGCGAGGCCTTGCGGGCCGATGTGCCGCCCTGGCTGGCGGTGGGCGACGCGGCGCTGGCGGTGGACCCGGTCTCCGGCAGCGGCGTGTTGCGAGCGCTGCGCACCGCGTGTGCCGCTGCCGGCACCGTGCGAGACCTGCTCGAAGGCGGGCACTCGACGCGCGAGGAACTCGACGCCTACGAACATGCACGCGACGAGGAGTGCACCACCTACCTGGTCGAGCGTGCGCGCTACTACGCTGCCGAAACCCGCTTCGACACGCCGTTCTGGCAACGGCGCCGCCTGCGCGAAGCCGCTACGGCCGCCTGAGGGATTCATCAAGCTGTCAACGGTCCGAGCCACCCTGTGCGGCCGCAATGGAGTTGACTTGCCGATGAAACCCGACCTGCTGCCCGATACGCACGACGCCCTGCTCGAACGACTGGAACGAGAACTCATCGACGGCTATGACGAGGAGTTCGAACTCGAGGCCGAGGACCGCCATGTCGACGAGCTGGCCGGGGTGACCGACAGCGCCCAGCATCGCGAGCAGCGCCGCCGCTACTTCAAGGAGCTGTTCCGCCTGCAGGGCGAACTCGTCAAGCTGCAGGACTGGGTGGCCGCCACCCGGCACAAGGTGGTGATCCTGTTCGAGGGGCGCGACGCGGCCGGCAAGGGCGGCGTCATCAAGCGCATCACCCAGCGCCTCAACCCGCGCATCTGCCGGGTGGTGGCGCTGCCGGCGCCGAGCGACCGCGAACGCACGCAGTGGTACTTCCAGCGCTACGTGGCGCACCTGCCGGCGGCCGGCGAGATCGTGCTGTTCGACCGCAGCTGGTACAACCGCGCCGGCGTCGAG
>CAMLNA010000217.1 GCA_946481025.1 uncultured Rivibacter sp.
AGGCCGGGCGCGATGTAGACGTCGTAGGGCACGTAGGTGTCGTAGGGCTCGACGATGGCCACGCCGAACACGTTGCGAAAGCCGGCCGCGAAGACGGCGAGCCAGAGCACCGGGCGCACCAGGGCCGAGACGAGGCGGCCGTACTGCCGCGAGAACTTGAGCAGCTCGCGCGCGACGATGGCGCGCAGCGCGAGCAGCAGGTGGCCCGCGCGCAGGCGCGGGGCTTCGACGTGCACGGCCGGCGGCATTTCGGTCATGGCGACCCCCGCCTTACGACGCTGTTCTGCATAACCTCTCGGGCGCATCCGCCCCCAGCGTGTCGAGCACGTTGCTCGGGTGCAGCACGCCTTCGACCGGCGCCGTGGCGATGACACCCTGGCCGTCGGTGAGCAGCAGCGGCTGGCGCAGCTGCCGGTCCCAGGCGCGGAAGCTCACCCGCGAACCCTTGAAGCCGTCGAGCGTGAAGTCGGGGGCGGCCCATGCGGCGGTCTTCGGTGCGCCGGCCCCGGGCTTGCCGGCCAGCAGGGCCTGCAGCGCGGCCTTGGCGGCCATCCAGGCGGCCCAGTCATGGCCGGTCATGGGTCGCCTGGCATGGCGCTCGAAGCGCCGCGCCAGCTGTGGCGCGCCGAATCGCTCGAAGTGCGGCGCCCAGGCCAGCGCCATCAGGCCGGCGTCGCCCACCACCGGCCTCGGCTGTGCGATGCGGTAGGGCAGGCTGCGCGCGAATTCGCCGTCGGTGTCGACCACCCACACGGCGTCGTAGTCGGCGTTGCCGGTGAGCAGCAGCGGGTTGGCGAGATGGCGCTCGCGCGGGTCGGCCGAGAGCTTGAAGGGCCGGGTGTCCACCGTCTTCAGGCCCAGGCGCTTGATCGACAGCTGCACGCTGGCCAGCCGCAGGGCGTCTTCGGGCCGCGGGCCGTGCAGCAGCAGCACGCGCGACCAGCGGCGCGACATGAGGTACTGCGCCAGCGCATCGCTGCGCATGCGCTCGCTCGGCAGCGTGTGCAGGACATTGCCGCGGCAGTGCTGCTGGCGCAGTGCGTCGTCGGCATTGCCCAGGTTGAAGACGGCCAGCCTGCCGGCGCCTTCGCCGGCCGCCAGCAGGGCATCGGCCGGCAGGTCGGCCAGCAGCGCGGCGGCGCCGGCCTTTTCGAGCTTCTGCGCGGCGGCCCTGGCCTCGGCGGCATTGCGCACTTCCACCGTCTCGAGCTTCACCTCGAGCTTGGCGGCTTCGAGCTCGAAGCGGGTTTCCTTGAGCGCCACTTCCACCGCCTGCTGCACCGGCCCGCCCGGGTGGCCGGGGTAGGCGAGGTCGAGCCGCGACGAGGCCAGGCGCTCGTCGTCGGCGCGCACCAGCAGGCCGAGCGTGGCGGTGGCGGCCTGTGCCGCGCCTGCGCACAGCAGTACGGCGGCCGCAAGCATGCATTCACCGCGCAGGCGCGGAGGACGCGGAGAACCGCGGAGGAATCGCAGGGTCCTCTCCGCGGCCCTCCGTGCTCTCCGCGCCTCCGTGGTGAAGGGGTTCAGAAGCGCTTCATTCATCGACCAGCACTCCATAGGGCACGCGGCCCACGGGAATCGTCTTGAGCGCCTTGGCGGCGGCCACGTCGATCACCGTCATGTCGTCGGACAGCCCGTTGACCACGTACAGCCGCGTGCCGTCGCGGGTGAGGGTGACTCCCCAGGCCCGCTTGCCCACCAGCACCTGCTTCACCGGCTTGCGGCTCGCCACGTCGACGAAGGCCACGTGGTTGGCGCGTCCCAGGCCCACGTAGGCGGTCTTGCCGTCGGGCGACATGGCCAGGCCCACCGGCGAGATGTCGTCGGGCCGCATGCCCTTGATGTCGAACTTCACCGTGTGGGTCACCGCCAGGTCCCGCGTGGAGATCACGCTCACGCTGGCGGCCAGCTCGCTGGTGACCCACAGCTCCGACCCGTCGGGCGTGAAGGCGAAGCGGCGCGGGCGCTTGCCCACCGGGATGTTCTTGATGATCTGGCCGGTGGCCGCGTCGACCACGTGGACCATGTTGGCCACCTCGGAGGTCACGTAGACCCGCTTGCCGTCGGGCGACACCTTCACGCCTTCGGGCTCCTCGCCCACGGCCACCTCGCGCAGGCGCTTGCCGCTGGCCACGTCGATGACGCCGAGCGCGCCGTCTTCCTCGTTCGACACGTACAGCGTGCGGCCGTCGGGCGACAGGTCGAAGGCTTCGGGGTCTTCGCCCAGCGGCAGCCTGCCCACCGACTTGCGGGTGGCAAGGTCGATGACGTCGGCCTGGCCCGATTCGCCGCAGGCCACCAGCATGCGGGTGCCGTCTGCCGTGCGCTGCATGTGGCGCGGACGCTTGCAGGTGGGCACGGTGCCCACCACCGCCAGCGTCCTGGGGTCCACCACGGTGAGTGCATGGTCCTTCTCGCTCGACACGAACACCATGCCCGTGCCCTTGGCGGCGGCGCCGGCGGCAGCGGGCAGCGCGATGGCGATGACGGCGATCCACTGCGCGATGGCGGTTCCCTTTTGCATGAGCGTCTCCTTGCTTGTTCTGCGGTTCAGGTGCCGGTTCAGCCGGTGGCGCGCACGAACGCGTCTTCGAGCGTGTCGCCGCCGAGCCGGGCGGTCACTTCGGCGGGCGAGCCGTCGGCCAGCAGGCGGCCCTTGTGCAGCACGACCACGCGGTCTGCGGCCTGCGCCTCCTCGACCCAGTGGGTGGCCCACAGCACGGTGCAATGCCGCTCGGACACGTCGGCATGCAGGGCGCCCAGCAGCTCGCGGCGCGACCTGGGGTCGAGGCCCACGGTGGCTTCGTCCATGAGCAGCAGGCCCGGGCGGTGCAGGCCGGCGCGCACCAGCTCCACCTTGCGGCGGTTGCCGCCGGAAAGCTCGCGCACGTTGCGGTCGAGGTCGTTCGCGAGGCCCATGCGGTCGCAGCCCTGCGCGATGCGTTCGCGCGCCAGCGCGCGGGGCAGCCCGTGCAGGTCGGCCTGCAGCGTGAGGTTGCGGCGCACCGACAGGTCGAGGTCGAGCGACATCTGCTGGAACACCACGCCGATCTGGGCGAGCGCCGCGCAGGCGCGGCTGCGCAGGTCGAAGCCCGCCACGCGGATGTCGCCGGCGGTGGGGGCGAACAGCCCGGTGAGCAGCTGGAACAACGTGGACTTGCCGGCGCCGTTGGGCCCGAGCAGCGCCACGAACTGCCCGGGCGGCAGCTCCAGCGTCAGCGCGTCGAGCGCCGTGCGTTCGCCATAGCGCTTGGTGAGGCCGGCCACGTGCAGCATCGACGGCCTCGCTTCACCCGTTGGCGGCGCGTGGTGCCGGCGCGGCTTCGCAGTGCAGCCGCGAGTTGTCGTCGGTGCGGTAGACCAGCGCGCCATTGCGCGCCGCATTCGGCACGAAGCGCAGCGGCTGGGCCGCGGCCAGCGCCGGCCGGGCCCGCGACACGATGCCTTCGACCATGGCGTGGTCGGGGCTCTTGCCGCACACCGGATCGGTGGCCTCGGCCGTGCCGGTGAGCAGGTAGGCCTGGCAGCGGCAGCCGCCGAAGTCCTTCTCGTGGTCGTCGCAGCTGCGGCAGGTGTCGCTCATCCAGTGGCTGCCGCGGTAGCGGTTGAAGGCAGGGCTGTCGTACCAGATGTCGCGCAGCGGCTGGCGTTGTACGTCGGGGGCGATGAGCCCGGGCAGCGAACGCGCGCTGTGGCAGGGCAGGGCCGCGCCGTCGGGGGCCACCAGCAGGAACACCGAACCCCAGCCGTTCATGCAGGCCTTGGGCTTGGCCTCGTGGTAGTCGGGCGTGACCCAGAAGATCTTCATGCGACCGGCCAGCCGCGCGCGGTGGTGATCGACGATGGCCTCGGCATCGGCGAGTTCGTCGCGCGTGGGCAGCAGGGCCTCGCGGTTCAACCAGGCCCAGCCGTAGTACTGGGTGTTGGCCAGCTCGAGGAATTCGGCGCCCATGGCCTCGGCCATGCCGATGATGCGGCCCACGTGCGGCAGGTTGTAGCGGTGCATCACGCAGTTGAGCACCATGGGGTAGCCCAGGCCCTTGATGATGCCGGCCACCCGTGACTTGAGTTCGAAGGTGCGGGTCGACGAGAGGAAGTCGTTGAGCTCGCGGGTCGAGTCCTGGAACGACAGTTGGATGTGGTCGAGCCCGGCCTCCTTGAGCGCGCGGGCGCGCTTTTCGGTGAGCCCCACGCCCGAGGTGATGAGGTTGACGTAGAAGCCGAGCCCGTGCGCATGGGCCACGATCTCCTCCAGGTCGTCGCGCATCAGCGGCTCGCCGCCCGACAGGCCGAGCTGCACCGAGCCCATGGCGCGCGCCTCGTCGAGCACCCGGCACCAGGCGGCGGTGTCGAGCTCCTTCGCGTGCTGGGCGTAGTCGAGCGGGTTGGAGCAGAACACGCAATGCAGCGGGCAGCGGTAGGTGAGCTCGGCCAGCAGCCACAACGGCGGGCCGATCTGGGGGGCCACGTGGTTGGGGCCTGTCGGCGCGTTCATCGCGGCTTCTGCCTCAGCTCACCCAGCCGCGCGCGTGGGCGTCGCGCAGGAACTCGCAGACGTCGTCGCGCAGGCCGGTCTGGCCGTAGGTGGCCTCGAGGTCGGCGATCAGCTCCTGCAGGCTGTGCTGCCCGTCGCAGCGCTTCAGGATCTCGCCGGCCGGGCCGTTGAGCTTGACCATGCCTTCGGGGTAGAGCAGCACCCAGCTCTGCTGCGCCGGCTCGAACTGCAGCCGGTACATCGACGCGATGCTCGGCCGTGCGTCCTGGTTCAGTGTCATGGCCTCTTCTCCTCGGCCAGGTCGTCCGGGTAGGCCCGCTCGATCGCGTCGAGCATGGACCACAGGATGTCGAGCTTGAACTGCAGGATCTCCAGCGCGCGCTCCTGGCGGGCGCGCGTGTCGCACCACTGCTTCGCGATCGAAAGCCCGTGCTCCACGTCGCGCGAGGCGAGCGGGATGCGGCTCCTGAAGTAGCCCAGCCCTTCGGCTTCGATCCACGGGTACAGGCTTGGCCAGCCCGCCAGGCGGTCGGCATGGATCTTCGGCGCGAACAGCTCGGTGAGCGACGAGATGGCGGCTTCCTGCCACGGCGCGTGGCGCGCGAAGTTGACGTAGGCATCGACCGCGAAGCGCACGCCCGGCAGCACGTGCCGGCAAGACCACAGGTCTTCGCGCGACAGGCCCACGGCGATGCCCAGCCGCGTCCACGCCTCGATGCCGCCGGCGCTGGCGCCTTCGTGGTCGCCGCGCCCGTCGTGGTCGAGCAGGCGTTCGACCCACTGGCGGCGCACCTCGCGGTCGGGGCAGTTCGACAGGATGGCGGCGTCCTTCATCGGGATGGCCAGCTGGTAGCAGAAGCGGTTGGCCACCCAGCCGCGCACCTGGAAGGGTGCGAGCTCGCCGCGGTTGAGGCGGCGGTTGAACGGGTGGTGGATGTGATAGCCCGATTCCCTGGCCCGCAGCTGCGCCTCGAATTCCTCGGGCGTCCACGGCAATACGCCGGCCGGC
>CAMLNA010000218.1 GCA_946481025.1 uncultured Rivibacter sp.
CTGAAGCTCTTCGGCCGCGAGCAGGAACGCCGCGCGACCTGGCAGAACCTCGTCGTCGACGTGCAAAACCGAGACGTGCGCACGGCCAGAATGAACATCGCCTTCTCGGCCGCGAGCACCTTCATCTTCGGCGCAGAAAACCTGGTCGTGTTCTGGCTGGGCGCGCGGCTGGTGATGCAAGGGCAGAGCGCGCAAGCCGTGACCTTCACCGTCGGCATGCTGTTCGCCTTTGCGAGCTACAAGGGGCAGTTCACCAGCCGCGTGAGCGCCTTGGTCAACTACGCCATCGAGCTGAAGATGCTCAGCCTGCATGCCGAGCGTCTGGCCGACATCGCCCTCACGCCCCCCGAGAAGGACGACCTGCCCGACAACGACCTGTCGCACCTGCCGGCCTCCCTGGAGTTGCGAAACGTCAGTTTCCGATATGGCGAAGGCGAGTCCTGGCTCCTCAGGGAAGCGAGCTTCAAGGTCGAGGCCGGCCAGATCGTGGCGGTGACCGGCCCCTCGGGATGCGGCAAGACCACGCTGCTCAAGCTGATGCTCGGGCTGCTGCAGCCCACCGAAGGCGAGGTGCTGTACGGCGGTGTGCCCATCCGGCAGCTCGGGCTGGCCAATGTGCGACGGCGCATCGGTACGGTGATGCAGGAGGACGTGCTGCTCACCGGCAGCCTGGCCGACAACATCAGCTTCTTCGACCCGAGGCCCAGCACCCGGCGCGTGGAAGCCTGCGCGAGGCTGGCGCAGCTGCATGCCGACATCGTGAAGATGCCGATGGGCTACCACACCCTCGTGGGCGACCTGGGCAACGGCCTGAGCGGCGGGCAGAAGCAGCGGCTGCTGCTGGCGCGCGCCTTGTACAAGCAGCCCAGCGTGCTGGCCCTCGACGAGGCGACCAGCCACCTCGACGTGGGCAACGAACGAGCCGTCACGCTCACCCTCGGTGGCATGCGCCTCACACGGCTGGTCATTGCCCACCGGCCTGAAACCATTGCCGGGGCACAGAGAGTGGTGCAGATCCGGGACGGACAGGTGGCCGAAGTCATGCAGGCAGTGCCGCGACCCGCCCAGCCGACCGCACCGATGCCGGCCTGAAGCGAAGCCCCCCATGAATGAAGCCGAGATTCACCCTGACAAGGTTTACAGGTGACAGTGTTTACAGCTGGCAAGACGCGCTTTGCCGTCCAAACTTGTCCCCGTCAGACTTCACTTGATTGAACACTATGGACGCAGCTTGGAATGTCGATGGGTGGCCACCTATCCTGTGGCAGGCGAGCTCGGTGCCGCAACTGCACCTGGTTCACCTCGAAACCAACGTGATCAATTCTGGCGACGACGAAGAGCCGTGCAGTGGCCAAACGGTGTGGGGCGGACCATCCGTTGGAGGCACCGCAGGCGTGGCCTGGGACTGGGTGCGCATGGCACCGGGCATCGTGGCGATGGTGGACCCGCTCACCGTCATCACCAACCTGCGCCTGCTCGGGCCGCGCGGGCAGGTGCTCTCAGCCATGCAGGCGGCACCGCATCTCAACGAGATCGTTCACTCGCTGCCCTGGCAGGACGAAGTGAACCGGGCGCTCCGTCGGGTGGAACTCGCAGCTGCGTAGCAGCTGCGGCCCTCGCGCCGGCCGCGTCAGTCATCCGAGCTGAAGCCGGACGCCTTGACGATCGGCGCCCAGCGCTCGCGCTCTCGGCTCAGCTGGCGCGTGTACTGCTCGGTCGATTGCGAGACCACCGGCTCGAACGCGAACTTCGCCATGCCGTCGGTCACCGCCTTCTCGCGCAACGCCAGCCGCGCGAGGTCGAAGATGCGGTCGACCACTGCAGCGGGCGTCCTGGCCGGCACGAAGAGCCCGAAGCTCTCGACGCCGATGATCGACTTGAAGCCCTGCTCCGGGAAGGTGGGCACCTCGGGCGTGAAGCGCGAGCGTCTCGTATCGGTCACCCCCAGCAGCCGCACCTTGCCGGCGGCCAGGTAGGGCAGGAAGTCTCCCAACGCAAACATGCCCGAGGCGATCTGGCCTCCCATCAGTTCCTGCATGCCGGGGGCGGCGCCGCGGTACGGCACGTGGGTGAGCGTGATGCCGGCAGCCCGCTCGAACTGGTTGCCCAGGAAGTGCGGCATCGCGCCCGCGGCGGGCGATCCGTAGGCCGACTGCTTCGGATTCGCCTTGGCCCATTCGACGAACTGCGCGAGGTTGGTCACCGACGCCGGCACCATCGGGCCGACGCCGAAGCCGCAGGTGTATTCACAGACCGACGTGACCGGCACCACGTCGGCCGGCGCATAGGCCAGCCGGCGAAACACATGCGGATAGATGGTGAACATCGACGCCGGGCTCAGCAGCAGGGTCAACCCGTCGGGCGCGGCCTCCTTCAGCGCGCCAATGGCGATGCGCCCACCGGCACCCACCTTCTGCTCGACCAGCACGTTGCCCGCGTAGCGTCCGCGCCATGCCTCGGCGATGAGCCGGGCGGTGGTGTCGATCGACCCGCCGGCCGGAAAGCCGGCGAGGATGCGCGCCTGCAGCGTCTGCGCCTGCGCGGCCCACGGCGCAGCGACACCGAGCGCCAGGGTTGAAACGAACTGTCGGCGAGTCAGGCTCATGATGTGCTCCGCACCAGGGATGATGGCCCGGCATTGTGGGGCAAGGCCTCTCGCGGTCCAGCCGCCCGGGCTGCTACCCTGCGGGGCCGCTCATCGGTCGCCGCGGCGGCATCCACACACACACACCACCGGAGAACCCCTCACCCATGCAAAAGATCCTCAAGGCGTTGGGCCTGGTCGTGCTGGCCGTCGTGGCCTATCTGCTGCTGTGGCCGGTGCCGATTGCACCGGTGTCCTGGGCTGCGCCCGAAGACCCCGGCTACAGCGGCGCCTTCGAGCGCAACGAAAAGCTCACCGCGCTGCAGCACCTGCCACTCGGCGACGACGAAGGCCCGGAACACGTGGTGGTGCGCGACGGCTGGGTGTATGCCGCGGTGACCAGCGGCGCCATCGTGCGCATGAAGCCCGACGGCTCCGAGCGCAGCGTGGCGGTCAACACCGGCGGCCGCCCGCTCGGCTTCGACTTCGACGCACGTGGCGCGATGGTGATCGCCGACCCGATGAAGGGCCTCTTGCGCGCCACCGAGTTCGGCCCCGGTTCCAAGGGCGCCAAGATCGAGTTGCTGACCAGCACGGTCGACCACCCGCAGAAGAACGACCCGATCCGCTATGCCGACGGCGTGGTGGTGGCGAGGAACGGCACCATCTACTTCACCGATGCGTCTCGCCGCTTTGCGCCGGCCGAATGGGGCGGCACCTTCATGGCCAGCATCCTCGACATCCTGGAGCACCAGTCCACCGGCCGCCTGCTCGCCTACGACCCCAAGACCAAGACCACCCGCGTGCTGATGCACGGCATGTGCTTCCCCAACGGCCTGGCGCTGTCCGCCGATGAAAACCACCTGTTCGTCGCCGAGACCGGCGAGTACCGCATCTGGAAGGTGGCGGTCGACGCCAGCCTGCTCGACGCCAAGACGATGGCCGGCGCCCCGGCCGACCGCGCCCGCGTGCTGCTCGACAAGCTGCCCGGCTATCCCGACAACCTGATGCGCGGCCAGGACGGCCGCTACTGGGCCGGCTTTGCCAAGCCGCGCGGCGCCTTCATCGACAAGACCGCAGGCATGCCCTGGCTGCGCAGCCTGTCGCTGCGGCTGCCGCGCAAGCTCTGGCCCGTGCCGCCGGCCTACGGGCACGTATTCGCGTTCGACGAGGACGGCCGCGTCACCGCCAACCTGCAGGACCCGAGCGGCGCCTACCCGGAGGCCACTTCGGTCACCGAAACCGACGAACGCCTGTACGTGCAGAGCCTGCATGCCAAGACGCTCGGCTGGCTCGACAAAGCCGCCGCCGGCCTGCCGGCGCCCGCGCCCGAGCCCGCTACCGCACCGCCGCCGCCCGCAGCCTCCGAGCCACAAACCAAAGGCAAAGCGCGGCGAGCACAGCGCTGACCAGCAGCGGCACGCCGATCTGTGCCGCGCCCAGGGTTTCGCCGCGCAGCACGCGGTTCATCAGCGTCTGCTGCGCGAGCGCCGGCACCCACGGGTACCACGGCTGCTCGCCGCTCTGGCTGAACACAGTGACCAGCGGCAGCAGCGACACCACCAGGATCACCACCGTGCTGTTGGCCTGCGCCTCCTTGAAGCTCTTGCAGCGGATGGCCACCGCCATGAGCAGCGCCGACAACGCCGCCGCCAGCGGCACCAGCACCGCCAGGAAACTCGCCGCCTCGCGCAGCCCGAACAGGAACAGCGAGCGCAGGGTTTCGCTGCGGATGAGCCATTGCGCCGGCAGGAAGCTCGCCACCGACAGCACCGCGATCAGCATGCCCACGCTGGCGACCGCGCCCCACTTGCCCAGCACCAGCGCCATCGGCGAGGCCGGGTTCGTCAGCAGCGGCTCGAGCGAGCCGCGCTCGCGCTCGCCGGCGGTGGTGTCGAGCGCGGCGTTGAGCGCCCCGTACAGCACGGCCATGATCACGAAGAAGGGCAGCATGGTGGTGAACTGCGCGGCGCGGATCTCGCGGCTCGCGAGGTCGCGCTCCTGCACCTCCATGCTTTGCAGCACCGCCGGGCTCACGCCGCGCAACGCCAGCGTGAGACCGGCACGCTCCTGGTTGAACGCATTGAGCAGGCGCATCACCCGCGTGCTGCCGGCCTCGGCCTGGCGGTTGCTGCTGTCGCTCACCAGCTCGACCACCGGCAGCTCGCCGGCCGCGGCGCTGGCCGCATAGTCGGGCGGGATCACCAGCACCGGCTCGCCGAGCTTGGAGGTCTTGAGCTGCACCTCGTAGTCGGTGGGCGCCTCGATCACCGAGAACGTCTGCCGCTCGATGAAGTTGCGCAGAGCCGGCGCATGCTCGATGCCCGAGACCATGATCACCCGCTTCTCGGCCTGCGTCTCGAACTGCGCCACAAGGCTCGACAACAGCACGAGCACCAGCGGCCCCATCAGCACCGAGCTCAGCAGCACCACCAGCAAGGTGCGGCGGTCGCGCAGCGCGTCCACGATTTCCTTGCGGTAGACCGTCCATGCACCACGGGTCATCGATGCTCTCCGAATGCCAGCTGCACGAAGGCCTCCTCGAAATCGCTCTGTCCGGTGCGCGCGCGCAGCTCTTCCACGGTGCCCTGCACCACCGCATGCCCGCGCGCGACCACCACCACCGTGTCGCACAGCTTCTCGACCTCCTGCATGATGTGGCTCGACAGCACGATGCACTTGCCCCCGCCGGCCGCGCTGCACAGGTGATGCAGCGTCTCGCGCAGCGCCCGGGTCGACAGCACGTCCAGGCCGTTGGTCGGCTCGTCGAGGATGATGTTCGCCGGGTCGTGCACCAGCGCACGCGCAAGCGCCGTCTTCATGCGCTCGCCCTGGCTGAAGCCCTCGGTGCGGCGGTCGAGCA
>CAMLNA010000219.1 GCA_946481025.1 uncultured Rivibacter sp.
CAGGCCGGCCACGCCCTGCAGGTTGTTCTTGATGCGGTGGTGCACTTCCTTGACCAGCATCTCGCGCTGCGCGATCGCGGCTTCGAGCCGCGCCTGCTGCGCGGCGCGCTGCTCGGTCACGTCGGTGGCCACGAGCAGCAGCTGGTCGGGCGCTTCGCCGGGCCTGGCCAGCGGCAGGTAGCGCGCATCCCAGTGCTGCATGCGACCGTCCTGCATGCGGCGGTATTCGCGCTGTGTCACCTCGCTGGAGCTCAGCGCCGCCTCCATGTCGGCGCGCAGGTGCCGCGCCGCCTCGGATTCATACAGCTCCTCGGGCGCCTTGCCGACCACGTCCTGCTGAGCGTGCCCGGTCACCGCGGCCGCGATCTTGTTGATCTGCAGCACGCGCAGCGTCTTCGCGTCACGCAGCGTGATGGCCAGCGGCGCCATCTCGATGATGCGCTGCAGCGAGGCCTGCGCCTCGGCGATGCGCGCCTCGGCCTGGCGCCGGCGCGAGATGTCGAGCAGCGCATAGGTGAGCTGGCGGGCACCGGTGTCGGAGCGCGTGGCCACCGCATTGCCCACCACCCAGAACTCGCGGCCGTCACGTCCGCGCATGCGGCATTCGAAGTTGTGGGCCTGGCCCTCGGGCAGCTCCTCGAGCAGCTGCGTCTGATGGAACGGGTGGCCTTCCTCGGGCGTGGCCGCGGTGGCGATGGGTTCGCCGATGAAGTCGGGCAGGTCGCCGCCGAACATGCGGCGCGCCGAACGGTTCATCCATTCGATGCCACCGGCCCCGACGTTGACGATGCCGACGAACACCGAGTCGAGGATGGCGCGCGTGCGATGCGCCTGCTGCGCGACGGCCTGGGCCAGCTCTTCGAGTTCCTGCTGCTGAGTCTTCAGGCGCGTCACGTCCGAGAGCACGGCAATGGCTTCGGAGGCGCCGCCCACCGGCGCCATGCGCCGCACCGACAGCGCATACCACTGTGCCGGCCGTCCCCTGAGCGTGACTTCGATCTCGGTCTCGTAGACGCCCGATTCGCCCAGCGCGGCCTCGCTTTCCTCGACCACCCGCCGCCCGGCCGGGTGGCGGCCGAACAGCTCGCCGATGCTGCTGCCGGCAATGGCACCGGTCGAAAAACCCAGCATGCGTTCGAAGCGGCGGTTGCAGCGCACCAGCGTGTTGCCGCGCAGGTAGGCAATGCCGGCCGGAGAACTCTCGAGGATGGTGGAAAGCTCGCGCAGCAGTTGCTCGCTGCGCGAGCGCGCCTGCTCCTGCTCCGTCACGTCCAGCGTGACCACCGAGGTGGTGCGCTGTCCCGACGCCAGCTGTCCCGGCTCCACCCGTGTGAACAGCCAGCGGGTGCCGTGGTCCGGGTGGCGGATGGCATAGCGCGCCTCGGCACGCTCGCCGCGCTTGACGGCCTGCTGCACCCGCTCGAACTCCGCGAGCGATTCGGGCAGCACCACGTCCCGGCCGATGGCCTGCAGGCTGGGCGTTGCGCCCTCCGCCGCATTGCCGCCCTGTTCGTCGCACATCCCCGCGGCGGCCGGCCGGCTGCGGCGCGGGCCCATGCCCGACTCCTGGAACGTGGCCAGTCCCACGCCGGCGGTGTCCACCAGCGTGCCCAGCTGCAGCTTGGCGAGGTCACGCTCCTCTTCGGCGCTCAGGTCCTCGACCACGCACATGTAGCGGCGCCGGCCGCCACGCTCCTCATAGCAACGCAGCAGGCCGCGCAGCCGGCGCATGCCGCCGTCGGGGTCGGGCACCCAGCCTTGCGACTCGACGGGCGCGTCGCCCGGCTGCAGGCTGGTGAGCAACCCGCTCCCCTCGCCTTCGCCGGTCCGCCAGCCGAGCAGCTGCTGCACCGCGGCCGAGGCCTCGGACAGCAGCACCGGCACGTCGCCCACCAGGGCCTCGAAGGCGGTGTTGGTGCGCACCACCAGGCCCGAGTCGTCGAACATCACCATCCCGGTGGGACTCAGCTCGAACCAGTGCTCCAGCTCGTGCACCGAGCGGTCGGCCTGTTCGCGCGCGACGTGCTCGGAGGTGCAGTCCTGCAGCACCGCCAGGTAGAAGCGCTCGCCCTTCGCGCCGACGAGCACACGGCGCGCGGCCCGGTACCAGCGCTCGCGTCCGCCGGCGTCGGTGATGCGCCGCTCCACCATCTGCGGCAGCTCGCCGATGCCGCCGCCCTGCAGGAAGCGCGCGCGGTCGGCCAGCACGGTGGCGCGGTCCTCCTCGGGCTGCAGCAGCACCGGATCGAGGCCGATGAGGCGCTCGCGCGGAAAGCCGCTGAATTCGACATACGCATCGTTCACCTCGACGTAGCGGTAGGCCTCGTCCTGCAGCGTCACCGGGAAGGCCGAGGTCCAGAACATGCGGTAGACCTGCTCCCACTCGGCGGTCATGGCCACCGCGGCGGGCAACGCGGCCACGCCGTGCGGCAGGCTGGAGCGCTGCGGCGGGGGCAGGCGCAGGGCCCACAGCCGGCCGTCGAGCGGCTGCAGGCTGGGCGGCTGCGACGCTGCAGCGCCCATCGGCAGCTCGCCGGCGCCGCGGCGCCCCGCCAGCACCTCGTGCACCGCGTCGATCAATGCAGCGTCGAGCTGCTGCGCAAGCTGGCGCAGCAGCGTACCCGGTTCGCAGGGCAGCAGCCGAAGCGCCGCGGTGTTGGCGAACTTGATGCGGCCCGCGCCGTCCAGCACGAGCACGGCATCGGACAGTGCGTCAAGAAAGGCTGTCGGCAGCCCGGGGGTCATGTCTACACCCCGCTCGCCGGGTACGGCGAGCCGCGGCGCGATGTCATTCGAGCGATGCGGCGGCCGCCAGCGACTTCAGCAGCGCGCGGTTGATCTCGGCCGAGCCCATCATCAGGTTGTCCGACGCTTCGCGGATCGCGTCGAGCGTGTCGCCTTCGACCGCCTGCACCAGCTTGAAGTAGGGCTGGTAGGGGCCGCTGCCTTCGGCCAGCACGGCATACACCCGCTCGGGCACCGGGATGGTCTTGAGCAGCTCCGAGAACGGCTGCTTGAACATGCGGTCGAGCAGCGAGAACACGCCGCAGATGAACATCTCGTTGCGCATCTCGTCGTCACCCGACGAGCGCACCAGCTCTTCCATCATGAGGCCGCGGCGCACCGCGGCGAACATCACCGGCTTCAGGTTCGCGTCCTTGCTGGCGGTGGCCAGCAGCAGCGCCAGCCAGCGCTTCAGCCGCGTGTAGCCCAGCATCATGATGGCGTGGCGGAACGAGCTGATCTCCACCGACAGGCCGAAAGCCGCCGAATTGATGTAGCGGATCAGCTTGAATGCGAGCGTCGGATCGCGGCGCAGCGTGTTCTCCAGCTTGTCGATCGGCTCGGCCTTGTCGACCCGCTGGATCAGCTCGACGATCACCTGCAGGTCGTGCTGCGCCACCGGCTTGCCGGCCGTGGACTGCATCACCACGTCGTCCATGGGCCAGCCGATCACGGCGGCTGCGCCGCGCTTGAAGCTCGCCTCCATGTCGACCACGGTGCGCACACCCGACTGGAAGAAGGTCACGCTGCGGTTGAACGACGCGCCGGCATCGGGAGCTTCTCCCTGGCGGCGGTCGTCGGTGAGGTCGATGATCGCGTGCTTGAAGCACGGCAGCACGTCGCGCGGCACTTCACGGACCGGGCGGCCCTTGATGAGCAGCATGTTGCCCGCCGAGTGCAGCGCCTGGATGTGCGCGGCGTTGCCCTCGTCGCTGGCCATGAATGCCGGCAGCTCCACCATCACGTTGGGGCTCGGCCGTGCGGCCATCAGCTCGTGCAGCAGCGACTCGGACAGCACGTTGAGCGACACCTTGCCGCCGTCCTCGGGCCACACGTCGGCCACCGCATTGAGCAGGCTCGCGGCATTCAGCGGCGTGCCCGGCACCAGCGGAAACACGGTCAGGCGCGTGGCGCTGACGGCGCGATTGCGGTCGATGATGGGCGAGTAGCTCATGGCGAGCTGGCCCAGGATGCTGTTGTCCATGCGTGTGCTGTCGATGAGTTCGTTGTCGCGTGCGCCCATTCGTGTGCCTGCCAGTCCCTGCTTGTTGATTGGAAGCGGCTGAGTCGTCGATCAGCCGTTGATGTACTGGAACAGCGACATGCGCTGCACCATCGAATAGGCCTTGAGCGCGGCATCGTAGCCCGTCTGCTGTGCCTGGAAGCTCGAAATCGCTTCGACCATGTCGAGATCCTCGGCTTCGGAACGGGTGGTCCGCACGGCCAGCGTGTGCTCGTCGAGGCGGTCGGCCACGCCGTCGATGCGCTTGAGGGTTTCGCCGGCCGCGGTGCGCGCGGACTGCAGGCGGCCCATGACCTGGTCCACGTCGCGCAGCGCGAAGCCCACCGTCTGCGCGGGCAGCGAGCCGCCCTCCAGCCCGGCGATGGCCGTGTCCAGCGCCTCGAAGACCGACAGGTCGGTGGTGGACGGCCGGGTTTCGAAGCGGTCGCCGTGGGCCGGCGCGCCGGTGAGGGTGAGGGCCATGCCGTCGATCTGGATGGCTTCGCCGCTCTTGAAAGGCATGTTGGTGAGCGCGGTGGGGGCGCCGTCGCGCAGCACGCTGTAGGTGGTGGTGCTGTTGGGCGTGCCGGGCGTGACGGTGAACTGGATCTCGTAGGTGCTGCCGGTGACGGCGGCGGGGTCGGTCACGCTGCCCGGGTTGATGGCGGCCGTGCCGTTCTGCTGCAGCGCGCGCGTCTCGAACACGCCGTTGCCGCGCCGTGCCTGCAGCCAGATGGCCTGGCCGTCCAGCGCCATCGGCAGCGGCTCGCCGGCCGACACGTTGCCCTGCCCGCCCAGCCCCTGGAAGCTCACGCCGGCGGGCGTGTCGATGAAGGGCGGCGCGGCCGAGCCCTGGCCGCCGAACAGGAAGCCGTTGCCGCCATCGGGGCGGTTGGCCACGGTGAACAGCTGGGCCCGGATCTCCCTCAGCTGCTGGGCCTGGATGCGGCGCTCGGCATCGCTGTAGCTGCCGTTGCCGGCCGCCACCAGCGCCTCGCGGGCCTGCTGGAGCAGGTCGTTGGCGTCGCCCAGCGCGCTTTCGGTGAGCACCATCGCATTGCGGCTGGCGTCCACCGCCCGCATGCTGGCTTCGTTGCGGCGTTCGGCCGCGAGCATGCGCTCGGCCCGCGCCGCGGCGGCCGGGTCGTCGCTGGAACGGTTGATGCGCTTGCCGGTGGTGAGCTCGAGCTGGCCTTCGCTCATGGCCTGCTGGCGGCGCTGGAGCTGGTCGATCGCGGTGTCGTAGCTGTTGGCGGTGCTGATTCTCATGATGCTTCCTTCGGCCGGGTGCCCGGCTACCTCGCCATGTCGAGCAGCGTGTCGAACACGGTCTGCGCCACCTGCAGCACCTTGGCTGCCGCCTGGTAGCTCT
>CAMLNA010000220.1 GCA_946481025.1 uncultured Rivibacter sp.
CGCATGATCGCGCGCATGATCGATTCCTGCGAGGCCTCGGGGCCGGAAAGTTCGGCGACGAAGCTGCCCTCGTTCATCACGTAGATGCGGTCGCACATGCCCAGCAGCTCGGGCATCTCGGACGAGATCATCACGACGCACTTGCCCTCGTCGGCCAGTTGCGCCATGAGCGAATAGATCTCGTACTTGGCGCCCACGTCGATGCCGCGGGTGGGTTCGTCCAGGATCAGCACCTCGGGCTTGCCGAACAGCCACTTCGCCAGCACCACCTTCTGCTGGTTGCCGCCCGAGAGGTTGACCACCCGCTGCAGCACGTCGGCGCAGCGGATGTTGAGCTGGCGCTTCCAGGTGCTGGCCACGGCATATTCGCGGCCGCGGTCGATGACCGCGCGCTGCGACACGCCGGCCAGGTTCGCCAGGCTCACGTTGTGCTGGATGCTGTCTTCCAGCACGAGGCCCAGCCCCTTGCGGTCCTCGGTCACGTAGGCAAGGCCGGCGGCAATGGCCTTCTGCACCGTGCTCACGTCCACGCTGCGGCCGTTCACCCGCACCTCGCCGCTGATGCGGCGCCCCCAGGAGCGGCCGAACACGCTCATCGCGAGCTCGGTGCGGCCTGCACCCATGAGGCCGGCGACACCGACGATCTCGCCGCGGCGGGCGTGGAGGTTCACGCCCTTGACCACCATGCGGTCGTCGTGGATCGGATGGAACACCCGCCAGTCGCGCACCTCGAAGGCGACCTCGCCTGGGCGCGGTGTGCGGCGGGGGTAGCGGTCCTTCAGCTCGCGGCCGACCATGGCGCGGATGATGCGGTCCTCGCTCACCGCGTCGCGCCGGCAGTCGAGGTTCTCGACAGTGGAGCCGTCGCGCAGCACGGTGATCGAGTCGGCCACGCGCGAGATCTCGTTGAGCTTGTGCGAAATGAGAATGCTCGCGATGCCGTGAGCCTTGAACTCCAGCAGCAGCGCCAGCAGCGCGTCGCTGTCGCGTTCGTTCAGGCTCGCGGTGGGCTCGTCGAGGATCAGGAGCCGCACGCGCTTCGACAGCGCCTTGGCGATCTCCACCAGTTGCTGCTTGCCGGTGCCCAGGTGCGTGACCAGCGTGTTCGGCGACTCGGCCAGCCCCACCTTGGCGAGCAGCTCCTGCGTCCTGCGGTAGGCGAGTGCCCAGTCGATGACGCCGCCGCTTGCCGGCTCGTTGCCGAGGAAGATGTTCTCGGCGATCGAGAGCAGCGGCACCAGCGCCAGCTCCTGGTGAATGATGACGATGCCCGCCTCTTCGCTGTCGGCGATGCCGGTGAAGCGGCGCTCGACGCCGTCGAAGCGGATCTCGCCTTCGTAGCTGCCGTGCGGGTACACGCCCGACAGCACCTTCATGAGGGTCGACTTGCCGGCGCCGTTTTCACCCACCACGGCATGGATCTCGCCGGCGCGCACCGAAAGGTTCACGTTGTCCAGCGCCACGACACCCGGAAAGGTCTTCCGGATGCCGTGCATTTCGAGCAGAGGAGACGAAGTCTGTGGCGGTTCCATGACAGCGGTCTGTTCCAGCGGGCGCCGCGGATCCGGCTTTGCCGGTCCGCCAGCGTCGGCCCCTTGAGGGGCCGCGCCGAAGGCGCTACGGGGGTGGGCTACTTCAGCTGGTTTTCCTTGTAGTAGCCGCTGCCCACGAGCACCTGCTTCCAGTTCGAAGCATCCACGCTCACCGGCTTCAGCAGGTACGAGGGCACCACCTTCACGCCGTTGTTGTAGGTCTTGGTGTCGTTGATGGTCGGCGGCTTGCCGGCCAGCACCGCGTCGACCAGGTCCACCGTCACCTTGGCGAGTTCACGCGTGTCCTTGAACACCGTCGAATACTGCTCGCCGCGCAGGATGGACTTCACCGACGGGATCTCGGCGTCCTGGCCGCTCACCACCGGCATCGGCTGCTTCGGCGTGCCGTAGCCCACGCCCTTCAGTGACGACAGAATGCCGATCGACAGGCCGTCGTAGGGGCTCAGCACCGCATCGACCCGCGCGCCGGTGTAGTAGGCCGACAGCAGGTTGTCCATGCGGGCCTGAGCCACCGCGCCGTCCCAGCGCAGCGTCCCCACCTTGTCCATGCCCATCTGCTTGCTGCGCACCACCAGCTTGCCGCTGTCGATGTAGGGCTTGAGCACGCTCATGGCGCCGTCGTAGAAGAAGAAGGCGTTGTTGTCGTCGGGCGAGCCGCCGAACAGCTCGATGTTGAACGGGCCCTTGCCCTGCTTCAGGCCGAGCTTGTCGACGATGGAGTTGGCCTGCAGCACCCCCACCTGGAAGTTGTCGAAGGTGGTGTAGTAGTCCACGTTCTTCGAGCTGCGGATCAGGCGGTCGTAGGCGATGACCTTCACGCCCTTGTCAGCAGCCTTTTGCAGCGCGTTCGACAGCGTGGTGCCGTCGATGGCCGCGATCACCAGCACCTTCGCGCCCTTGGTGATCATGTTTTCAACCTGGGCCAGCTGGTTCGGAATGTCGTCTTCCGCGAACTGCAGGTCGGTCTTGTAGCCTTTGGCCTGGAAGTACTTGACCATGCTCTCGCCGTCCGAGATCCATCGCGACGACGACTTGGTCGGCATTGCGATGCCGACGGTGCCCTTGTCCTGGGCGGCTGCAGGCTGCAATGCGGCCAGCAGCACCACAGCGCCCGCCGCGAACAGAGAAATCAATCGCTTCATGTACTCGTCTCCTCGTTGTAGTGCAGCGTCCCAACCCCGTGGGCGCCGCGGATCCGGCGCTACCGGTTCGAAGGCGCTTCTGGGGTGGGCGGAATCAATACTTGCGTTTCGGGAATTCTTTCGCCGCTACTTCCATCGGGAAGATGGACTCCTCGGTGACGATGCGCTTGGGCAGCGTCTTGCCGGCCTTCAGGTCCTTCACGGCCTGCATGAGCTGGGGTCCGAGCAGCGGGCTGCATTCGATGCTCACGTTGAGCTTGCCGGCCATCATGGCCTCGAAGGCGCCCTTCACCGCATCGATCGAGATGATGATGATGTCCTTGGCGGGCTTCAGGCCCGCTTCCTCGATGGCCTGGATGGCGCCGATGGCCATGTCGTCGTTGTGCGCGTAGAGCACGTTGATCTTCTTGCCCTCGGCCTTCAGGAAGGCTTCCATCACTTCCTTGCCCTTGGCGCGGGTGAAGTCGCCGGTCTGCGAGCGGATGACCTTGAAGCGCGGCTGCGCCTTGATGATCTCCTCGAAGCCCTTCTTGCGGTCGATGGCCGGCGCCGAACCCACCGTGCCCTGCAGCTCGACGATGTTCACGTCGCCGGTGGCCTTGTAGTTCTCGAGCAGCCAGCGGCCCGCCTTGCGGCCTTCCTCGACGAAGTCGGAGCCCATGAAGGTGACCCACAGCGATTCGTCCTTCTCGTTGACGGCGCGGTCGGTCAGGATCACCGGGATCTTCGCGGCCTTGGCCTCGCGCAGCACCGTGCCCCAGCCCGACTCGACGACCGGCGAGAACGCGATCACGTCGACCTTCTGCGCGATGAACGAGCGGATCGCCTTGATCTGGTTCTCCTGCTTCTGCTGCGCATCGGAGAACTTGAGATCGATGCCTTGTTCCTTGGCGGCCGACTTGATCGACTCGGTGTTGGCCGTGCGCCATTCGCTTTCGGCGCCGATCTGCGAAAAGCCCAGCACGATCTTCTTCTGTGCCAGGGCGTGTAGCGGCAAGCCGGCGCTCATCGCGGCGGCGGCCAGGGAAGTCACAACGATGCGTCGGTTCTGGTTCATTGATGTCTCCTCATTGTTCGACGGTGCATTGCGGGAAGGAAAACTGCGGTGAGGCGGAGGGTGGCTCCTTTCGGATCGGAGTCAGGCCAGGCCGGCGTGCGTGTACGCCGTCTTGACCGTGGTGTAGAACTCGGCGGCATAGCGGCCCTGCTCGCGCGGGCCGTAGCTCGAGCCCTTGCGGCCACCGAAGGGCACGTGGAAGTCCACGCCGGCGGTCGGCAGGTTCACCATCACCATGCCCACCTGCGCGTGCCGCTTGAAGTGCGTGGCCTGCGCGAGCGAGGTGGTGCAGATGCCCGCGCACAGGCCGAAGGGCGTGTCGTTGGCCAGTGCGAGCGCGTGTTCGTAGCTGTCGGCGCGGATCACGCAGGCCACCGGGCCGAAGATCTCTTCGCGGGCGATGCGGTGCTCCGGCTGCGCAAGAAACAGCGCCGGGCTCATGTAGTGGCCCTCCGTGTCGCGCTTCAGGCGTTCGCCGCCGCACAGCCATTCGGCGCCTTCGCTGCGGCCGATCTCCACGTAGGCGAGGTCCTGCTCCAGCTGGGCCTGGCTCACCACCGGCCCGATCTCGGTGCCGCGCTTGAGCGCATGGTCGGTCACCAGCGCCTCGGTGCGCTCGCGCAGCCGCCGCACGAAGCGGTCGTGGATGCCGGCTTCCACGATGAGCCGGCTCGACGCCGTGCAGCGCTGGCCGGTCGAGAAGTAGGCGCCCTGCACCGCGCAGTCCACCGCGCGCTCGAGGTCGGCGTCGTTGCACACGACCAGCGGGTTCTTGCCGCCCATCTCGAGCTGCACCTTGGCACGGCGCTCGGCCGCGCCCTTCAGGATGCTTTCACCCACGCCCACCGAGCCGGTGAAGCTGATCGCATCGACCAGCGGGCTGTCCACGAGCGTCTGCCCCACCATGCGGCCCGAGCCCATGACGAGGTTGAACACCCCCGCCGGCAGGCCGGAGCGGCTGATGATCTCGGCCAGCGCCCAGCCGCAGCCCGGCACCAGCTCGGCCGGCTTGAACACCACCGTGTTGCCGTAGGCCAGCGCCGGCGCGATCTTCCAGGCGGGGATGGCCAGCGGGAAGTTCCAGGGGGCGATGAGGCCCACCACACCCACCGGCTCGCGGGTCACGTCCACGTCGATGCCGGGGCGCACCGAGGCGAGCCGCTCGCCGGGGATGCGCAGCGCCTCGCCGGCGAAGAACTTGAAGATCTGCCCCGCGCGCGCCGCTTCGCCCACGCCTTCGGGCAGTGTCTTGCCTTCTTCGCGCGACAGCAGGCGGCCGAGCTCGTCCTTGCGCGCCAGGATCTCGGTGCCGATCGCATCGAGCACCTCGAAGCGCCGCTGAGGCGTGCTGTGGGCCCAGCTCTCGCGGGCATCGGCCGCGGCGCGGATGGCGGTTTCGGTCTGCGCCGCGTCGGCCCGCGCGAACTCGCCCACCACGTCGGCGAGGTCCGACGGGTTCTCGCTCACGCCGATGGTCACGCCGGTTTCCCAGCGCCCGTTGATGTAGTGCTTGAAAGTCATGACAGCACCCCGCTCGCCGAGTACGGCGATCGACCCTCCGGGAGGGTCGGG
>CAMLNA010000221.1 GCA_946481025.1 uncultured Rivibacter sp.
CCTGCCCGGCCTGCTGCTGATGCTGCTCTTCTCCGGCTACATCGCCTGGTGGAGCGTGCGCCACAAGCACAAGATGCCGCCGGCCGAGCCGGCCCTGAGCTTCATGGAGAAGCTGCGCCGCTCGCGCAACCTCATCCCCTGCGGCGCGCTGATCGTCTTCATCATCTGGGTGCTGATCGCCGGCTGGGCCACGGCCACCGAATGCGCGGCCTTCGGCGTGGTGGGCGCGCTGGGCCTGGCGCTGTGGAGCCGGTCCCTCAGCTGGCAGAACCTCAAGGACAGCCTGTTCGGCGCGGCCCGCACCAGCTGCATGATCATGTTCATCCTGGCGGGGGCGGCCTTCCTCACCAAGACCATGGCCTTCACCGGCATCCCGCGCGAGCTGGCCGAGTGGGTGAATGCGATGCAGCTTTCTCCCTATGCGCTGATCGCGGTGCTGGTGCTGGTGTACCTGGTGCTCGGCACCGCGCTCGACGGCATCAGCATGATCGTGCTCACCGCTGCGGTGGTGCTTCCCATGGTGCAGAAGGCCGGTTTCGACCTGGTGTGGTTCGGCATCTTCGTGGTGCTGCTGGTCGAGATCGCCGAGGTCACGCCGCCGGTGGGGTTCAACCTGTTCGTGCTGCAGAACATGACCGGCAAGGACAGCAACACCATCGCCCGCGCCGCCATCCCGTTCTTCCTGTGCCTGGTGGCGTGCATCGCGCTCATCACGCTGTTCCCCGGCATCGTGACTTCGGTGCCCGACCTGGTGATGGGCAAGGAGCGATGACGCCGCCCACCCATCCACAACATCGCCTTCTCGCTGTGTAGCTGTTTCGCACGTTGGGCGCACAAGGCCCTGGAGGGTTCACCATGAATCGCAGGCAATGCGCCGCGCTCGTCGCCGGGCTGGCCCTCGCTCGCCCGGGCTCCGCGCAGGACAGGGCGGTGGTCCGCTGGAAGCTGGCCACCGGCTACCGGGCCGAGACCTTCCATGGGCGCAACCTGGCGCAGTTCGCCGCCGAGGCGGCGCAGGCCACGCAGGGCGCGCTGGCCATCGAACTGCATGCGAACGGCGCGCTGTACAAGCTGGCCGACATCTGGCCGGCCTGCGAGCAGGGGCAGCTCGACGCCGGCGAGACCATCATGACCAGCCTGGTGAAGGCGCTGCCCATCGCGGGCGCCGACTCGGTGCCCTTCGTGGTGGGCAGTTATGAAGATGCGCGGCGCATGTGGCGGCACCAGCGCCCGTTGATCGAGCGGCAGTTCGCCGCCCGCGGGCTCGAGGTGCTGTACGCCGTGCCGTGGCCGCCTCAGGGTCTGTTCTCGACCCGGCCGGTCTCGGTGTCGGCCGACCTGAAGGGCACCCGCATGCGCACCTACAACCAGACCACGGTGCGCATTGCGCAGCTGCTGGGCGCCGTGCCGGTGGATGTCCCCATGGTCGACGTGGCCCGGGCCTTGGCGGCCGGCCGCGTCGACACGATGATCACCTCCGCGGTCACCGGCGTGGAGAACCAGGTCTGGAGCCACGTGAGGCACTACTACGAGATCAACGCGTGGTTTCCGAAGAACGTCGTGTTCGTGCGGCAGGCCGCCATGCAGGCGCTGGACGCCGCCCGGCAGCAGGCGGTGCGGCGCGCGGCACTGGCGGCCGAGGCACGCGGCTGGCAGGCCAGCATGGCCGCCGCGCTCGAGTCGGTCGAGGAGCTCAGGCGCCGCGGCATGAAGGTCGAGCGGGTGAGCCCCGAGTTCGACAAGGAGATCAAGAGGCTGGGCGAGCGCTTCTCGCTCGAATGGATACGCGACGTCGGCCGTGAGGCCAATGAAATCTTCGTCCCCTACTACACACAACAGTGATTTCCTCGCGCTGCCGACGCCTACAGTGGCGGCAGCGCATCCAACCGACTGAGTCAGATCGCAAGATGAACAAGCAAGCAACGCACAAGACATCGCAGCCCGCGCAGCAGCCTTCGCTGTGGCAGTTCTGGATCGACCGCGGCGGCACGTTCACCGACATCGTCGCGAAGAGGCCGGATGGGTCGCTGGTCACGCACAAGCTGTTGAGTGAAAACCCCGAGCAGTACCGCGACGCCGCCGTCGCCGGCATCCGCCACCTGCTGGGCCTCGCGCCCGGCGAGCCGATCACGCCCGACCGCGTGGCCTGCGTGAAGATGGGCACCACGGTGGCCACCAACGCCCTGCTCGAGCGCAAGGGCGAGCGCACGCTGCTGGTCACCACGCGGGGCTTCCGCGATGCGCTGCGCATCGCCTACCAGGACCGTCCGCGCATCTTCGACCGCAACATCGTGCTGCCGGAGCTGCTGTATTCGCATGTCATCGAGGCGAACGAAAGGGTGGGGGCGCAGGGCGAGGTCGTCACGGCGCTCGACGAGGCCGACCTGCGCGCGCAGCTGCAGGCTGCCCACGACACCGGCCTGCGCAGCGTGGCCATCGTGTTCATGCACGGGTACCGCCTCACTGCGCACGAGGCGGCGGCCGCGCGCATGGCGCGTGCCATCGGCTTCACGCAGGTGAGCGTGTCGCACGAGGTGAGTCCGCTCATGAAGCTGGTGAGCCGCGGCGACACCACGGTGGTCGATGCCTACCTCTCGCCCATCCTGCGCCGCTACGTCGAGCAGGTGGCCGCAGAGATGCCGGGGGTGAAGCTCTTCTTCATGCAGTCGTCCGGCGGCCTCACCGACGCGCATGCCTTCCAGGGCAAGGACGCCATCCTCTCCGGCCCGGCCGGCGGCATCGTGGGCATGGTGCGCACGGCCGAGCTGGCGGCCTTCGACAAGGTCATCGGCTTCGACATGGGCGGTACCTCCACCGACGTGTCGCACTACGCCGGCGAGTTCGAACGGGCCTTCGAGACGCAGGTGGCCGGCGTGCGCATGCGTGCGCCGATGATGAGCATCCACACGGTCGCCGCCGGCGGCGGCTCCATCCTGAGCTTCGACGGGGCGCGCTTTCGCGCCGGCCCGGAAAGCGCGGGCGCCAACCCGGGCCCGGCGTGCTATCGCCGCGGCGGCCCGCTGGCGGTGACCGATGCGAACGTGATGCTGGGCAAGATCCAGCCGGCCTACTTTCCGAAGGTGTTCGGGCCGAACGCCGACGAGTCGCTCGATCGCGACGTGGTGGTCGCGAAGTTCAGCGCCATTGCCGCCGACATCGAGCGTGCCACCGGCCGCAGGCGCAGTGCCGAGGAAGTGGCCGAGGGCTTCATCGACATCGCGGTGGGCAGCATGGCCAATGCCATCAAGAAGATCTCGGTGGCCCGCGGCTACGACGTCACCCGCTACACGCTGCAGTGTTTCGGCGGGGCTGGCGGCCAGCATGCCTGCCTGGTGGCCGATGCGCTCGGCATGAACCAGGTGTTCGTGCACCCGCTGGCCGGCGTGCTCTCTGCCTACGGCATGGGCCTGGCCGACCAGAGCGTGATGCGCGAAACGGCGATCGAGCAGCCGCTGTCCGAAGCGGCATTGCCTGCCGTCGGCAAGCGCCTGCAGTCGCTGGCCGACGAGGCGCTGGCCGAGATCCGCCGCCAGGGCGTGAGCTCGGGCGACACCCGGGTGATCCGCCGCGCGCACCTGCGCTATGAAGGCACCGACTCGGCGCTGGTGGTGCCCTTCGAGCAAGGCACCGTGGCCGAGCTTCGCGCGGGTTTCGAAGCCGCCTACCGCCAGCGCTTCGCCTTCCTGATGGAAGGGCGCCGCCTGGTGGTCGAGGCGGTGTCGGTGGAGGCGGTGGTGGCCGGCGACGCGCCGGCCGAGCCGCGCTACACGGCGGTGCCCGATGTGGCCGCCCCCACGGCCGCGATGGTCAAGCTCTTCAGCGGCGGCCGCTGGTGGGACGCCGGCCTCGTGGTGCGCGAGCACACCCGGCCCGGCCACGTGATCGCCGGGCCCGCCATCATTGCCGAGAAGAACGCCACCACGGTGGTCGAGCCCGGCTGGCAGGCCCGTGTCACCGAACTCGACCACCTCGTGCTGCAGCGCGTGCAGGCGCGCCCGGCGCGCAAGGCCGTGGGCACCACGGTGGATCCGGTGATGCTGGAGGTCTTCAACAACCTCTTCATGAACATCGCCGAGCAGATGGGGCTGCAGCTGCAGAACACCGCCTACTCGGTCAACATCAAGGAGCGGCTCGACTTCTCCTGCGCGCTGTTCGACGCCGACGGCAACCTGATCGCCAATGCGCCGCACATGCCGGTGCACCTGGGCTCGATGAGCGAGTCGATCAAGACGGTGATGCAGCGCAACGCCGGGCAGATGCAGCCGGGCGACGTGTACGTGCTCAACGACCCGTACCACGGCGGCACGCATTTGCCCGACGTGACGGTCGTCACGCCCGTGTTCGACGAGCAGGGCAAGGACATCCTCTTCTACGTCGGCTCGCGCGGCCACCATGCCGACATCGGCGGCATCACGCCGGGCTCGATGCCGCCGTTTTCCACCCGCATCGAGGAAGAGGGCGTGCAGATCGACAACGTGAAGTTGATCGAGCGAGGGCGCCTGCGCGAGGCCGAGATGCTGGCGCTGCTGCGCAGCGGAGACTTCCCGTCGCGCAACCCCGAGCAGAACCTGGCCGACCTGAAGGCACAGATCGCCGCCAACGAGAAGGGCGTGCAGGAGCTGCGCAAGATGGTGGCGCAGTTCGGGCTCGACGTGGTGCAGGCCTACATGAAGCACGTGCAGGACAACGCGGAGGAGTCCGTGCGCCGCGTGATCACGAAGCTCAAGGACGGCGCCTACACGATGAAGCTCGACAACGGCGCGCAGATCGCCGTGGACATCCGGGTCAACGCAAGAGACCGCAGCGCCGTGATCGACTTCACCGGCACCTCGGCCCAGCTCACCAACAACTTCAACGCGCCGCGCGCGGTGTGCATGGCCGCGGTGCTGTATGTGTTCCGCACGCTGGTGGACGACGACATCCCGCTCAACGCGGGCTGCCTGAAGCCGCTCAAGGTGATCATTCCCGAAGGCTCGATGCTGAACCCCAACCCGCCGGCCTCGGTGGTGGCCGGCAACGTCGAGACCTCCACCTGCATCACCAACACGCTGTACGGCGCCCTCGGCGTGATGGCCGCCGGCCAGTGCACGATGAACAACTTCACCTTCGGCAACGAACGGCACCAGTACTACGAGACCATCTCCGGAGGCAGTGGCGCCGGGCCCGGCTTCGACGGCACCAGCGTCGTGCAGACGCACATGACCAACTCCCGCCTCACCGACCCGGAGGTGCTGGAGTTCCGCTTCCCGGTGCGGCTCGAGAGCTACGAGATCCGCAAGGGTTCGGGCGGAGCCGGCCGGCACCGCGGCGGCGACGGCGG
>CAMLNA010000222.1 GCA_946481025.1 uncultured Rivibacter sp.
GCTGGTCGCGCAGCTTCACGCGGCACAGGTTCAGCACCGCGTCCTGCATCGGCGCGAGCACCTTCTGGCCGCGGCCGCTGTGGGTGCGCTGGTACAGCGCCGTGACGATGCCGAGCGCCAGGTGCAGCCCGGTGCCGCTGTCGCCGATCTGCGCGCCGCTCACCACCGGCGGGCCGTCGTCGAAGCCGGTGGTGGAGGCGGCGCCGCCGGCGCACTGCGCGACGTTCTCGTAGACCTTGCAGTCCTCGTAGCGCCCGGGGCCGAAGCCTTTGACCGAGCCCACGATCATGCGCGGGTTGAGCTTGTGAATGTGCTCCCAGCTCAAGCCCATGCGCTCCATCGCGCCGGGCGCGAAGTTCTCGACCAGCACGTCGCAGTGCCTGATCAGCGACTCCAGCACCTGCTTGCCCCTGGGCGTCTTGGCATTGAGCGTGACCGAGCGCTTGTTGTGGTTGAGCATCGTGAAGTAGAGGCTGTCCACGCCCGGGATGTCGCGCAGCTGGCCGCGCGTGGCGTCGCCCTCGCCGGGGCGCTCGACCTTGATGACGTCGGCGCCGAACCACGCCAGCAGCTGCGTGCAGGTCGGCCCCGATTGAACGTGGGTGAAGTCCAGGATGCGGACCCCGCTGAGCGCCTTGTCCATGGCTTGCTTTCCAAGAGTTGCGTATTCAGCTGGTCGCGCGTGCGGCGGCCTGCTCCAGGGCGGCCAGCCGCTGCCGCAGCGCCTTGTCGTCGTTGAAGCGCTGCGTCTCGTCGCGGATCACCGCGGCCACGCCTTCGACCTGCCCCTGCGCGCCGCTCAGCAGTGCCACGGTGAAGGCGATGGACAGCGTGCGGCCGTCCTTGTGCAGGGCGGGCACGCGCAGCAAGGTGGTGCCATAGCGGGTGACGCCGCTGGCCACCGTCTTTTCGTAGCCTTCGTTGTGGCGTCCGCGCAGCCGCTCGGGAATGATGAGATCGAGCGGGCGGCCCACGGCTTCCTCCTCGCTGAAGCCGAAGATGCGCGTCGCCGCGGCGTTCCACACGATGATCGCGCCCGCCGCGTCCGATATGACCACCGCATCGCCCATGGAGCGGACCAGCTGCTCGAAATCGATGGTGGGGCGCATCGTGTCTCCTTGTCTTGGAGGCACTTTGCGATGGTGCGCCGCCGCAGGCCGTTGACCGGCGTCAAGAATCGAAAAAATGGGCGGGCTTGCGGGCAATCCACTAGACCGTGCCTTCAGGATCACCGCGGCGGCGGCACTTTTTGGCGGCACGGCAGGCCTTCTCCGCGCGGCAGGGGTTCCGTCATGGTTCGGCCATGCGTCGTGACGGGCCGACTCCTAGAGTCGCTCCCATGCTGTCACGCCGAACCTTTGCTCTTCAGGCCCTGATGGGCGCCCTCTACACGACTGCGCAAGTGCCGCTGGCCCATGCGCAAGGCACACCTGTGCCGAAAGGGCGAGGGTCGAACACCTTGCGTGTCGCGCAGTCGGCTGCGTTGTCAGGACCTCAGGCAGAGGTGGGCATCGCATTCAACACCGGAGCGAAGGCTGCATTCGCAGCGGTCAACGCTGCCGGGGGTGTCCACGGCCGGCTCATCGACTTCGTGTCGCTCGATGACGGCTACGACCCGAACCGGGCCATGCAGAACACCAGGCAGTTCCTCAGCGACGGTGAAGCCCCGGTCGCCCTGTTCGGCTACACCGGGACGGGCAGCACGAAGGCGGTTGCGCCGCTGGCCAAGGAAGCCGGCGCGGTGCTGTTCGCCCCCATCTCCGGCAGCGACGCGTTGCAAACGGACAGCCAGCCGCATGTCTTCTTCGTGCGCGGCACCTACTCCGACGAGATCAAGAAGGTGCTTCAGCATCTCACCACCATCGGCTCGCGAGGCATCGGGGTGTTCTATCAGAACGACGGCTTCGGGCAGGGCGCCCTGGCGCTGGTGAAGGAATACGCCAGCCAGCACAAGCTGCCGCAACCCACGGCGGTGGCCTACGACCCCCAGTCGCCCGACATCCGCGCGGCCGCGAAGGCGCTGCAGGAGGCACGGATCCAGGCTGTGCTCCATCTCTCGTCGGCCCAGTACAGTGCCCAGCTGCTCAAGGAACTCGACCTCGCCGGCGTGGCAGGCAATGGCCGTCTCTACCACTATGGCGTCTCCATCATCAGCGCCAGGAACCTGGTCAGAGAGGCCGGCAAGTCGGCACACGGGTTCGTCATCGCCAATCGGGTGCCGGACCCCGCCGGGGCCACGCCCATTGCCTCGGACTTCCGCCGCGCCATGCAGGCGATCGGGTCGAACGGCAAGGACGAGCTGGCTTCGGCCGCGGCGATGGAGGGCTACCTCTCGGCAAGGCTGCTGGTCAAGGCCCTGCAGAACGCCGGCCCGAAGATCGACCGTTCGGCCTTGCGCAACGCCATCGAAGGACTTGGCCGCCAGGAGATCGGCCCCTTCACGCTCACCTACGGCCCGGGGAAGCACCGCGGCTCGCCGTTCGTGGACCTCGTGATGGTGCGCGGGGACCTGACGGTCGCGCGCTAGCTGCGCTCGCTCGGTCGAGCGGCCGGCGGGGACCTCAGGGCGAACCGAGTGAGGCTGTGCTCCACGGGCTGAACCCCAATTCATTCACCACGGAGGCGCGGAGGACGCGGAGGAACGCAGAGAAGGCCTTGTATTCCTCCGCGGTTCTCCGCGCTCTCCGCGTCGCGGTGAGGGTATTCGGCAGCTCCTGCGACCCTTCGATACCTCAGCGCGGCATTGCCAGTGCGTTTCAGGCCGGGGCGATTCCAGCTGCAACGCATTGGCCGCGACAGGCCCTAAGCTCGCGGGATGCGCGACACCGAATGCCACCGCTTCAACGTCTTCGGCGACATCGTCGCCATCCAAGGCTCTCCGGGTGGCTGGGTGGCCTGGCTCGTCGGGGCCGACGGCAAGCGCCGCCCGGCCGACTTCATCGTGCCCGGCTTCCTGGCGCGAGAAGAGCTGTGCGAATACCTGGCCGACCTGTTCCATGAATCGGCCACGCCCTGGAACGGCTCGGTGTTCGAGATCGAATGAAACCGCCGAACCCGAAAAGATCCCGCCCGTCGGCCTTCCGGGTCCAGGCCCTGTCCGCCGGCGACCTCGCCACCATGCGTCAGATGCTCGCGATGTTCGGGGCGGCCTTCGGCGAAGAAGGCACCTACACGCAGTCGCAACCCGACGACGCCTACCTGCGGCACCTGCTTGCCGGCGATTCGTTCATCGCGGTCGCCGCCACCTCGGGCTCCGGGGTGATCGGAGGCCTGGCGGCCTACGTGCTGCCGAAGTTCGAGCAGGCGCGTACCGAGATCTACATCTACGACCTGGCGGTCGAAGAGGCGTGGCGTCGCCGCGGCGTGGCCACCGCGATGATCGAGGCGCTGAAGAAGATCGCGACGGCACGAGGCGCCTACGTGATCTACGTTCAGGCCGATCACGGCGACGACGCGGCGATCGCGCTGTACACCAAGCTGGGTGTGCGGGAGGACGTGCTTCACTTCGACATACCGCCGGCCGCCGGCTGACACGGGGTGTCTCATGCTGCCGCGGCCGCCATCTGCCGCCGCGGCAGCCGCGTGAACGCCAGGGCGGCCAGGAAGGCGCCCAGGCCCAGCGCGAACGCTCCGACGAAGAGCCATGCGTAGCTCGAGAACGAGTCGTAGATCAGCCCGCCCAGCACCGGGCCCAGCGCCATGCCGAGGCTGCTGGCCATGGTGGTGCCGCCGATCACCGTGCCCATCATGCGCAGCGGAAAGTTCTCGCGCGCCATGACGGCGAACAGCGGCATCACGCCTGCATAGGTGAAGCCGAACAGCGCGGCCACGGTGTAGAAGCTCCCCAGCTCGCGTGCGTACACATAGCCCAGCACGACGATCGCCTGCGCCAGCAGCGCCAGCACCAGCACGCGCGCGGCCCCGAAGCGGTCGCCCAGCAGCCCGAACACGAGGCGGCCGCCCATGCCTGCCAGCCCTTCCATGCTGTAGATGGACACGGCGACCATGAGCGGGATGCCGCAGGTGACCGCATAGCTCACCGTGTGGAAGATCGGCCCCGAGTGCGTGGCGCAGCTGAGGAAGCTCGTGGCCACCAGGATGAGGAACGGCGCGGAGCGCAGCGCCTGCCCGAGGGACAGGGCTGGTTCATGGGCAGCGCCGGCCGGGGTTGCGCCGGCGGCCTGGGCCAGCGCCGGCGGGCGGCGCACCAGCAGGGCCGCGGGCACCATGATGCCGGCCACCAGGGCCGCGATGATCTGCAGCGAGGTGCGCCAGTGGTGGCCCTGCACCAGCCATGCCGCCAGCGGCGACATGGTCATCGGCGCCATGCCCATGCCCGCCGACACGAGCGATACCGCGAGGCTGCGGCGCGTGTCGAACCAGCCGGTGACGCAGGCCATCATCGGCGCGAAGATCGCCGCTGCGCTGGCGCCCACGACCACCCCGAACAGCAGCTGGAAGGTGAGCAGCGATGTGGCGAGGCTGGCCAGCGCCAGGCCACCGGTCAGCAGCACCGAACCGGCCAGCACCACGGCGCGCGGGCCCACGCGGTCGGACAGGTAGCCCCAGCCGATGCTGCCGAAGGCGAGCGCCAGGAAGGCGAAGGTCATCGCGGTGGAGATGCCGGTGGTGGACCACCCGGTGTCCTCGGCGATCGGCCGCAGGAACACCGGCAGCGAAAACAGCCCGCCGATCGCCACGCAGCCGAGCAGGCCGCCCGCGGCGACGATGATCCAGCGGTAGTGCGTGTGGAGAGCGGCTTTCCAGGAAGGCATGGTCGGTCCTTTGCTGATGCGTTCGGACCACGACGATCGTCGTGGCCGGCGTTCGACAAAGGGAAGGGGAGGGAAAACCCGGTGGCCGTTGCAAGGCCGGCGAAAAGAGGCCGCGAGACACGCCGGGCCCGGCCGGGCCCCTCCTGGGAGACCCGCAAGGTCCTGGTGTTGAGACATGACCGATCCGTTGTGTTGACTGCAGGACCAAGTCAGGACTCCAGCCGGCACGGATGTGCCTCGCGGCAGGAAGCCGGGGCCCTGCACCACGGAACGGGCCCCGGAGATCGACTTCGCCCCACGCGCGGCGTCTCGGTCGCGGGTGGGCTTGTGCTGCGTCAAGACTGTAGGAGGGCAGGCGTGCAGCTTTTGGGCGACTTGGCGTGCCAACAGGAAGGCCGGCGCAGGAATCCTGCATGGCGCCCTGCCGTGGTGCACGGCGAGCGCGGCCG
>CAMLNA010000223.1 GCA_946481025.1 uncultured Rivibacter sp.
TCAGCTGCGCCACGTCGAGCTTGGCCGCCACGCGCGGGGCCACGTTCTTGCCGTGTGCGGTGGCGGGGAACAGGATGTGGCTGTAGTTGCCGGCGATGGCGAGCACCTGCGCGGCGACGTTCTCGGCCAGCTGTTCGCCCAGCGCGGCGGCGTCGGCCAGCAGCACCTTGGCGACGCCGGCGATCTGCGCGGCCTGCTGGGCCGCTTCAGCGGCATTGGCGCCGGCGACGAGCACGTGCACGTCGCCGCCGCAGGCGAGCGCGGCTGTTACGGTGTTGTGGGTGGCGCCCTTGAGCTGGGCGTGGTCGTGTTCGGCAATGACGAGTGCGGCCATGATCAGATCACCTTTGCTTCGTTCTTGAGCTTTGCCACCAGGGTCGCCACGTCGGGCACCTTGACGCCGGCGCCGCGCTTGGGCGGCTCGCTGACCTTCACGGTCTTGATGCGCGGCGTGACGTCCACGCCCAGGTCGGCCGGCTTCACCGTCTCCAGCGGCTTCTTCTTGGCCTTCATGATGTTGGGCAGCGTCACGTAGCGCGGCTCGTTCAGGCGCAGGTCGGTCGTCACGACCGCCGGCAGCGTCAGGCTGACCGTCTCCAGGCCGCCGTCCACTTCACGCGTCACCGCGACCTTGCCGTCGGCCACTTCCACCTTCGACGCGAAAGTGCCTTGCGGTAGCCCCGTCAGCGCGGCCAGCATCTGGCCGGTCTGGTTGCAGTCGTCGTCGATGGCCTGCTTGCCCAGGATCACCAGCTGCGGCTGTTCCTTGTCGACCAGGGCCTTGAGGATCTTGGCCACGGCCAGCGGCTGCAGCTCGGCATCCGTTTCCACCAGGATGGCGCGGTCGGCGCCGATGGCCATGGCGGTGCGCAGGGTCTCCTGGCACTGCGCCACGCCGCAGGAGACGGCCACGATTTCCGTGACGATGCCCTTCTCCTTCAGCCGCGTGGCTTCTTCCACCGCGATCTCGTCGAAGGGGTTCATGCTCATCTTGACGTTGGCGATGTCCACCCCCGAGCCGTCGGACTTCACGCGAACCTTCACGTTGAAATCGACGACGCGCTTCACCGGTACCAGTGCCTTCATGCGACGTTCTCCTGCAGTTTGAAGCTCAAGTTGACGTATACGTTAATCGGGGATTCTAGTAGCCGGTCCCCGGGGCGTCTGTCGCCGGGCCGACAAAAAAGCACGATCGTTCGATTCTAGACCACAGACCTTCGCAGGCTGCCAACCGCGGGTCTAGAGAGGCGACTCGACTGGATCTGCTTCGGCAAGTCCGCCTCCTGTGCTTGATAGACTGCCGCCGCCTTCGTTGCCCCCGCCATGCCTTCCGAGCCGTCTTCAGAGCCGCATTCCGCCACGCATTGCATCGGCGTGTTCGATTCCGGCGTCGGCGGCCTCTCGGTGTTGCGTGCCCTGCGGCGTGCCATGCCGTCTGCGCAGCTGCTGTACGTGGCGGACTCCGGCTTCGCGCCCTACGGCGAACGCGACGAGGCCTTCGTCGTCGAGCGCTCGCGCCGCATCGCCCGCTTCCTGCGGGCGCAGGGCGCGCAGGTGCTGGTGATCGCCTGCAACACGGCCACCGCGGCCGCGGTGCACCTGCTGCGCGCCGAAGACCCGCAGTGGCCGGTGGTGGGCGTGGAGCCCGGCGTGAAGCCGGCCGTGGCCGCAAGCCGCAATGGCCGCATCGGTGTGATGGCCACCCGCGGCACCCTGGCCAGCGACAAGTTCCGCCGGCTCATCGAGTCGCACGGCACGGGCGCCACCATCGTGCCGCAGCCCTGTGCCGGCCTCGCACGCGCCATCGAATCGGGCGACCTCGACGCGCCGCCGCTGCTCTCGCTCATCGACGACTGCTGCACGCCGCTGCGCGAGGCTCAGGTCGACACCGTGGTGCTCGGCTGCACCCACTACCCTTTCGTCGCGCATCGCATCCAGGCGGCGCTCGGCCCTCAGGTGTTGCTCATCGACACCGCCGAGGCGGTGGCGCGACGCACGCAGTCGCTGTGCGAGCAGCTGCCTGCGAGCCGGCCTGCTGCCGCCTCCAGCCTGCTGTGGACCACCGGCAACGCCGAGGATCTCGCGCGCATCGCGCAGCGCTGGCTCGGCTTCGAGGGCGAGGTGCGGCCGCTGGCCGACGCCTCACTCGGCGGTGCGTGAGCCGCCTGCGTGCGCGGCCCGCATGCCGCGCGCCACGTCCACCGGCCGCAGCAGCAGCAGGCCCACCACGAAGAACAGCGCCGTCGAGAGGATGGCCACCCGGTGGTTGCCCGCGGTGACCCAGGTGACGAGCCCGTACGTCACCGGGCCGAGGATGGCCGCCAGGCGCACGGCGAAGGTCCACAGCCCGTAGAACTCCGCCAGCCGCTGCGGCGGCGCGAACAGCCCCGCGATGGCCCGGCCGGCCGACTGGCTGGAGCCCATGCACAGGCCGGCGATCACTGCGGCCACCCAGAACAGCGCCGGCCCCTGTGCCATGAAGGCCAGCAGCGTCATGAGGATCCAGCCGGCCAGCGTGATGCCCAGCGCGCGCTTGTGGCCGATGCGGTCCTGGAAGTAGCCGAACGCGAACGCCCCCACGGCCGACGCGATGTTCACCAGGAACACCAGCAGCATGGTCTCGGTCTGCTTGAAGCCGAGCACCTGCTCGGCATACACCGCCGCGAGCGCGATCACCACCGCGATGCCGGCCTGGTAGGCGGTGGCGCAGGCCAGCAGCAACCGGAAGTCCTGGTAGAGCTGCGCATGGCGCCAGGTTTCGCGCAGGCGCCGCAGCGACTCGCCGAGCCCCCCGCCCGCCGCCTGGGCGACCTGTGCATGCAACTGCGGCCGTGCGCGCTCGCGCAGCAGCGCAAAGGTCGCGAGCGATGCCGCGCCATACACGCCCGCGGTGATGAGCATGGTGACCGGCACGAACTGCGTGGCCGGCAGGCCCTTCGACTGCGCCCAAAGCACATAGCCCAGGCTCAGGCCGAGCGACAGCATGCCGCCGAAGTAACCGAAGCTCCAGCCCCAGCCCGACACGCGCCCCATGGCCTCGCGCCGCGCCAGCTCGGGCAGGAAGGCCGCGGTGAGCGACTCGCCGTAGGAATAGAAGACGTTGGACAGCACGATCGCCGCCACCGCCCAGGCCACGTCGCCCTGGCCGGCCCAGGCCAGCGCCACGGTGGCCAGCACGCAGGCCACGGTGGTCCACACGAGCAGCCGCTTCTTGGCGGCGCGCAGGTCGGCATAGGCGCCCAGGGCCGGCATGCTGAGCATGACGATCACGCTCGACAGCGCCAGCGCCGCCGTCCAGGCCAGCGTGGCCCAGCTCGCGTTGCCCGCGACCACGCCGACGAAGTAGGCGTTGAACACCGCGGTGAGCACGACCGTCGTGTAGCCGGAGTTGGCGAAGTCGTACATCGCCCAGCCGAACACTTCGCGCTTGCGCACACCCTCGTTGAGCGCTTCCTGAGAGAACCAGCCCACACACCCTCCGCCTCTGTTGCTGCCGCGAGCCTCGCCGGGCGCCGGGATCATGCCAGAGCGATCGCTATGATCTGCACCCCACACGCACGGATGGCGGAATTGGTAGACGCAGCGGGCTTAAAACCCGCCGCCACCCGGAAGGGGGCGTACGGGTTCGATTCCCGTTCCGTGCACCACGCGTCCCACAGCCCGCGGCTGCCGCAATTTCTCCTATAGAGCGTATTGCCGGCCGCTATGGCGCCGTCACACAACGACGCAACGTCACGCGGGGCCCGCGCTGCAAACCTGCGACACAGTGTCCTGCGCCTGGGGCTGTGCGGGGTAACCCTGTACCACGGCTGAACAGCGCCGCTACGCCATGGCACACGGCGTGCCACACACCCGCGAGCCCCCCAGGTTGCCGCGGCCTTTGCATCGGGTGGAACATGCGCCGGCGCTGTCGAGCCGGGGTGCAGCGCCGTTGCGGCTCGGGGTTTACCTGGGGCTCTCGCGGGCCTTCGCCGCACCGGCATGCCTCTTGCAAATTCAGTGCTGCGGGCACGGCGACACAACGAGTCGCAATGCCTGTCACCGGTGTGCCTCTTGTCATGTTCACCAGAACCTTTCGAAAGGAGATACGCAATGGCATGGACCAAACCGCAATACCAGGACCTGCGCTTCGGCTTCGAGATCACGATGTACATCTCGAACCGCTGACATCTTCCTGATGTGTTGCCCTGCGGCGCCGCCGTCTCGCGACGGCGGCGTGCGCAGGCACCGCCATCCACCCCCTGGCGCGCACTCGCCGCGCAAGACCGTCCCCTGAATCGAATGAAGATCCTCGTGCTCGGGTCGGGAGCCGGCGGCGGCTACCCGCAGTGGAACTGCAACTGCGCGATGTGCTCCGGCGTTCGCAGCGGTCGCCTTCAGGCGCAGCCGCGCACCCAGAGCTCGATCGCCGTGTCGCAGGACGGCGAGCATTGGGTGCTGCTCAACGCCTCGCCCGACATCGGCCACCAGCTGCGCAGCAGCCCGGCCCTGCACCCGCGCCGCACGCCGCGCGACACGCCCATCAAGGCGGTGGTGCTGATGGACGCCCAGATCGACCACGTCACCGGTCTGCTGAGCCTGCGCGAAGGCCCGCCGATCGACCTGTACTGCACGCCTGCGGTCTTCGAGGAGCTCACCACCGGCCTGCCGCTGCTGCCGGTGCTGCAGCACTACTGCGGCGTGCACTGGCACCTGCTGCCGGTGGCCGGCGAGCGGGCCTCGGCCGAGTTCCGCATCGATGCCCTGCCCGGCCTGTCGCTGCATGCGCTGGCCATCGCCGGCAAGGCGCCGCCCTACTCGCCGCACCGCAACGACCCGCAGGTGGGCGACAACATCGCGCTCCTCATCGAAGAGCGCGCCACCGGCCGACGCGTGTTCTACGCGCCCGGACTCGCCGGCGTCGGCGAGACAGAAAGAAGCTGGATGCAGCGCTGCGACTGCGTGCTGGTGGACGGCACCTTCTGGACCGCAGACGAGATGATCGAACTCGGCCTGGGCCGCCACACGGCCGCCGACATGGGGCACCTGCCGCAGTCGGGCGAGGCCGGCATGATCGCCGCGCTCGACGGCCTGCCCGCGCGCCGCAAGCTGCTCATCCACATCAACAACAGCAACCCCATCCTCGACGACCAGGGCGAGCAGCGTGCGCTGCTCGCACGCCACGGCATCGAGGTCGCCCACGACGGCATGGAGATCGAG
>CAMLNA010000224.1 GCA_946481025.1 uncultured Rivibacter sp.
CAGGTCATCGGCGACGTCCGCATCGGGCCCGACAGCTCGGTGTGGTGCAACACCGTCCTGCGCGGCGACGTCAATCGCATCGTGATCGGCGAGCGCACCAACATCCAGGACTTCGCGATGGGGCATGTGTCCCACAGGCATCCGGGCAAGCCCGGCGGCAGCCCGCTGGTCGTCGGCAACCACGTCACCATCGGGCACTCGGCCATCCTGCACGGCTGCACCATCGGCGACGAATGCCTCGTCGGCATGGGGACCATCGTCATGGACGACGTGGTGATCGACGACCGCGTCATGGTCGGCGCCGGCAGCCTGGTCACGCCGGGCAAGCGCCTGAAGAGCGGCTGGCTCTACGTGGGCCGGCCGGCGGTGGCGGTGCGTGAACTCAGCGCCGACGAGATCGCCTACCTGCGGTACTCGGCGGAACACTACGTCAGGGTGAAGGACAACCACGCAGCCGCGCTTGCGGGCGCTGCCTAGTTGCAGGCTACGGGCTACGAGCTACGAGCGGCCGGCGCCTTCGTCGAAATCGACCGTGCTCGCATACCGGTCGAGCAGCTCCGCGATGCGGCGACGGCGCTGCCAGCGCCTGTACGTCTCGGAAGTGAACAGGGCGGCCACGAGGAAGAGCGCCGCGGAGGCGAGCAGCCCCCAGGCTACCCAGCGCACCACTGCGTGCACACCGATTCGAGATGCACGGTGACGGCCCCCAGGTGGGACACCGCCGCCGCGCTGTTGCCGTGTTCGGTCGCCAGCTCCGACAGGCGCGCCACCTGATAGAGCATGCCCACGGCCGCCTTCAGCTCGAGCGAGACGGTGAGGTCGTGCTTCGCCAGACGCTGGACCACCTCGCGCAGCTCGGCGGTGCTGCGCTCGACGACGCGCGTTTCATTGACCTGTCGCCGGGGGCGCGAGCGGTGCCTGCCGATCATCGATTCGGCGGGCGTCCCGGACTTGCCGGCGCGGGCGGCGGGCCGACGGCGTGTGCGGATGATGGTCGAGCAGGGCATGGCTGGGAGTGGACGGTGGTGCGTCGCGGTCACCCGACGGTGATGCGAAGCAGTTTGTGGCATGACGAACAGCCGCAAATCTACCGAGGAGGCCCGTACATGACATGCCCGCGCGGTGACGGAAACCTGACGCGAAACTCACCAACCTCCAACGCGACCGGTTCAGCCGGAAGGCATCCGCTCGAAGGCCTGCACCGAAGGGTCCATCGCGTCCCACTTCGGCCCGCGGATGCCGTAGGTGAGGGCCTGCGGCGCGAAGAGGCCCGGGTCGTCCAGGCTGCCGGCGTGCACCGCGATGAGGTCCGGCGACGCGGCAAAGCCCAGCAATACCGGCGTGCCGCACACCGGGCAGAAGGCGTGGGACTTCACGTTGCCGCTGTCGGCCGCGATCTCCCAGTGCGTGGTCTCGCCGGTGATGACCATCTCGGCGCGCGCCGGAAAGGTCAGGTAGGAGCCGTGCCCGGTGCCGCTGCGCCGCTGGCAGTCGCGGCACTGGCAGTGGTTCTGGAAGATGGGCGCATGCCGGGTGCTGTAGCGGACGGCGCCGCAGGCGCATCCGCCGCTGTAGGTGCGGGTCATGGCAGCTCCCTTCAGGCTGCGTGCAACGCCGCCTTCGGCTTGGCGAAGACGTCGATGCCCTGGCCGGTTTCGAGCAGCGACTTCAGGCTCGACAGCACGATCGGCCAGCCCTGCCGGATGCCGCGCGCCATGGGGCTGCCCGCCTGCAGCTCGTCGTGCGTGACGGTGAGCCGCACCATGCCGTCGTAGGCGTCGATGTCGAAGCTCACGCGGCTGTAGCTGGCCGGGTCGGCCGCCTGGGAGGGGCTCGCCCAGCTGATGACGAGGCGCGTCGGCGGCGACGACTCGACCACCTTGCCCACCACCTGGACCGTGCGCTGCTCGTCGGCGCGCACATGCTGCCAGGCCGAGCCGGGCTGCCAGTCGGACACGTTCTCGTGGCCCCAGTAGCGCCGCGCGATCTCCGGTTGGGTGAGGGCCTCGAACACCTTCTCGGGTGTCGCGCGGATGTAGGTCACGTAGACGAAGCTGGTCTGCTCTTTGGTCATGGTCACTTTCCTTCGAGTTCCTTCTTCAGGTCGTGCAGCAGGCTGAGCCGCTGACGTTCGAACTTGCGCACCCACCGCTCGTAGACCTCGTGCAGCGGCACCGGGTTGATGAAATGCAGCTTCTCGCGGCCGCGCCACACCGTGCTCACCAGGTTGGCTGCCTCGAGGAGCCCGAGGTGCTGCGTGGCCGATTGCCGCGCCATGTCGAGGTGCTCGCACAGCTCGCCCAGCGTCTGCCCGTTGCGCTCGTACAGCAGGTCGAGCAGCCGCCTGCGCGTGGGGTCGGCCAGCGCCTTGAAAACCTTGTCTGCGTCCATCTTTCGTGTGGGTGCGTGAGGACATAATATGCAGGCAAATGCCTGCATGTCAAGCCGAGCACGAAACGCGGTACGCGCGGGCGGCGGTCCTGTGCTTGCTGGCGCTGCCGCTCACCTGGGCGATGAGCGACACGAACGCGTGAGGCGGTGCTCGGCGTGGTCGTCAGCCGAGCCACCGCCGCAACAGGCGGTACACCTCGGGGCTCGACAGCAGCTCGAGGTGGCCCGTGCCTCGAACCACGGCCTGCCGCTGCGGCGCAAAGGCGAGGCGGCGGTCCGGGCTGCGATGGCGGCCCAGCGCGCTGGCCACCGACACCAGTCCGTCGCCGAGCAGCCTGGACTTCAGGTTGCCGGCCGTCGGGCCGAGGCTCGCTGCGATGGCAAAGCAGCGCGTCCCTGGCGGCAGGCCGACATGCGGGTACGGATGGCTGCCATCGTCCGTCGCCGGGCGGTCCACGATGTGGCCCAGCCGAAGGTCCTTGATGCCCGCACTGCGCACCTTGCCCAGGCGCGTGAGCGGCGCCGCATACGGGGCGGCGCCGAGCAGCAGGTCGACACCGTGTCCGGCTCGCTCGAGAGCCGCGCCCTGGTGTGGCGTACCGAGGCAGACCAGGTCGTCCACGCGGGCCGGCCAGCGCAGGCCGCCGCGCTGGAGCAACGCGCCATGGTGGATCGCGCTGCGTGCCACCAGACCGCCCATGCTGTGGCCGACCATGACCAGCCGTTCGACCGCAACCGGCCAGGCGTCGTACAGCCGCTCCATCAGCTGCGCCAGGATGCGGCCGTTGGTGGACACGCTCAGCCCGCTGTTGTAGTGCAGGTAGACCGGCGTGTAGCCCAGTTCGCGCGCCAAGGCCTCGCCATGGTCGTGGCCCGAGCGCCGCCACTGCAGGTCGTTCATGCACAGGCCGTGCAGCAGCACCAGCAGCCGGGGTGATGCGCCGGCCAGGCCGGAACGCAGCGCCGGGCGTTCGAGCGGCAAGGGCAGGCCGGCTTGCCGAAACGCCATCGTGATCGCCAGCGGGTTGCTGGTGGCGGCGAGGTGGTCGCCCAGCACGCCGTTGAGCGCTGCCACCACCGCCTCCCGCTCGGGGCGTGGCGCCTGGCGTGGGTCCGAAGCGATCAGCGCAGGGGCGAGCCAGCCCAGCAAGGCTTCGGCGCTGCCGCCCACCAGGCGCGTGACACCCCGCACCGTTTCGTACACCAGGCCCGTGAGGCCGCGGGTGCGTTCATCTTCGGGCGCGGCTCCTGCGGAGCCCGGCAGCCGTGGGAGGCTGGTGATGCCCGAGTGCATCGCCTCGACCAGACTGACGAGGCCCGCCACTGCGTCGGTGGTCAGGCGCGCGGCGCCTCGCAGATCGCCAGCTTGCAGGAGCGGTTGTGTCATGGGCCAGTGTGGCACGGGCCGGCCGTTCTGCCGGTTTCCGATGCCAGCCTCATCCGGCGCGCTTCGTGCGCCCCTTGACCTCCCCGAACAGGTCGAAAAGCTGCTGAGCCGCCGGCGACAGCGCCCGCCCGCGGCGGCGGATCAGGCCGACCCTGCGGGTGACCACCGGGTCGACCAGCGGCACGCTGACCAGCAGGGGATGCCCAGGCCCGGGCATCGCCATCGCGGGCACCGCCGCCACGCCGAGGCCGGCTTCCACCAGGCCCAGTGTGGTGGTCACATGCTGTGCCTCGTAGATCGCCTGCGGCCGCCCGGCCAGGCCGGCCAGCGCCTGGTCGAGCAGCACGCGGTTGCCCGACGTGCGCCCCACGGAGATGAAGTCGTGCTGGGCGAGCTGCGCCCAGCTCACGCGGCGCAGCCTGGCCACCGGGTGGTCGCGCCGGCAGGCGGCGACGAAGCGCTCCTCGACCAGCGGCTTGAACTCCAGGTCGCCCTCTTGCGCGCCGATGAAGTTGAGGCCGAAGTCGGCCTCGCCCCGGGCCACCGAGGCCAGCACTTCGTTGGCGCCCGCATCGAGCACCTTGACCCGCACCTTCGGGCAGCGCTCGTGGTAGCGGCGGATCACCTCCGACAGGTAGTAGTACACCGTCGAGGGCACGCAGGCCACGGTGACCTCGCCCATGCGCGTGGCGGCCACGCCGCGGATGCCGAGCAGGGTGGAGTCCAGTTCGTCGAGCAGCTCGCGCACCTTGCGTTCGAAGTCGCGGCCCACGGCCGTCAGCGTGACCCGGCGTGTGGTGCGCTCGAGCAGCCGCACGCCCAGCGCCTGCTCGAGCTTGTCGATGCGGCGGCTGAACGCCGGCTGCGACAGGTGCACCTGTTCGGCCGCCTTGCGGAAGTTGCTCAGCTCGGCCACCGCGCGAAAGGCCAGCAGGTCGTTCAGGTCGAAGTTGATGGCCATGGCGGGCTCCTTTCGATTGATGCCGAGTGTGGATCAATTGATCGTGAAGATGCAATTCACATATGCAATGCCGGCGCCGAAGATGAAGCCATGACACAAGCCATTCCCTGCGTCCTGATGCGTGCCGGCACCTCCCGTGGCCCGTTCTTCCTGCGCGAGTGGCTGCCGCAGGACGAAGCCGAGCGGGACCAGGCGCTCATCGGCGCGATCGGCGCCTCCGACCTGCTGCAGGTCGACGGCCTGGGCGGCGGCAGCACGCTGACCAGCAAGGTCGCCATCGTGTCGAAGTCGTCGCAGCCGGGCTGTGACGTCGACTACCTGTTCGCGCAGGTGGGCGTGGGCCAGCAATCGGTGGACACGCGACCCAACTGCGGCAACATGCTCTCGGGCGTGGCGCCGTTCGCCATCGAGCAGGGGC
>CAMLNA010000225.1 GCA_946481025.1 uncultured Rivibacter sp.
CCCTCGAAGTCGACGTCGCCGCACAGCTTGCCCTCGTCGTTGCGGTTCATGCCGACGTCGATCACCACGGCGCCGGGTTTGACCATGTCGGCCGTCAGCACGTTCCGCTTGCCCACGGCCGCGACCACGATGTCGGCCTGGCGGGTGTGGAAGGCGAGGTCGGGCGTGGCGCTGTGGCACACGGTCACGGTGGCGCTGGCCTGCAACAGCAGCATGGCCATGGGTTTGCCGACGATGTTGGAGCGGCCGATGACCACGGCATGCTTGCCCTTGGGGTTGCAACCGATGGACTCCAGCATCTTCATGCAGCCGTAGGGCGTGCAGGGCTTGAAGCCGGGCTGGCCGACCATCAGCGCGCCGGCCGAGCCGACGTGGAAGCCGTCGACGTCCTTCGCGGGCGAGATCGCCTCGATGACCTTGTGCGCGTCGATGTGCGGCGGCAGCGGCAGCTGCACGAGGATGCCGTGGATGGCCGGGTCGTCGTTGAGCGCGCCGATGCGCGCCAGCAGCTCGGCCTCGGTCAGGCTGGCGTCGTACTTCTCGAGCACCGAATGGAGCCCGTTCTCCTCGCAGGCCTTGACCTTGTTGCGCACGTACACCTGGCTGGCCGGGTTGTCGCCCACCAGCACCACGGCCAGCCCCGGCCTCACACCGCGCGCGGTGAGCCGGGCGGCGCGCTCGGCCACTTCGGCGCGGATCTTCTTGGACAGCGCAAGGCCGTCGATCAGTTGTGCGGTCATGGTCTTTGTTCCCAAAAAGCAAAAGGCCGCTTGGTAAGCGGCCTCGTGAGCGGTGTGCTTGTTATGCCTTGGCTTGCGCGCCGAGCGCGATCTTCAGCAGATCGGCCACGGTGTTGGCGTTCAGCTTTTCCATGATGTTGGCGCGGTGCGCCTCCACCGTCTTGATGCTGATGCCGAGGTCGTCGGCGATCTGCTTGTTCAGCCGGCCGGCGACGATGCGCTCGAGCACCTGCGCCTCGCGGGTGGTCAGACGCGACAGCAGCGCGTCGCGGCTGGCCTGTTCCTGGTGGTGGGAGAAGGCGACGCGAGCCTGGTCGAGCATGCGCTCCACCAGCCCCAGCAGCTCTTCTTCCTTGAAGGGCTTTTCGATGAAGTCCATCGCGCCCTTCTTCATGGTGGACACCGCCATCGGCACGTCGCCGTGGCCGGTGATGAAGACGATGGGCAGCGGCGACTTGCGCTCCATCAGGCGGTCCTGGAGCTCGAGCCCGCTCATGCCGTCCATGCGGATGTCGGCGATCAGGCACGCCACTTCTCGGGGGTCGAAACGCGAGAGGAAGGACTCGGAGGAGTCGAAGCACTTGACCCGGTAGTCCTTGCCTTCGAGCAGCCACTGGAGGGAATCGCGAACGGCTTCGTCGTCATCGACGACGTAGACCGTGCCTTTCTTCGGGATCAGGCTCATGCAGCGGTTTCAACGTGTGAGTGGGTGGTTTCAACCGGCACCGTGAAGGTGAAACGGCAGCCGACCACGGAAGGGCCATTGTAGAGGTTCTCCGCCTTGATCCGTCCGCGGTGCGACTCGACGATCGAGCGGCACAAGGACAGGCCGATGCCCAGGCCCTCGGCCTTGGTAGAGAAGAAGGCTTCGTACAGGCGGCTGATCACCTCGTCCTTGATGCCTGGGCCGGAGTCGGTGACGGAGAACTCGATGACGCCGCCCTCGTCGGGCGTGTGGCGCGGCACCACGCGCAGCTCGATGTTGCGGCGCGACGGCGGCAGGCCGGCGGTGTCGATGGCCTCGGCCGAGTTCTTCAGCAGGTTGAGCACCACCTGCTCGATCAGGATGGGGTCCACCATGATGGTCGGCAGCCGCTGCGCGACGTAGGTGTGGATCGTGACGTTGCGGCGGCGCAGCTCGATGCCGGCCAGCTCGACGGCGTCTTCCACGATGGCGCGCGCCTGGGCCGGCTGGCGCTGCGGTTCGCTGCGTTTCACGAAGGCACGGATGCGGTGGATGATCTGCCCCGCCCGCTGCGCCTGTTTGGAGGTCTTTTCCAGCGCGGCGATGAGGTCGGTCTCGCCGATGCTGCCGGCCTTCACCCGCGACACCATGCCGTTGCAGTAGTTGGTGATGGCGGTGAGCGGCTGGTTGAGCTCGTGGGCCACCGACGAGGCCATCTCGCCCATCGTGACCAGGCGGCTCGTGACCTGCGCCTTCTCGGCCTGGTGCGAGGCCTGTTCCTCGGCACGGCGGCGCGCGGTGATGTCGGTGGCGATCAGCATTTGCGCCAGCCGGCCGTCGGTCCACTGCAGGTAGCGCGTGCGCACGTCGAACCACTTCTGCAGCGCGTCGATGAAGACCTCGCGGGTGTCCGAGCCGGCTTCGGTGAGCTCCTGCGTCGGCAGCCCGCCGAAATTGTCGACCGTGTCGTCGTTCTCGGGCAGCGCCGGCAGGTCGTGGTCGCTGCCCGCCAGCTGCGCATGGCCCTGCGAGTCGATGCCGAACCAGAGGCGGTACGAGCGGTTGGCGAACAGCAGCTCGCCCTGCTGCACCGACAGCACCGACACGGCGGCGTCCAGGCCCTCGAGCACGGTGGTGAAGCGCTCGTGCGATGCCGAGAGCTGGTCGCGGATGCGCTTGGCCTCGGTGATGTTCGTCATCGAGGTCATCCAGCCGGTCTGCTGCCCTTTCGAGTCGATCAGCGGCGAGACGTACATGCGGGCGTCGAACTGGCTGCCGTCCCTGCGCATCACCCGCACCTCGATGCCGCCGGCCGGGCTGCGGCCCTGCAGTTCCTGGTGGAACAGGCGCGTGTTCTCTTCGAAGCGGTCGGGCGGCCAGTGCGGGAAGGGCGGCAGGCGGCCGATCAGCTCGCCTTCGGAAAAGCCGGTCATCGCGCAGAAGGCCGGGTTCACGTAGGTGATGCGGCCTTCCATGTCCATGGCCCGCATGCCGGTCAGCATGGAGTTTTCCATCGCGCGGCGGAAGTTCGTTTCCGACACCAGCGCGCTTTGCATCTGCAGGCGCCGCCGCATGTGGCGCCAGGTGCCCAGCAGCATCCACACGGTGAGCGCCGACAGCGCCACCACCATCCAGAACAGCGTGTTGCCGATCAGGCCGATGGAAGTGCGGTAGCCGTGGCCGCGCAGCATGAGGTCGTGTCCGACCGGCGCGACCGGCACGTCGTGCACGATCGCGGGCCGCTCGCGGCCGGGCTGCGCGCTCTGCGGGGCGGTGCTGGCAAGCACCCGGTTGCTGGCATCGAGCAGGCTCACGCCGTGGCGCTTGCTCACTTCGGCCGGCACGAAGTAGCGCAGCAGCGCTTCGACCGAGTACTCGGCGACCAGCATGCCGGAGAAGTTGTTGCGGTCGATGATGGGCACGTGCACCTGGAACACCGTGATGCCGGCGGCGTTGGCGTGCGGGCGCGAGTACATCGGCTGGCGCAGGTCGCGCGCCGCATTGAAGGCCCACTCCGGCTCGGCGTTCGAGCCGTTGGGGGCGGCCGCGGAGCCCGGCGACTCGGTGCGGTGGGCTTCGGTCGGGAAGTTGAGCGACAGGTAGCGCGAGCGCGCGTTGCGGTTCGGCTGCAGCCACGCGAGGCTCACCACCTCGGGCCGTTCGCGCACGAAGCCGGCGGCCTGGCCGAGAAAGTCCTCCGGGTCGATGGCCGGCGTGACGACCTCGCGCGCCATGCGCACGAGCTGCTCCTGGTTTTCGATCAGCCGCAGCCGGATCTGCTGCTGGACGATCTCGGTGTCGCGCTTGACGGATTCCTGCTCGCGCTCGAACTCCTCGTTCCGCAGGTACCAGAAGGCCGCAATGATGGCCGCGAGGAACAGCATCACCGAGATCAGCGGCCCCAGCGTGGCGAAGCGGTCCTGGCGCGCCGGCGACTGGCGCCGCCACCAGGCCCAGAAGAGCCGGCGGGGCGGCGACTTGGCCGGCGGCAGCAGGGTGGAGTCTGGAGCTTGCAAATGCATCGGCGAATTATCGAGGGGGAGCCGGCGCCGCCGCGTGCGGCGCATCACGGCTGGCACAGGGGCATGTACGTAGTTTTCTCAATGTGAAACGTACTCGCACTATTTGAAAACCGTGGGGAGCTGTGCGAAACTAGACGGAACGCCCTAAAAACAGGGCTGCGACAGGGCCGCGCGGCCCACTTTCCACAGGAGACAAGACCATGTCCGCACTGCCGGAGTCCGTGCTGGGCGCCGCGGCGAATGACGCCGACGCGCAAGAAACCCGTGAATGGCTGGATGCCCTGTCCGCCGTCATACAGGCCGAAGGCGGCGAACGCGCCCACTTCCTGCTCGAGCAGCTGATCGACCAGGCGCGCCAGGCCGGTGTCGACGTGCCGTTCTCGGCCAACACGGCCTACGTGAACACCATTCCCACCGACCAGGAAGAGCGCTGCCCCGGCAACCTCGACATCGAAGAGCGGCTGCGCGCCTACATGCGCTGGAACGCGATGGCCATGGTCGTGAAGGCCAACCGCCTCGACCCGGCCGACGGCGGCGACCTGGGCGGCCACATCTCCTCGTTCGCCTCGGTGGCGACCATGTTCGGCGCCGGCTTCAACCACTTCTGGCATGCCGAGCACGAGGGCCACGGCGGCGACCTGCTCTATATCCAGGGCCATTCGTCGCCCGGCATCTATGCCCGCGCCTACATGGAAGGCCGCATCACCGAAGAGCAGCTGCTCAACTTCCGCCAGGAAGTGGACGGCAAGGGCCTTTCCAGCTACCCGCACCCGAAGCTGATGCCCGAGTTCTGGCAGTTCCCCACCGTGTCGATGGGCCTGGGACCCATCATGGCGATCTACCAGGCGCGCTTCCTCAAGTACCTGCACGCCCGCGGGATCGCCGACACCAGCAACCGCAAGGTCTGGGTGTTCTGCGGCGACGGCGAGATGGACGAGCCGGAAAGCCTGGGCGCGATCGGCCTGGCCGCGCGCGAGAAGCTCGACAACCTGATCTTCGTCATCAACTGCAACCTGCAGCGCCTGGACGGCCCCGTGCGCGGCAACGGCAAGATCGTCCAGGAACTCGAAGGCGAGTTCCGCGGCGCAGGCTGGAACGTGATCAAGCTGCTGTGGGGCAGCTACTGGGATCCGCTGCTGGCTCGCGACAAGGACGGCCTGCTGCGCAAGATCATGATGGACACGGTGGACGGCGACT
>CAMLNA010000226.1 GCA_946481025.1 uncultured Rivibacter sp.
CTCGATCTTCTTGCCCAGGTACTCGGGCGTGCGGCCGATCATCAGCCCGGCGATGAACACCGCCAGGATCGCGAAGACCAGCATGCCGTACAGGCCCGAGCCGACGCCGCCGAACACCACTTCGCCCAGCTGCATCAGCACCATCGGCACCAGGCCGCCCAGCGGCGTCAGCGAGTCGTGCATCGCGACCACCGCACCGCATGACGCCGCGGTGGTGATCACGGTGAACAGGCTGGAGGCGTCGATGCCGAAGCGGGCTTCCTTGCCTTCCATGTTGCCGCCCGGTTGCTCGGCCGAGAGACCCTGGTCGACGCCCAGGCCGGCCAGCAGCGGGTTGCCCTGCTGTTCCTGCACGGTGATGAGCACCACGCAGGCGACGAAGATCACGGCCATCGCCGCAAGCACCGCCCAGCCCTGGCGGACGTCGCCGACCATGCGCCCGAAGGTGAAGCACAGCGCCGCCGGAATCAGGAGGATCGACAGCATCTGCACGAAGTTCGTGAGTGCCGTCGGGTTCTCGTAGGGGTGCGCCGAGTTGGCGTTGAAGAAGCCGCCGCCGTTCGTGCCCAGCATCTTGATGGCCTCCTGCGAAGCCACGGGGCCCATGGCGAGCGTCTGCCGGCCGCCTTCGAGCGTGGTGGCCTCGGGATAGGCGCTGAAGTTCTGGATCACCCCCTGGCTCGCGAAGAACAGGGCCAGCAGCAGCGACAGGGGCAGCAGCACGTACAGCGTGATGCGGGTGAGGTCGACCCAGAAGTTGCCGATCGCCGAAGCCGACCTGGCGGCGAAGCCGCGCACCAGCGCCAGCACCACCGCGATGCCCGTGGCCGCCGACAGGAAGTTCTGCACGGCCAGCGCCAGCATCTGGGTGAGGTAGCTCATCGTTGCCTCACCCGCATAGCCCTGCCAGTTCGTGTTGGTGACGAAGCTGAGCGCGGTGTTGAACGACGAGTCCGCGCTCACCGCCGCCATGCCCTGCGGGTTGAGCGGCAGCAGGTGCTGCAGCCGCTGCAGACCGTAGGTGAACAGCACGCCGACGAGGCTGAACACCAGCACCGCGAGCGCGTACTGCTTCCAGGCCTGGCCCGCCGCCGCATCGGTGCCTGCGGCGCGGTAGAGCGCATGTTCGAGCTTCACCACCGGCGAAAGCCAGCGCGGCAGGCGGCCCTCGGCCACCGCCGCGATCCAGCGGCCCAGCGGCCAGGCGAGGGTCGGCAGCGCCAGCGCAAGGGCGGCCAGCTGGAGCCAGGCTTGCGAGCCCACGTCAGAACTCCTCGGCCTTCAGGAGGGCCACGACCAGGTACAGGAGCAGGGCGGCGGCCGACACGGCGGCGGCGACAAATACGAAGTTCATGGTTGCTTTGCGTTTGACCTTGATGCGAAGCCAAGCGTAGGCAAGTCCGCCTCAAATAGCCGTAGAGACCGGCGTCCCGGACATCAAGAAAGCATCAAGAAAGCATCAAGACAGCATCACGGCGCCGTGTTCCGGCGGCCCCTCCCCCCAAGAACGGGGTTGGTTCATCCCCCAAATGAGGCAGTGACACTGCCCTGGTTTGCCGCGAACCTGCGGGCCATCGCGTCACTCTGGAGGCACAAGATGTCGGTACTCCAAGTCAACGGTCACAGGGATTCGATTCATCGTCACGAATCGGCACCGCCGATGGACATTGCGCCCGGCATCGTGGGGCTGGTGATGCTCCCGGGTTCCGGCAAGCTGGTGTGGTGGACGGGGCGCGTGGCGATCGGCCTGCGGCATGAACCCGAGCGCCGCTCCCAAGGCATGTCGCACTCCGCGTTGTGGCTCCAGAAACTCATGCTCAACAAGCCCGGGAAGCTGCTTGCCGGTTGAGAACGGATTGAACGGATAGACGACTTGCTGACGCCGGCCCGATCCTTCCTGCATTCGTCGCTGCTGCTGGCAGCCGCATGGCTGCTGGCGGCTGCGCCTGCGCGCGCGGCCGTCGAGATCGACGCCGAGGAGAACGCGCTGATCGAGAGCCTTCGCCTCGAGGCCGAGGGCTACGAGCTCGGCAACGGCGTACCGCAGGACGGCGTGCAGGCTGCGCGGCTGTACTGCAGGGCCGCGCGCCTGGGCGACGCCAGGTCGCAGTTCAACCTCGGCTGGATGTACACCAACGGGCGCGGCGTGCCGCGCAGCGACACCACCGCCGCGTTCTTCTTCGGCGCGGCCGCCGAGCAGGGCCACGAGCAGGCCGCCAACATGCTGCGCACGGTGGGCGGCCCGAGCGCAGAGGTGCCCGAATGCATGCGCGACCCGGTGCCGCCGGTGGTGACGGCCGCGGCCGTACAGAAGCCGCTGCCGGTGGTTGCCGCGGCCGACATCCCGCCGTCCGCGCCCAAGCCCATCGTCGACCTGGTGCAGAAGATCGCTCCCGAATACCAGGTGCAGCCGCAGCTGGCGCTGGCCATCATCGAGGCCGAGTCCAACTACGACATCGTGGCGCTGTCGCCCAGGAACGCGAAAGGACTGATGCAGCTCATCCCTGCGACCGCCGAGCGCTTCAACGTGAAGAACCCCTACGACCCGGCGCAGAACATCCGCGGCGGGCTGGCCTACCTGCGGTGGCTGCTGGCCTACTTCGAAGGCGACCTGAGCCTGGTGGCGGCGGCCTACAACGCGGGCGAAGGCGCAGTGGAGCGCTACCGCGGCATTCCGCCGTACCTCGAGACGCGCAACTACGTGCGCAAGGTGCTGAAGACGGTGGGGCGCTTCACGCACCCCTTCGATGCGAGCGTCGCGGCACCGTCGCCGAAGATGCGGCTCGCACGCGAGCCGCAGCGCGGCCGCTGACGACGCCTCAGCTCTCTTCGGCTTCGATGAGCAGGCGCAATCGCGCCGCGCCGCGCACCTCCGTGGTGGCGGTGATGCGCAACGGCTGCCCCGCCGGAACGCGGCGGCGGAGGTGGTAGTCCAGCGAGTCCGAAGCGCCCGGGTTGGCGGTGGCAATGCTGCGCGACCACTGGTGGGCTCCGTCCACCAGGACCGTCATCGCATGGGTGGGCGCCTGTGCGCCCGCTGGGGCGCGCACGACGAAACGACAGTCGATCTCGAAGTCGCGGTCGCGCTGCAGGTCGGCGGGAATGTCGAGCGTGGCGACGTCGGCGTTGCCGGCGTCGACCGACCACCGCTCGGGGCGTCGTGCCGGCGATCCGGTCGGGTGTTCCATGGGCACTATTGGCATCGGCCTTGTTTCTCGAACCAGTAGACGATGTTGCCGGCGATCACGATGCTGCCCGAGACCACCGCCGTTGCGGCCGTCACCATGCCGGCGGCCACCAGCAGGGTCAGGCAGCCTTCGTTGCTGCAGCCGGCGAAGTAGCCCACCTGGTACAGCTCCAGCTCCATCCGCCGGGTTTCTATGCGGCAGCCGTCGTCGTAGACCTGCACGGTGCGCGGCGCATACACGCAGCCTTGCAGCAGGGCCACAACGAGCAGGAACGTGGCGAGGACACCGCCTCGCAGGCCGGGTTGCGTGGGCATGACGCAGTGTATGCGTGCGTCCGGGCGACCCTGCCGGCCCTGCAAGGTGCGGTCGTTCGTGCCGGATGACCCGTTCAGGGGGCACGCAGCGGCCGGTGCATTGGCTACCATTGCCGGTGTCGCTGCCCGACGGCGACACCCACCCCCGCTGCGCACCATGATCGAGAAGTTGCTTGCCGCCGTTGTCCTTGCCGTGTGCGTGGGGCTGCTCGTGCGCCTGATGCTCGGAAGGAGTCGTCAGCAGCGGCTCGACGCAGCGGCGCGGCGCGCCGGTGCCCGCGTTCGCCACGTGGTCCATGCCATGTGGCATTGGCGTTCGTCCCGCAAGCGCGCCGAGCGCATGGCCGACGAGGCCATCAAGCGGGCGGCTTCGCGCGACCGCGGCGACGGCCACTGGGACGGCAACGTCTTCAAGCCCAAGTCGTTCCGCCGCCCGCGCAAGCCGCACTGACCCGCGGGTCGCTTGCGGGAACAGTCCTACAGCCGGGTGAGCGCATGCCGTCGCCAGACGCCTGCCGCGTCTGACAGGGCACACCCCCTTGCAGTTCTAGAGTCTTTACGAATCGCAACTGCAAGAAGGAGTGACCATGAACGCAGCACGATCAACACGCATGGGTCGAACGGTGCTGGCTTGTGCCCTGGGCACCTTGCTGGGAGCGTCCGTCGTGTCGGCCGCCCCGGCGGACAGGTCCGACGTCCAGGCGCGCTATGAGCAGGAGCGCGCACGGTGCGCGTCCGGCCAGTCGCACCAGGACCGGCGCACCTGCCTCCAGGAGGCGGCGGCGGCCCGGGGCGAGGCCCTGAAGGGCCGGCTGGACAACGGTCAGGCAGCCCGCTACGAGCAGAACGCCCTGATGCGCTGCAACGCCCTGCCGGTGAACGACCGCGACGAATGCCAGGCCCGCATGCGCGGCGAAGGCACGACCAGCGGCAGTGTCGAGGCGGGCGGCATCTACCGCGAGCTGGTCACGGTGGAGCCGGCGCCGCAGGCGATGCCGGCGCCGGATGTTTCGGCACCGCAGCCCGGCACGCCGGCACCGATGATGCCGCAGGCGAACCCCGGCCCCACGCAGTAGTGACCGTCAGACCCAGCCGAGGGCGCCCAGCACCGCGCCGGCGGCGATGAGCCACAGCAGGTGGATCCTGGTGCGCCACGCCAGCAGCGCAGCGGCCATGCTGAGCAGGCCGCTGTGCCAGTGGCTCGCCGGGCCGGCCAGCAGCCAGCCGGTGGACGCGAGCAGCGCCACGGTCACCGGCGCCATGCCGGCGGTGAAGGCGCGCACCGGCAGCCAGTCGCGCCGCGCATGGCGCCAGCGGGCGGCCGCGAAGGCCAGCGTGGTCGAAGGCAGCATGATCGCGGCCATCAGCGTGGCCGCCCCGAGCAGCCCGCTCACCTGGTAGCCCAGCACCGCAACGAACAGGACGTTGGGGCCGGGCGACGCCTGCGCGATGGCGATCGAAGAGGCGAACTGCGCCTCGCTCAGGAGGTGGTGCTGGTTCACCAGCAGGCGGTGCATCTCGGGCGCCACGGCGATGGCGCCGCCGATGGACAGCACCGACAGCAGCAGGAACTGCCCGGCCAG
>CAMLNA010000227.1 GCA_946481025.1 uncultured Rivibacter sp.
TCGCTGGCCCTCGAACTGGTCGATGCCCTGGGCGACCGCATCCGCGACGGCAGCCTGGCCGCGGGCGACAAGCTGCCCACCGAGGCCGAGATCATGGGCGAGTTCGGCGTGAGCCGCACCGTCGTGCGCGAGGCCATTTCGAAGCTGCAGGCCTCGGGGCTGGTGCAGACCCGTCATGGCATCGGCACCTTCGTGGTGGGGCTGGGCGATGCGGCACCGTTTCGCGTGTCGCCCGAGCAGCTGGCCACGCTGCGCGACGTGATCGCCCTGCTGGAGCTGCGCATCGGCATCGAGACCGAAGCGGCCGGCCTGGCGGCGCTGCGCCGCACCGAACAGAACCTCATCTACATGCGCTCGGCCGTGCAGGCGTTCGAGCGCGCGATCGAGCAGGGGCGCGATGCGGTGGGTCCCGACTTCCAGTTCCACCTCGAGATCGCCCGGGCAACGCAGAACCCGCATTTCGCCGACATCATGGGGTCGCTCGGCAGCTCGATCATTCCGCGCGCACGGCTCGACGCACCGGTCGACCAGAGTGACGAGCGGCGCCAGTACCTGCAGAGCGTGAACCGCGAGCACCAGAGCATCCTCGACGCCATTGCCGCGCAGGACGCCGAGTCCGCCCGCGCCGCGATGCGCACCCACCTCGCCAACAGCCGCGAGCGCCGCCGCCGCGCAGCAGGGGAGGCCCCACCCCCGTAGCGCCTGCGGCGCTCCCCCTCGAGGGGGCACCCCCAGCGGCCCGGCAAAGCCGGATCCGCGGCGGTTACTGGGCGGGGTTGCCGCCCTCGGGGCGGCAACCCCGGGCTCCAGTAGGAATACATATGGCGTCTTTCTGAGTACGGTTGTACGATGACAGACAACATGGCTTAGGTGCCGCGAAGAAGAAGCACCGGCTCGCCATTCCACCCCCGAGAGACAGGAGACAACGTCATGAAGCAGCTGATCTGCGCTCTGGCCGCCTCGTTCGCCCTTGCCGCGCCGGCCTTTGCCTGGCCCGACAAGCCCGTCACCCTGGTCGTGCCGTTCCCGCCCGGCGGCTCGTCGGACGTGATCGCCCGCACCCTGGCGGCCAAGCTGCAGGAAAGGCTGGGGCAGACCTTCGTGGTCGAGAACAAGGCCGGCGCCACCGGCACCATCGGCGCCGCGCAGGTCAAGCGGGCCGCGCCGGACGGCTACACGCTGCTGGTCACCTCGCTCGGCCCGCTGGTGATCGCGCCGCACCTCATCAAGCAGGTGCAGTACGACGCGACGAAGGACTTCGACTTCATCACCGTGGCGGTGCAGGCGCCCAACGTGCTCGTGGTGCCGCCCACGTCGCCGCACAAGACGGTGGCCGACGTGCTGGCCTTCCACAAGAAGAACCCCGGCAAGATGACCTTCGCCTCGTCCGGCAACGGCTCGTCCGACCACCTGACGGCTGAACTCTTCTGGCAGCAGACCGGCACCAGCGGCTCGCACGTGCCCTACAAGGGCGGGGCGCCCGCCATCACCGACCTGCTGGGCGGCGTGGTGGATGCCGGCTTCATGAACATCAACTCGGTGATCCAGCACATCAATGCGGGCAAGCTGCGCGCGGTGGCCGTCACCGGCGACAAGCGCTCGACGCTGCTGCCCAACGTGCCCACGCTGGCGGAGTCGGGCGTGAAGAACGTCGACGTGTACTCGTGGCAGGCGGTGGTGGCCCCCAAGGGCCTGCCGGCCGACGTGCGCGGCAAGCTGCACGAGGGCCTGGTCGCCGCACTCAACGACGCGGCGGTGAAGCCCAAGCTCACCGAGGTGGGTTTCGAGATCGTGGGCAACACGCCGGAGCAGTTCGCCAAGTTCCAGGCGCAGGAGTTCGCGCGCTGGAAGCAGGTCATCGAGACCGGCAAGATCACTGCAGACTAGCCACGACGAGAAAGCCCTTCACCGCGGAGACGCGGAGGGCGCGGAGATTCACGGAGAAATTCGAGTTGTTCCTCTGCGGAACTCCGCGTTCTCCGCGCCTCCGCGGTGAATGAATTCAGCAGCCAACACATACAGCACCACGCCATGTCCACCCCCATCGTCACCCAATACCGCGTCGTGCCCGTGGCAGGGCGCGACGGCATGCTGCTCAACCTGAGCGGCGCTCATGCGCCGTTCTTCACCCGCAACCTGGTGATCGTGACCGACAGCGCCGGGCACACCGGCGTGGGCGAAGTGCCCGGCGGCGAGAAGATCCGCGCCACCCTGGAGGACGCGCGCCATCTCGTGGTGGGCCAGCCGGTGGGCAACTACCGCGCGGTGATGCAGCAGATGGGCGCCAGGTTCGCCGACCGCGACGCCGGCGGGCGAGGGCAGCAGACCTTCGACCTGCGCACCACCATCCATGCGGTCACCGCGGTCGAGTCGGCGCTGCTCGACCTGCTGGGGCAGCACATGGAGCTGCCGGTGGCGGCCCTGCTCGGCGAAGGCCAGCAGCGCGACAAGGTCGAGATGCTGGGCTACCTGTTCTTCGTGGGCGACCGTCACAAGACCGACCTGCCCTACCAGAGCGAGCCGGAGGCGCCCGATGCCTGGTCGCGTTTGCGCCATGAAGTGGCGATGACGCCCGAGGCGGTGGTGCGCCTGGCCGAGGCCGCGTACGAACGCTACGGCTTCAACGACTTCAAGCTCAAGGGCGGCGTGCTGCGCGGCGAAGAGGAAGTGCAGGCGGTCACCGCCTTGCACGAACGCTTCCCGAAGGCGCGCGTGACGCTCGACCCCAACGGGGGCTGGCTGCTGAAGGACGCCGTCCGCCTGATGCGCGACATGCGCGGCGTGGTGGCCTATGCCGAAGACCCCTGCGGCGCCGAGGAAGGCTTCTCCGGACGCGAGGTGATGGCCGAGTTCCGCCGGGCCACCGGCTTGCCCACCGCCACCAACATGGTCGCCACCGACTGGCGCCAGATGGCGCATGCGCTGGCGCTGCAGTCGGTCGACATCCCGCTCGCCGACCCGCATTTCTGGACGATGGCCGGCTCGGTGCGCGTGGCGCAGACGTGCCGCGACTGGGGCCTCACCTGGGGCTCGCATTCGAACAACCACTTCGACGTGTCGCTCGCGATGTTCACCCACGTGGGCGCGGCCGCGCCGGGCAAGGTGACCGCCATCGACACCCACTGGATCTGGCAGGACGGGCAGGGGCTCACGAAGGAACCGCTGCCGATCAAGGGCGGCTTCGTGGAGGTGCCGAAGAAGCCGGGCCTCGGCATCGAGCTCGACATGGCGAAGGTCGAGGCGGCGCACAGGCTCTACATGGAACACGGGCTGGGCGCACGCGACGACGCCATCGCGATGCAGTACCTCGTGCCGGGCTGGAAGTTCGACCCCAAGCGGCCGTGCATGGTGCGTTGATCGCGAGGCGACCGTCCGCGCGAGACCCCCGACGCATGAAACGCCTCGAACACCCTCTGCGGTGAATGAATCGGGGCTTCACGTCAGAACGAATCAAAAACGACCAGGAGACAAGAGCATGCAGCAGGAAGAACGCCAGGCGGATCGGCGCCGCCTCCTCACCGCCGCCGCCGGTGCCGGCCTCGCAGCCTTCGGCGGCGCGGCGCTCGGCCAGTCGTTCCCGTACACGCCCAACCAGCGCTACCCCGACCCGGCGATCCAGGTCCTCGACCCCAGCTTCACCCGCTACCGCATCTACAGCAGCACCGTGGAGCAGGTGGCCTCGGGCATGCGCTGGGCCGAAGGGCCGGTGTACTTTCCAGAGGGCGGCCATGTGCTGGTGAGCGACATCCCGAACAACCGGATCATGAAATACGACGAGAAGACGGGCGCCTTCACCGTCTTCCGCGCCAATGCCAACTACGCCAACGGCAATGCGCGCGACCGGCAGGGCCGGCTCGTCACCTGCGAACACTCGGTCACGCGGCGTGTGGTGCGCACCGAGCCGAACGGCCGCATCACCGTGCTGGCCGACGGCTTCGAGGGCAAGCGCCTGAACGCGCCCAACGACGTGGTGGTGAAGTCCGACGACAGCATCTGGTTCACCGACCCGACCTTCGGCATCAACGGCGAATGGGAGGGCTCGCGCGCCAAGCCCGAGCAGGCCACCACCAACGTCTACCGCATCGCGCCCGACGGCAAGGTGACCGCGGTGATCACCGACCTCGTCAACCCCAACGGCCTCGCGTTTTCGCCCGACGAAAGGAAGCTGTACGTCGTCGAGTGGAAGGGCACGCCCAACCGCAGCATCTGGAGCTACGACGTCAGCGCCGACGGCACCAGCGTGTCGAACAAGACCAAGTTCATCGACGCCGCCGACCAGGGCGCGCTCGACGGCTTCCGGGTGGACCGCGACGGCAACCTCTGGTGCGGCTGGGGCAGCAACGGCGCGCTCGCAGCCGAGCCGGTCGAGCTGAACGGCCGCAAGGTCTACCCCCTGCGCGGCCGTTCGGAGGACCTGGACGGCGTGATGGTGTTCAACCCGCAAGGCAAGGCCATCGGCTTCATCCGGCTGCCCGAGCGCTGCGCCAACCTCACCTTCGGCGGCCCCAAGAACAACCGGCTCTACATGGCCAGCTGCCACTCGCTCTATGCGCTCTACGTCGAAAGCCACGGTGCCACCTGAACACCCGGGCGCTTCGCACATCACCCACAAGGAGACTGTAATGACACTGAACCGCCGCAAGGCACTGGGCACGACCCTCGCCTGTGCCCTGACCGCTCTCGCCGCCCCTGCGGCACTGGGCCAGGCCGCCGCCTGGCCCGCCAAGCCGGTGCGACTCGTCGTGCCCTATCCGCCGGGCGGCTCGTCGGACATCATCGCCCGCGCCATCAGCCAGCCGCTGTCCGAAGCGCTGAAGCAGACGGTCATCGTCGAGAACAAGCCGGGCGCCAACGGCAACACCGGCACCGACTTCGTGGCCAAGGCCAACGACGGCCACACGCTGCTGCTGTGCGACGTGGGCGCGCTGGCCATCTCGCCGTCGGTGTATTCGAAGCTGACCTTCAACCCGTCGAAGGACCTGCGCGGCGTGACCATGCTGGCCTATTCGCCGCACCTGCTGGTGGTGCACCC
>CAMLNA010000228.1 GCA_946481025.1 uncultured Rivibacter sp.
TCGTCATCCCCCCGGGCCGCCGCGCCGGGCCGCCCCAAGCAAGGCCCGACCCTCTTGGAGGGTCGATCGCCGTATTCGGCGAGCGGGGTGTCGTCATGAGTACCTTGCACCTCGATGCCGAAGCGCTGTACGCCGACCTGGCCGCCGGCGTGCGCCCGCTCATCAAGCCGGGCGGCGTGCTGGTCGGCATCTGGTCGGGCGGGGCCTGGCTGGCCGAGCGGCTGCAGCGCGACCTGGGCCTGGCCGGCGAGCCCGGCGTCATTTCGAGCACCCTGCACCGCGACGACTTCGGTTCGCGCGGCCTGTCGGCCTCGGCTGACGCCACCCACCTGCCGTTCGAGGTGGAAGGCCGGCACATCCTGCTCGTCGACGACGTGCTCTACACCGGCCGCACCGTGCGCGCGGTGATCAACGAGCTCTACGACTTCGGCCGCCCGGCGAGCGTGACGCTCGCGGTGCTGGTCGACCGCGGCGGGCGCCAGCTTCCCATCCAGCCTTCGTATTCCGCGGCCCGCATCACGCTGCCGCAAGGCGAGCGGCTTTCGCTCGCACGCGGCGCCGACGGCCGATTCAGCTTCAACATCGAATAGCGAGAGACAGCGAGCGATGCTGCACAAACGCAACCCCCAGCTCAACGCCCACGGCGAGCTGATCCACCTGCTGTCCATCGAGGGGCTGCCCCGCGCGGTGATCCACCACATCCTCGACACCGCCGAGACCTTCCTGTCGGTCAACGAGCGCGAGGTGAAGAAGGTGCCGCTGCTGCGCGGCAAGAGCGTGTTCAACCTGTTCTTCGAGAACAGCACCCGCACCCGCACCACCTTCGAGATCGCCGCCAAGCGCCTCTCGGCGGACGTCCTCAACCTCGACATCGCGCGCTCGTCCACCGCCAAGGGCGAGAGCCTGCTCGACACCATCGCCAACCTGTCGGCCATGCATGCCGACATGTTCGTGGTGCGGCACAGCGAGTCGGGCGCGCCTTATCTCATCGCGCAGCACTGTGCGCCGCACGTGCACGTGGTGAATGCCGGCGACGGCCGCCATGCGCATCCGACGCAGGGCCTGCTCGACATGTACACCATCCGCCACTACAAGCGCGACTTCACCAACCTCACGGTGGCGATCGTCGGAGACATCGTGCATTCGCGCGTGGCGCGCTCCGACATCCATGCCCTCACCACGCTGGGGGTGCCCGAGGTGCGGGCGGTGGGGCCGCGCACGCTGGTGCCCGGCGACCTGAAGGACATGGGCGTGCGCGTGTGCCACAGCCTCGAAGAGGGCATCGCGGGGGCCGACGTGATCATCATGCTGCGCCTGCAGAACGAGCGCATGAGCGGCGCGATGCTGCCCAGCGCCGGCGAGTTCTTCAAGAACTTCGGCCTCACCGAAGAAAAGCTCGCGCTGGCCAGGCCCGATGCGATCGTCATGCATCCCGGGCCGATCAACCGCGGTGTCGAGATCGACTCGGCCGTGGCCGACGGTACGCAGAGCGTGATCCTGCCGCAGGTCACCTTCGGCATCGCGGTGCGCATGGCGGTGATGTCGATCATCGCGGGCAACGAGGCCTGAGCGAGGACCACAACAAGATGAAGATCCTGATCCAGAACGGCCGCATCGTGGACCCGGCCTCCGGCCGCGAGGAAACCGGCGACCTCGCCATCGCCGCAGGCCGCATCGTCGCGGTGGGCCGGGCGCCGGCCGAGTTCCAGCCCAACCGCACCATCGATGCCTCGGGCCTCGTTGTCGCCCCGGGCCTGGTGGACCTTTGCGCGCGCCTGCGCGAGCCGGGCCACGAACACGAGGGCATGCTCGAAAGCGAGCTCAACGCGGCAGCCGCCGGCGGCGTGACCAGCCTGGTGTGTCCGCCCGACACCGACCCCGCGCTCGACGAGCCCGGCCTGGTCGAGATGCTCAAGTTCCGCGCCCGCAAGCTGAGCCTGTGCCGTCTGTTCCCCTTGGGCGCGCTGACCCGCAACCTGGCCGGCGAAGTGCTCACCGAGATGGCCGAGCTCACCGAGGCCGGCTGCGTGGGTTTCTCGCAGGCCGAGGTGGCCATCGCCGACACCCAGGTGCTGACGCGCGCGCTGCAGTATGCGGCCACCTTCGGCTACACCGTGTGGCTGCGGCCGCAGGACCCGTGGCTCGGCAAGGGCGTGGCGGCCAGCGGGGCGATCGCCACGCGCCTGGGCCTGTCGGGCGTGCCGGTCACCGCCGAGACGATCGCGCTGCACACCATCTTCGAGCTCGTGCGCACCACCGGTGCGCGCGTGCACCTGTGCCGCCTGTCCAGCGCGGCCGGCGTGGCGCTGGTGCGCGCCGCCAAGGCCGAGGGGCTGCCGGTGTCGGCCGACGTCAGCATCAACTCGCTGCACCTGACCGACGTCGACATCGGCTACTTCAACGCGGCCATGCGCGTCACGCCGCCGCTGCGCCAGCAGCGCGACCGCGATGCGCTGCGCGCGGGGCTGGCCGACGGCACCATCGACGCGCTGGTGTCCGACCACATGCCGGTGGACGAAGACGAGAAGAACCTGCCGTTCGCTGAAGCCACGCCGGGCGCTACCGGGCTGGAGCTGCTGCTGAGCCTCACGCTCAAGTGGGGCGCCGACAGCGGCCTCGCGCTGCCGGCGGCGCTGGCGCGCATCACCAGCGAGCCGGTGCGGGTGCTGGGCGAGTCGCTGGGCTCGCTGGCGTCCAGCGCCGGCCGGCTGATCGAAGGCGGCGTGGCCGACGTGTGCGTGTTCGATCCGCAAGCCCATTGGGCGGTGCGCCCGGGTGCCCTGCTCAGCCAGGGCAAGCACACGCCGTTCTCCTTCGAGGCGGGTGGCTTCGAGCTGCCGGGCCGCGTGAAGCTCACCATGGTGGCCGGGCACGTGGCGCACGAGGCCCTGTGAGGACGCTGCGGGCGCTGTGGCGCCTGGTGCGGGTGCTGCTGCACATCGCGCACGGGCTGGCCATCGTGTGGACGAGCTTCGGCCGGCTCGACGTGGCCGCGCGCCGCCGGCGCGTGCAATGGTGGGCCGGCAAGCTCCTGCGCGTGCTGGGGGCGAGCCTGCACACCGGCGGCCAGGCGCACGCCGGGCCGGTGCTGCTGGCGGCCAACCACGTGTCATGGCTGGACATCGTCGCGATCCATGCGCTGTGTCCGCAGGCGCGGTTCATCTCGAAGGCGCAGGTGCGGCATTGGCCGCTGCTGCGCACGCTGGTCGACGCGGCCGGCACGCTCTACCTCGAGCGCGAGCGCCGGCGCGATGCCTTGCGCGTGGTGCACGTGATGGCCCAGGCCCTGCAGCAGGGCGACACCCTGGCGGTGTTTCCCGAGGGCACCACCGGTGAAGGCCCGCGCCTGCTGCCGTTCCACGCCAACCTGCTGCAGGCCGCCATTGCCACCGGCACCCCGGTCCAACCGGTGGTGCTGCGTTTTGCCGACCCGCGCCATGCCTTCAGCCCCGCCGTGGCCTACGTGGGCGACACCTCGCTGCTGCAGTCGCTGTGGTGGGTGGTCTGTGCCGACGGACTGCAGGTCCACGTGACCCTCCTGCCGGCGCTGCCGGTCGCCGCGGGCGCCGAGCGGCGGGCCGTGGCCGAGCAGCTGCAGGCGCAGATCGCCGCGTCGCTGGCCGCCGCAGCGTGACATTTGCCGCGTGAGCTGGCGCAAATGCCCGCGAAATAGGCGCCACGCTGCACATTGCGTGCGGTAGTCTGACCAGCACAAGAGCCCTGGCCCCTTCTTCGTGAACAAGGGGCACCCGGCCCGCTCAAGAGGGGGCAACCCGATGGCACCGTTCAAGGAGCGCCATGCAGTTGCTGAAGCTGGTGCAGAACCAGGTTCGCGTCGACGAGCCTTTGCCCTGGAACATCCGCGACGCCTCGGGGCTGTTGCTGCTGGCCAAGGGTTTCGTCCTGCACGCCCAGGCGCAACTGGAGGCCTTGCTCGACCGCGGCGTGTATGTCGACGTTGAAGAGGTGAGGGCGGCCAGACGCGCGGCGGAAGAGGCTGCGGCTCGGGCGCCGAACCTGTTCGGCCAATGGGAGCGGCTGCTGTGGCGGCTCGACAAGCTGCTGCGCCACCTCGACAAGGAAGCCGACTTCACCGGCGACCTCGACCAGTTGGCGCTCGACCTGGCGAAACTGGTGGACCGCGACGCCGACATCGCGATCTACCTCGCCGTGCGCCAGGACCAGAAGCGCTTTCCGCTCTACGGCCTGACTCACGCGATTCACACGGCGACCATCTGCCTGCTCATGACGCGTCGCATCGGCTGGCCCGCGGAGCGCGTGCATGCGCTCATCCAGGCGGCGCTGGTGATGAACGTGTCGGTGCTCGACCTGCAGGGCCGGCTGTGCGCGCAAGGCGTGCCGCCCACCGAGTCGCAGAAGGCCATGCTTCGCGAGCACCCGCTCAGGAGCGCCGCGATGCTGCGGGCCGCGGGCGTGACCGACACGGCCTGCCTGATGGCGGTCGAGCAGCACCATGAACGCAGCGACGGCAGCGGCTACCCGCATGCGCTGACCGACCTCGACGAAATGGCCGTGGCCCTCGGCCATGCCGATGTCTTCATGGCCAAGATCAGCCCGCGCGCGCTGCGCGCCGCCCTGCCCACGCAGCAAGCCGCCCGCGAACTGTTTGCGCAAGCCCCGGGCAGCCCGGTGGCCTCGGCGCTCATCAAGGAGCTCGGGATCTATCCGCCGGGCGACCTGGTGAAGCTGAAGTCGGGCGAGTGCGCGGTGGTGGTGCGCCGAGGGGCCGACGCGCGCACGCCGCTGGCTGCGAGCATCACCAACCGCGACGGCATGCCCACCGTCAACACGGTGCAGCGCGACACCGCGCGGCCCGAGTTCGCCATCACCGGCACGATCAACGACAAGTCGCTCGTGCTCCGGATGCCGCCCGAGCGTTTGTACGGTCTGCCGGAGTGATGACGGCCCCTCGTCCGGCGGGTACGCCGGCCACTCCCCCGAGGGGAGGCGGG
>CAMLNA010000229.1 GCA_946481025.1 uncultured Rivibacter sp.
TGAGCGAAGCGGCCGACCGCTCGTTCAACCGCATCACGATCGACGGCGACACCTCGACCAACGACTCGTTCATGCTGATGGCCACCCGCCAGGCCGGGCACGACGAGATCACCTCGCTCGATTCGCCCGAGGGCCGCGCCCTGCGCGAGGCGGTGATCGCCGTGTCCACGCAGCTGGCCCAGGCCATCGTGCGCGACGGCGAGGGCGCCACCAAGTTCATCACCGTGCAGGTCGAGGGCGGCCGCACCGAGGCCGAATGCCAGCAGGTCGCCTATGCGATCGCGCATTCGCCGCTGGTCAAGACGGCCTTCTACGCAAGCGACCCCAACCTCGGCCGCATCCTCGCGGCGGTGGGCTATGCCGGCATCGCCGACCTGGACCAGGGGCTGATCGAGCTGCACCTCGACGATGTGCACGTGGCCACCAAGGGCGGCCGCCACCCGGCCTATCGCGAAGAAGACGGCCAGCGCGTGATGAAGCAGAGCGAGATCACCGTGCGCGTCGGGCTCAACCGGGGCGTGGCGCAGGCCACCGTGTGGACCTGCGACTTCTCGCACGACTACGTGAGCATCAACGCCGACTACCGCAGCTGACGCGGCGCGCGGAGCCGCTGACGCGCCGCAGCCGTCAGGCCCGGCTCGACTCGCCCGGCAGCACGACGAAGAAGCACGCGCCCTTGTCGGGCTCCGCCTCGGCCCACACGCGACCGCCGTGGCGCTGCACTGCGCGGCGCACGATGGCCAGGCCCACGCCGGTGCCGGCGAATTCCGACTCGCTGTGCATGCGCCGGAAGGGCTCGAAGAGGTGGCGCGCCCGGGCCATGTCGAAGCCGGCGCCGTCGTCGCGCACCACGAACCCATGCTCGCCGTCCGGCGACACGTAGGGCTTGAGCTGGATGTGGGCACGCGCCCGCCTGGAGGTGTACTTCCAGGCGTTGGACAGCAGGTTCTCCAGCGCGAGGTGCAGCAGCCCGACGTCGCCGTACACCGGCAGCATGTGCGGCAGGTCGATCTCCACATGCCGCTCCGGGGCCGTGGCCTGCAGCCGCGCCAGCACCTCGTGGGCCATCGGCGCCAAGTCGATGGTGCGCGGCATCGGTGTTTCGCGACCCACCTTCGAAAGGCTCAGCAGGTCCTCGATGATGTGGCCCATCCGCTGGGCCGCGGTGTGGATGTAGCCCAGGAAGGTCCGGGCCTGCGGGTCGAGCCGTTCGTCGTGAGGCGGCTCCGTCAGCAGCCGGCTGAAGCCATCGATCGCGCGCAGCGGCGCGCGCAGGTCGTGCGAGACGGAATAGTTGAACGCCTGCAGCTCCTCGTTGGCATGCTCGAGTGCCGCGGTGCGCTCGCGCACGCGCTCCTCCAGCTCGGCATACAGCCGCACGTTCTCGATGGCGACCGAGGTCGTGTCGGCCAGTGCCTGCAGCAGGGTGAGCTCGTTTTCAGTCGCCTCGTGCGGCGTCGCCCAGTAGCTGCCGATCGCGCCGATCGGCGACTCGATGCGGATCGGCACCATGACGAGGCTCTTCACGAAGGTGGGCCGGTAGGCGTCGATCGGAATGCGCGGGTCGGCGTAGATGTCCGGGATCACGGCGGCCTGCTGGTTCAGCATGGCCCAGCCGCTCACGCAGGTCTGCAGCGGAAAGCGCCGGCCCTTCCAGAGCGGCTCGATCGCGTCCTCGTCGGCATAGAAGCAATGCTCGCGGTCGCGCAGCACGAAGGTGGCGCCGTCGGCACCGGTGAGCCGGCGTGCGCCGGTGCGCACGATGGCCATCACGTCGGCCATCGTCCGGGCGGTGGACAGCTGCTTGACGATGCCGATCAGCACCGCCAGGCTTTCCTTCTCGCGCTCGAGCCGTTCGCGCTCCCGCCGGTTCCGCAGGTAATGCATCGCCGGCAGCAGGCGCCAGAGATCGTCTTTCAGGATGTAGTCGTTCGCGCCGGCCCTCAGGCACTCGAGTGCACGACGCTCGTCGGCATTGCCGCTGAGCACGATGAAGGGAATGGCGGGGTGCGCGTCGCGCGCCAGCTGCAGCGCCTGCAGGCCGTCCAGGCCCGGCAGGCTGTTGTCGCAGACCACCGCATCGAAGCTGCCGCGTTCCAGCGCGTCGGCATAGCCGTGCGCCGAGTCGACGGTGCGCCACTGCACGGCGACTTGCCAGCGTTCGACGGTCCGGTGGATCAGGTCCGCATCGAGCGGGTCGTCTTCGAGGTGCAGGATGCGCAGGCTGTCCATCGAGTGCTGCCGGGCGGCCCGTGATGCGTTGGAATACCTCATGCTAGGGAGCGCCCCCCGGCCGAACATTCCCCCTTTGGAGGGGGGCGTGTGCAGCATGCACGCTGCCTGCGTTTTGCTCGGCCTTTGCCAAGCCCTTGTGATGCCGCACGGGCCGCTGCTAGCATGTGGGCCGCATCATTCGAGGAGCCTTCCATGGACGCGATGAACCCGATCGGCCTTGCAAGCGCAGCACGCGGCGGGCTGCTCACGGGTTCTCTCGCACCTCATGATGCGCGGCGCGCGTCCCGAGTACGACCGCCCTCCCGCTCCAGCCGCTGGGCCGCCACTGCCGCCTGACGCGGCGCCGCCTGTCGCCGCGTCAGGCGACGACAGGCCGTTCCTTCACCAGCAGACGCCCCCGACCACGGGCCCACGAGGCCGGTGGTGATACCCACCCTTTCTTGCGGCGCGCACCCCGCACCGCAAGCCTGGAGAACACCATGACCGCATGGCTGGCCCGCATTCGCGCGGCCTTGCGGCAGCGACTGACGCTGCCACCCGACGACCTGCTGCGCGACGCCACGTACCGGCGCCTGTGGAGCTCCATCCTCATCAGCTCCTTCGGCGGGCAGGTGACCATGCTCGCGCTGCCGCTCACCGCAGCGGTGCTGCTGCACGCGAGCCCCACGCAGATGGGCATGCTCACCGCGATGGAGATCCTGCCCTTCGTGCTGCTGTCTCTGCCCAGCGGCGTGTGGCTCGACCGTGTGCGCAAGCTGCCGGTGTACGTGGCCGGCGAAGCGAGCATCGCCGTCGTGGTGGCCAGCGTGCCGCTCGCCTGGTGGCTCGGCTGGCTCGGCATGGGCTGGATGTACGCGGCGGCCTTCGTGATGGGCTGCATCTACGTCACCGCGGGCTCGGCCGCGCAGATCGTGCTGACCCAGGTGGTGGCGCGCGAGCGACTGGTCGAGGCGCATGCCAAGAACGCGCTGGCGACCTCCGGCGCCGAAGTGGCCGGGCCGGGCCTGGCGGGCGCGCTGATCAAGGTGGTGGGCGCGCCGGTCGCGCTGCTGGTCGATGCGGTGCTGCTGCTGGTCTCGGTGGCCATCCTGCGTGGCATCCGGGTGCACGAGATCCGCCGCGACAGGCCCGATGCGCATTTCTGGCGCGACCTGAAGGCCGGCGTGCGCTTCGTGCGCAACACGCCGCTGCTGGTGGCCCTGGCCACGGCGGTGGGTCTGTGGCAGATGCTGCACCACAGCGCCCTGGTCGTGCAGATCCTGTTCGCCACCCGCACGCTGGGACTCAACGAGCACCAGGTGGGGCTGAGCTATGTCGGCATGGGGCTGGGCACCATCGTCGCCAGCACGGTGGGCAATCGCATCTCCAGGCGTGTCGGCCCCGGGCCCTGCCTCGTGCTCGGCTTCGCGATCTGCGGCCTCGGCTGGTCGCTGCTGGCGGTGGCCCCGGCCGACCGCTGGGGCATCGCCGCCTTCGCGCTGATGCTCGTGTGCTTCAGCGCGGGCGCGGTGCTGATCTTCATCAACTTCCTGGCGCTGCGGCAGGCGGTCACGCCCGAGCACCTGCTGGGGCGCATGACCAGCACGATGCGCTGGCTCATCCTCATTCCGGCCGGACCCGGCGCGCTGATCGGCGGCTGGCTGGGCGAACACGTGGGACTGCGCACGTCGCTCGCGTTCGCGGGGCTCGGGGCGCTGCTGCTGGCGGCGCTGGCCTGGCGCCACCCGGTGATCCGCAACACCACCGAACTGCCGCAGCCCGAGCCGGTGGAAAGCCTGCTCGGGGCCGAGGCCACGGTGCGCCCGGCCGACGTGGTGCAGGCCGAAGGGGTCTGATCAGACCGTGCTGCCGGGCGAAAAACGGTCCACCGCGTCGGTGATGAGGCCGTCGATGCCCAGGCCGTGCAGGCGGTGCGCCTCGGCCGGATCGTTCACGGTGTAGGCCAGCACCTTGAGGCCGGCACCGTGGATGGCGGCGATGACCTGCGCGTCGAGCAGCGCGTACAGGCTCACCACCGCCACGCAGTCCAGCGAACGGGCCTGGTCGAGCCAGCCATCGTGCAGCTTGTCGAGCAGCAGGCCACGCGGCACCTGCGGTGCGGCTTCGCGGGCGCCCTGCAGCGCGTCGGGCTTGAACGAGGTGAGCAGCGGCGGCACCGCATCGCCCTGCCACAGACGGGCAGCCTCCGTTGCCACCACCCGGCCCGTGTGCAGTTCGGTGCCGGGCGTCGGCTTGATCTCGATGTTGAGCGCGAAGCCGTTGTGGCGCACGAAGTGCGCCACGGCCGAAAGCGCCGGCAGCGGCTCGCCGGCGAAGGTGCGGCCATGCCAGCCCCCGGCATCCACCTGCGACAGCTGCGCCCACGGCAGGTCGCCCGCCGTGCCGCGCCGGTCGGTGGTGCGGTTGAGCGTCGCGTCGTGCAGCAGGAAGGGCACGCCATCGGCCGAGAGTTTCACGTCGCACTCGAACATGCGATAGCCATGGCTGGCTCCCACCCGGAAGGCCGCCAGCGTGTTCTCGGGCGCCAGCTTGCCGGCGCCGCGGTGCGCGATCCACAGCGGGTAGGGCCAGGTGGTCATGTCGGCCCCTTGACTGTCTGCCCCTCGCCCGGCGAGTACGCCGGCCGATCCCCCGGGGGGATGCGGGCCGGCTTGGGAGCGGCCCGGCGC
>CAMLNA010000230.1 GCA_946481025.1 uncultured Rivibacter sp.
GACAGCGTCATGATCTTGTTGTCCTTCTTCTCCCACAGCGACAGGTCCTTCAGCACGCGCTCGATGTGCGCCGGGTCGGGTGACTTGCCGAACAGGCCGCGGCTGAACGAGACGGTGTCCCACACGGTCTCGAAGGCGTCGGTGGTGAGCTCCTGCGGCACCAGGCCGATCAGCGAGCGGGCGGCGCGGTAGTCGGTGACGATGTCGTGGCCGTCCACCAGCACGCGGCCCTCGGTGGGCCGCACGATGCCGCAGATGGTGCCGATCAGCGTGGTCTTGCCGGCGCCGTTGGGACCGAGCAGCGCGAAGATCTCGCCGCGGCGGATCTCGAGGTCGATGCGCTTGAGCGCATGCAGCCCCGAGGCGTAGGTCTTGGAAAGCTGGGAGACGGAGATGATGGTGGGAGGCATGGGCGGTCGAGGCGGCAGCGGGCCGAACCGCGAATGATGAACGAGATCGGCGTTTCGTGTCCGGTCTACGAGAACCCGTAGCGTGAACAGGCCCTCGCGGGCCCCTGCTGCCGGGCCGGCGCGTCTGCGCGGCGCTCAAGCGTCGGTTTCTTCGGTCAGCTCGCCCAGCGTCGGCAGGTCGGCTTTCAGCAGTGCGTCGGCCTGGTACACGCCGCGGCCGTAGTCGCGCTGGTTCCAGCCGGGCGGCGTGTGGGCCGTGTCGACCACCAGCTTCTTGAACGCGGCGGCATGCGCCCAGCGATGGGCGCCGTAGGCCGCCTCGAGGTCGGTGCGGCGCCTGGCCAGCCACAGGGCGGCGATGCCTGCGCACAAGGCGGTGGCGAACGAGGTGCCGTTGCCCGGCCCGTCGATGCGGTAGCTTTCCCGGCCGCCCGTCATCACCGTGGTGGGGCGGCGGATCGCGTCGGCGGGCCCGCTCACGTCGACGGCCGGGCCGCGCGAGGCGCCGCGCCAGGGGTGGAGGTCGACGCCGTTGGAGGTGGTGGCGCCGCCGAGCGTGACGACACAGTTGAAGCGGCCCGGGTAGATCACCGGCGGCACGGTGTTGCCCGCCGCGGCGCAGATGATCACGCCTTGGCGGTAGGCGGCCGTGACGGCCTTGGCGACGCGCTTGCTGCGGCGCGCGGCCCCGAGGCTGATGCTGATGACGCGGGCGCCCTTCGCGACGGCGTCGCCGATGGCCTTGGCGAGCAGGTCCTGCACGTGATCGATCAGCACGGAATCGGTGATGCGGTACGGGATCACCGGCACGCCCGGCGCCGCGCCGAAGAAGGGGTAGTCGATCGGCGGTTGCGGCGCATAGAGCCCGCACAGGACGGAGCAGGTGCGCGTGCCGTGGCCCGGGAAGGAGCCGGTGTGGTTGTCGCGCGGCCCCGGGTATTCCGGCGGGGCGTTCCAGTGCTCGGGCGGGCCTTCGCCGGTGTCGTAGTCCTCGACCTTGTCGCGCCAGTAGTTGACGCCCTGCTGCGGCAACAGCCAGGTGCCCTGGGGGCTGCCGAAGCCCAGTGCAGGGTGCTCGGTGTAGCCGGTGTCGATGTGGCCCACCTTGATGTCTGCGTAGGCGCCGGGGCCGTCCGCGCCCAGTTCGGCCCAGGCGCCCGGCAGGCCGGCCGCCACGACGTGCCAGTCGAGCTTGATCTGCCGCCCCTGGTACCAGCCTTCGCGCCAATAGGTGGGCGGGCGGATCACGTCGATCGGGGTGCCCGGTGCCGCGGGCGGCACAGGCGTGGTGCGGCCCCGCACGTCGCGCATCAGCGCGAGCTGCGCATAGGCCTCGGCACCCAGGGTGTTGAAGCCGATCGCGCCGGCCTGCGTGAGGGCGCCGCGCACGTCGAGGCCGCTCTTGCGCAGCGCGGGCGCCACATCGGGCGCGAGCGCAAACCAGTCGTCGTGCGTCCAGGCGAGCAGCGAGCCCACCATATCGGGCAGCTGGGCGCGGATGCTCGTCTCGAACGCCGCGGCGGTGATGTGCGCATCCAGCCGGACCAGCTCGACCTGGGCGTCGGCCAGGGGGTTCTTGTTGCTCATGGGCCGCCCTCGTCGTTCGTGTGGTGATCGCGCCAGCGTGGCACAGGCATGCGGGCGCGGCAAGAGGCGTATCACGGGGCGGGTGCGGGGCCGGGAGGCTGTTGCGGTTTGCAAAGGCTTGGCCGCCACGGCGCCGTGTGCAGCGGCATCATCGCAAGCCTCACCTCCGAAAGAACCCGCATGCTCAAGCTCTACTTCAACCCCCAGAGCCGCGCGACGATCGCGAAATGGATGCTCGACGAGGCCGGCGCCGAGTACGAGCTCGTCCACGTCGATTTCCAGAAGCGCGAACACAAGGCGCCCGGCTTTCGGGCGATCAACCCGGCCGGCAAGCTGCCCGCGCTGGTGGACGGCGACACCCATGTCTACGAGGGCCCGGCCATCTGCATGTACGTGGCCGAGCGATACCCGCAGGCGCGGCTGGCGCCCGGCGTCGGCGAGCCGGGGCGAGGCCGCTACCTGTCGCTGATGGTGTACTCGACCGCGCAGCTCGAGCCTTCGATGGGCGACGTGCTGCTGAAGCTGCCGCATGCGCCGGCCCGCGGATGGACCGGCTTCGAGGAGGTGCAGGACGTGGTCGAGCACGAGCTGGGCGACGGCCCCTATCTGTTCGGCGAATGGTTCACGGCGGCCGACGTGATGATCGGCTCGATGTTCATCTGGAAGCGCATGTTCGGCGGCCCGCCGGACCGGCCGAAGATCGCCGCCTACGTCGACCGGCTGCTGCAGCGCCCCAAGTGCGGCCTGCGGCGGGAGTGAAGCGTTCGCGCCGGCTGCAGCCGGTCAGCCGGGCGGAACGCAGCTGGCGCGCAGGCCCAGCCCGGCCATCGCGACGAGCGCGGGGTCGTCCTCTGCGGCGGTCGTGAACAGTTGCGCCACGTCGTCGACCCCGGCAACGCGGTACGGCAGCACCGTCCCGACCTTGCTGGCCGTCACCAGGGCCAGCGTCGTGCGCGCGTGGCGCACCATGGCCTGCTTGATGGCCTGTTCCTCGAACTCGGCGCAGGTGAACCCGGCGGCAGCGCTGACGGCGCACACGCCCAGCACGCAGAGGTCGGCATGGACCGACTCGACCAGCCGCAGGACGTCCGGCCCCACGAGGGAGGCCGTGCGCGGGTGGAGCCGCCCGGCCGGCATCACCACCTCGCAACGCTCGTGCTGGCACAGCGCGAGCGCGACCTCGGGGCTGTGGGTCACGACGGTGAGCGGGATGTCGCGCGGCAGGTGGCGGGCCAACAGCGCGTTGGTCGTGCCGCTGTCGATGAACAGCACGCGCGCGCCGCCGAGCGCGTTGCGCGCGGCGTTCGCCAGGGCGGCCTTCTCGTCGGCGTCGACACCCACCCGCTCGTGCCACGGGGCCCCGGCGGCCGTCGCAGCCACAGGCATGGCGCCTCCGTGCACGCGCCGCAGCAGCCCTTGCTCGGCCATGTCCTTCAGGTCGCGCCGGATCGTGTCCTCCGACACCTGAAGCAGCTTGGCCAGTTGCTGGGCCTTGACCTTGCCCTCCCGGGCCAGCAGTTCGACGATGCGCTGCCGGCGCTCGTCGGCCAGCAGTTCGGTCGAATGTTTCATGGGTGATGCCTCCGGCCGGAGAGTATCGCCACCCCGGCCGCAGCGGCGACCACCAGCCACAGCGTGGTGTCGAGCGAGAAGGCGGCCGACCACAGGCCCACGAGCGGGGGGCCCGCCAGGAAGCCGACGAAACCGACGCCCGAGACAAAGGCGATCGCGTGCTCCGGCGAGCGCGGGCAGCCAAGCGGTGCGAGCGCGAAGACGATCGGAATCACGTTGGACAGCCCCAGGCCGACCAGCACGAAGCCGCCCAGCGCCAGGGCCGGGTGCCCGCCCTGGGTCGCGGCGAGCGCTCCGGCCGCGGCCAGCAGGCAGCCGACCAGCAGCACCGGCCGCACCCCGTGGCGGCGGCGCCATTCGTCGCCACTGAAGCGTCCGGCGGCCATGGCCGCGGAAAACACGCCGAAGCTGGCCACCGACAGGGCCGGCGAGGCTGCGAAGGCATGCACCATATAGACCGCCGACCAGTCGTACATCACGCCTTCGCACAGCAGGCACAGCAGGGCGGCCGCCCCGAGGCGCCACAGCAGCCGGCTGCGCTCGGGGTGCGCGGCGCCGGTCGGCCCGCCCTCCGCCGGCGCACCTGCGTCGTCGGGTGCGCAGGGCAGGCTGCAAAGCACCAGGCCGAGGGCGGCGGGCACGGCCAGCCAAAGGAGATGCGGCGTGCCCCCCGAGAACAACGCGGCGGCGGCGGCTGCGGCGATCACGCCGCCGGTGCTGAACATGGCGTGCAGCTTCGACATCACCGGACGGCCGAGTTCGCGCTCGAGCGCGACCGCGCGCGCATTGATCGCAACGTCGAAAGCGGCGCTGCCCCAGCCCAGCAGAAAGGCGCTGATGACGAGCGCCACCGTGCTGGAGACGAGCAGCGTGGCGAGCAGCGCCTGTGCGCCCAGCACGGCGGTGGCGCGCAGCGTCAGTTGCAGGCCGGCCGCGCGCATCACGCGAGCGCAGGTGAGGAAGGCGACGCCCGCTCCGGCGGCGAGTGCCAGCAGCACCAGGCTGAGCTCCTGCTCGGTGTAGCCATACCGCTGCTTCAGGCCCGGGATGCCGGTGGCCCAGGTCCCCATGAGGACGCCCAGCGCGAGGAAGTGGCCGCCGCTGGTCAGCAGGCCGGGCGATGCGGTGCGCGAATCGGCCGTCAAGGCGGAAGGGGGTGTCATCGTGGCTCCG
>CAMLNA010000231.1 GCA_946481025.1 uncultured Rivibacter sp.
ACGCCCAGCGGCGACTTCATCGCCAACCACAAGGCCGGCAAGCTGCGCGTGCTGGCCACCTCGGGCAGCAAGCGTTCGCCCTTCCTGCCGGACGTGCCGACCTTCGCGGAACAAGGTTTCCCCGACTTCACCGTCGAGGAATGGTTCGGCTTCTATGCGCCGGCCCGCACGCCGGCCGCGGTGGTGACCGCGGCCAATGCCGCCATCAACCAGGCCCTGAAGGACAAGGCCGTGATCGACGGCCTGGGCACGGTGGGGCTGGTGGCACAGGGCTCCACGCCGCAGGAGATGGCGCAGAGCCAGCGCCGCGAGTTCGAGCGCTGGGGCCCGCTGGTCAAGAGGGTCGGGTTCACGGCCGAGTCCTGAGGGAGGCCGCCATGCGTGTGCTGGCCTGGTTGGGCGTGGCCGTGGGCTGCGCGCTCGTGCAGCTGCCCGCGGCGGCTGCCGAAGGTGTCACCGACACCGAGATCCGCCTGGGCGCCTCGGTGGTGCTGAGCGGCCCGCTGGGGCCGCAGACCGCCGAATACGGCGCGGGCGCGCGCATGTACTTCGACGCCGTCAATGCGGCGGGCGGCGTGCATGGGCGCAAGATCTCCTACAAGACGCTCGACGACGGCTTCGAGGTGCCGCGTGCGGTCGAGAACACTCGGCGCCTGCTGCACGAGGACAAGGTGTTCGCCATCTTCAACAACACCGGCACCGCGCACACCGCGGCCATCCTGCCGCTGGCCACCGAGGCGCGGCGGGTGGTGTTCGGCCCGGTGACCGGCGCGACGCCCCTGCGCAGCAGCTACAACCGCTACCTGTTCCACGTGCGCGCGGGCTATGCCGACGAGGCGCAGCGCATCGCGCGGCAGCTGAAGGAGCTGGGCATCACCCGTGTGGCGGCGTTCTACCAGGACGACGGCCTGGGCAAGGCCCTGCTGGCCGAGGTGCGCGCGGCGTCTTCGGCGCACCAGCTGCAGCTCCACGAAACCCGGCTGGACCCGGCCAAGCCCGATTTCGCTGCCGCGGCCGACGACCTGGCGCGTGCGCAACCCCAGGCGGTGGTGATGTGCACCGCCGGCACGACCTTCACCCACCTCGCCAAGGCCCTGGCGGGCACCGGCGCGCGGCCCTCGGTCTACGGCTTCTCGGTGACCAGCCTGGACACGGTGAACCGGGAGCTGGGGCCGGCGGCGCGCGGCATCGTGCTGGCGCAGATCATGCCGTCGCTGGCCAACCGCTCCACGCCCGCGATCACCGAATACCTCGGCCTGGCGAGGCAGGGCGAAGGCAACGACGGGGCGGCGCCGTCGGCGTCGCGCTTCGAGGGCTTCATGCATGCCAAGCTGTTCGTCGAGGGGCTGCGGCGCGCCGGCCGCGACCTCAGCACCGACAGCCTGATCCGCGCCTTCGAAACCGCCGGCGAGATCTCCTTCGGCCGCTTCTCGGCCCGGTACACGCCGCAGTCGCACAACGGCTCGTCCTACGTCGAGCTGGCGATCATCGACCAGCAGGGGCGGCTGCGGTATTGATGTGGACCACCCCCGTAGCGGCTTCGCCGCTCCCCCTCAAGGGGGCGGACGCTGGCGGACCGGCGAAGCCGGATCCGCGGCGTCTGCTGGGCTGCGGCCGCTGGACGCGGCGCAGAGGGGAAGAAAAAAGGGCCCGCATGAGCGGGCCCTTTTCACGTCTGGTGCCGGTGACCGGATTCGAACTGGTGACCTTCGCATTACGAATGCGCTGCTCTACCAACTGAGCTACACCGGCGGAAGCCCGCGATTATAGCGGAGCTTTTGGGTGACGCCTTACCCGAGGCTTCAGGCGGCTTCCCTGTGATAGGCCGTCACGCGCTCGACCTCGTTTTTCGAGCCCAGCACCACGCTCACGCGCTCGTGCAGCTTGGAAGGCTGCAGCTCCATGATGCGCTGCAGCCCGTTGGTGGCGGCGCCGCCGGCCTGCTCGACGATGAAGGCCATCGGGTTGGCCTCGTACATGAGGCGCAGCTTGCCGGGCTTGTCGGGCTCGCGCTTGTCCCATGGGTACATGAACACGCCGCCGCGCGTGAGGATGCGGTGCACGTCGGCCACCATGGAGGCGACCCAGCGCATGTTGAAGTCCTTGCCGCGCGGGCCGTCCTTGCCTTCGAGGCATTCGTCGATGTAGCGCGTCACGGGCTCGGCCCAGTGGCGCTTGTTGCTCATGTTGATCGCGAATTCCTTGGTGTCGGCCGGGATCTGCAGGTTCTCGCCGGTGAGCACCCACGAGCCCTGCTCGCGGTCGAGGGTGAACATCGCCACGCCGTCGCCCACGGTGAGCACCAGCGTGGTCTGCGGGCCGTAGATGCAGTAGCCGGCAGCGGCCTGCGCCTTGCCCGACTGCAGGAAGTCTTCTTCGCTCACGCCGTGGTGGTGGCCCACCTTGCGCAGCACCGAGAAGATGGTGCCGATGCTCACGTTCACGTCGATGTTGCTGGAGCCGTCGAGCGGGTCGAACAGCAGCAGGTATTCGCCCTGCGGGTAGCGGTTGGGCACGACGTGGATGGAGTCCATCTCCTCGCTGGCCATGGCCGCCAGGTGGCCGCCCCATTCGTTGGCTTCGATCAGCACCTCGTTGGCGATGATGTCGAGCTTCTTCTGCACCTCGCCCTGCACGTTCTCGGTGTTGGCGCTGCCCAGCACGTCGCCCAGGGCGCCCTTGTTCACGCTGATGGCGATGCGCTTGCAGGCGCGCGCCACCACCTCGATCAGCAGGCGCAGCTGGCCGGGGATGCGGCCGTGCTCGCGCTGCTGCTCGACAAGGTACTGGGTCAGGCTGACTCGTCGGGTCATGGAGGGTCCTTAGTCTTGGAGGGCTCGGGTGACGATCTCGCGAACGTCGGGCGACAGGTCCGGCTTGGCGGCCACGCGGCTGATCGCTTCGCGGGCGGCGCTGCGGTAGGGCTCGGCCAGCTGCTTCCAGCGGTCGAGCGCGCGCGCCAGGCGCGAGGCGAGCTGCGGGTTGATGGAATCGATCTCGATCACGCGGTCGGCCCAGAACACGTAGCCGGCCGCGTCGGTGCGGTGGAACGCCGCCGGGTTGTTGAGGCACAGCGGCATCAGCAGGCTGCGCGCGCGGTTGGGGTTGCGCAGGGAAAAGTCCGGGTGCGTGAGCAGCGCCTTGGCGCGGGCGAACACGCTGCCGCCGCGCTCGGGAGCCCCCGCCTGCAGGGCGAACCACTTGTCGATGACCAGCGGCTCGTCCTTGAAGTGCGCATGGAAGCGCTGCAACGCCGGCGCGGCCAGCTCGGCATGGGCGTTCACCAGCGCGGCCAGCGCGCCGAAACGGTCGGTCATGTTGCCGGCGTCCTTGAAGCGCTGCAGCGCCTTGCCCGGCCACACGGCATCGCCGCGCAGGGTGGCGTCCTGCACCAGGTTGGCCAGCGCCAGGTTGGCCAGCGCACGGCGCCCCGAGGAGACGGGGTCGGGCGAGTAGCCGCCCGTCACCTGGTGCGCCTCGAATGCCCAGGCCCAGTCGTCGCGCAGTGCCTGCGCGAGCTGCTGCTTCATCGACTCGCGCACCGCATGGATGCGCTGCGGGTCGACCATGTCGAGCTGCTCGGCGAGATAGCCCTCGCCGGGCAGGGTGAGCACCAGCTCCTTGAACGCGGCGTCGAGTTCGGGATGGCGCAGCACCTTGCGCATCGCGTCGACGAAGGCGTCGTCCACCTTCAGCTCGTCGTTGCCCTGCACGGCCGCCAGCAGGCGGTTGAGCGCGAGGCGCTGGCCGGCTTCCCAGCGGTTGAAGGGGTCGGGGTCGTGCGCCAGCAGCGTGAGCAGGTCGGCGTCGGCCAGCGGCGCGTCCAGCGTCACCGGCGCCGAGAAGCCGCGCAGCAGCGAGGGGACGGGCTCGCTGTCGACGTTGACGAAGGTGTAGAACTGGCGCGCCTCGGCCAGCACCAGCACCCGGTCGGTGCCCACCGGCGCGGCTTCGCCCTCGAGCTGCAGCGGCAGCGAACGGCCTTCGCGAGACACCAGGCCCATCGCCACCGGAATGACGTACGGCTCCTTGGACGGCTGGCCGGCCGAGGGCATGCTGTGCTGCTCGAGCAGCAGCGTGTAGGTGCGGCTCGGCCCGTCGTAGCGGCCCAGCGCCTTCATGCGGGGTGTGCCGGCCTGCGAATACCAGCGCTTGAACTGCGGCAGGCGGGCGGCCAGCTCGCTGCCGGGGTTGGCGTCGGCAATCGCCTGGGCAAAGTCGTCGCAGGTGACGGCCTGGCCGTCATGTCGCTGGAAGTACAGCGACATGCCCCTGGCAAAGCCCTCCCGGCCCACCAGCGTGTGCTGCATGCGCACCACCTCCGCGCCTTTTTCATAGACGGTGGCGGTGTAGAAGTTGTCGATCGCCTGGTAGCTGTCGGGCCGCACCGGGTGGGCCATCGGGCCGGCGTCTTCGGGAAACTGGAACTGCCGCAGCGCGCGCACGTCGTCGATGCGCTTGACCGCGCGCGCGCTCGGGCTGCCGGCGAGGTCCTGGCTGAATTCCTGGTCCCGGAAGACGGTGAGGCCTTCCTTCAGGCTGAGCTGGAACCAGTCGCGGCAGGTCACGCGGTTGCCGGTCCAGTTGTGGAAGTACTCGTGGCCCACCACCGATTCGATGTTGGCGAAGTCGGTGTCGGTGGCGGTGGCGCTGTTGGCCAGGACGTACTTCGTGTTGAAGATGTTCAGGCCCTTGTTCTCCATCGCGCCCATGTTGA
>CAMLNA010000232.1 GCA_946481025.1 uncultured Rivibacter sp.
CCGGCCGACCTGGCGCTCATCGACCTGCTGCAGGAAGACCTCGGCCTCACCGGCACCAAGCTGTGCTGCGGCATCGGCGTCTGCCGGGCCTGCACGGTGGCGGTGGCGCAGCAGCCCGGCGCGCTGCCCCAGCCGCTGCTGGCCTGCTCGACGCCGGCCGCGCTGCTCGACGGGCAGGAGGTCACCACCGTCGAGGGGCTGGCCGAGCCGGGCCAGCTGTCACGCCTGCAGCAGGCCTTTCTCGACCACTTCGCCTTCCAGTGCGGCTACTGCACGCCGGGCTTCCTGATGGCCGCCACGATGCTGCTGCAACGGCTGCGGGCAGCGCCGGTGGCGCGCGAGCGGCTCGATGCCGCGATCGCCGACGCCTGCGGTGCGCACGTGTGCCGCTGCACCGGCTACGAGCGCTATTACGCCGCCATCCGCTCGGTGGTGCTGTCGGAGAAAGGGCTCGTCCGATGAAGCGCCTGCTCGTCACGGTGGCCACGGCCGTGCTGTGGCTGGGAACGCCGGCCTGGCTGCAGGCGCAGTCGCTGGTCGAGTACGGCCGCGCCTGCGCGATCCAGGTGGCGCCCATCCCGCCCTTCGACTGCGCCGACGGCGTGCTCGTACCCATCACGGTGGACGGCGGGCGCACGCCGGAGCGCTACACCAGCGGCATGAGCTGCGACCGGCCCTCGCTGTTGCGCCCGGAGGGCGGCGAGAAGACCGATGGCCAGTGCGTGCCCAACTCGCGCGCGCTGGTGCTGCGCGACGACGACCGCGCGCAGATCAGCGCCTTCTGCCGGCAGAAGATGATCCGCCCGGCCGGCACCCACCTGTACGACGAGATCGACATCGTGGCGCACAACGTGCGCACCGGCAGCACCTGCTGGTTCCAGGCCAGCGCACCGCTGCCGCTGCGCGCCGACCGCGGGGTGGACGGCCGCCGCGTGCCGCCGCCGCACCTGGCGAAACCGCTGCCCGGCTACCCTGCCCCGCAGCACTTCTGGAATCCGCCGAAGCAGGTGGCCGACGCGATGTGCGTGCGCTGCCACGACAGCGGCCCGTTCATGTACAGCCCCTTCATCGCCCAGACCGGCGCGCTGCCGGGCGATCCGTTCGGGCCCTACAAGAACGACGTCGGCGAGGCCTTCCGCCGCTGGCCCGTACCGTTCGGCATCAGCACCCGCGGCAACACCTGCACGACCTGCCACCGCATCGGCAACATGAACAGCTGCCAGGTCGCCATGTACGAAGCGACCGGCGCCTTGCGCAGCCCCGGCCTCGACGAGTGGGGCACCAGGTTCCCGCAGTCGCACTGGATGCCGCCCGGCGCGCTGCACAGCCAGGCGCAGTGGAACACCGCCTATGCCGACAGCGTGAAGCAGCTGGCGGCCTGCTGCCAGAACCCGCAGGGGCCCGGCTGCCTGGTCGATCGCTATGCGCCCCGTGGACCGGCACCGGGCAGGTAACACCGCCTCGCATGTGGATGTCGGCACAAACCCCAGCGGGTGGTTACGTAGTTCCCGCGATGGCTTTGCGGGGGCGCGCGCCTAGCATTCGGGCTTCCGGGGCCATGCTGTGAAGGGACGGGGCCCCAAACCCGTGACAACAGGAGATCCGACATGAAACGCCTGATGCTGGCCGCAGTGGCCGCCCTTGCCGTGACGGGCGCCATGGCGCAGAACTATCCCGGCGACAAGCCGGTGACCATCGTCGTGCCGTTCACGGCCGGCGGCCCCACCGACAAGGTGGCCCGCGACCTGGCCGAAGCCCTGCGCAAGCCGCTGGGCGCCACCATCGTGATCGAGAACGTCGGCGGCGCCGGCGGCACGCTGGGCGCCACCAAGGTGGCCAAGGCCGCGCCGGACGGCTACACGCTGCTGCTGCACCACATCGGCATGGCGACCTCGCCGTCGCTGTATCGCACGCTGCAGTACAAGACGCTCGACGACTTCGAGTACCTCGGCCTCATCAACGAAGTGCCCATGACGCTGATCGGCCGCCCCACGCTGCCGGCCAACAACTACGCCGAGCTGCTGAAGTGGATCGAAGCCAACAAGGGCAAGATCAACCTGGCCAATGCCGGCCTGGGCGCTGCGTCGCACCTGTGCGGCCTGCTGTACCAGAGCACGCTGAAGGTCGACATGACCACGGTGCCGTACAAGGGCACCGCGCCCGCGATGACCGACCTGATCGGCGGCCAGGTCGACATCATGTGCGACCAGACCACCAACACCACGTCGCAGATCGAAGCCGGCAAGGTGAAGGCGTTCGCGGTGACCACGCCCAAGCGCCTGAGCACGCCCGCGCTGTCGAAGCTGCCCACGCTGGACGAGTCCGGCATGAAGGGCTTCAACGTCAGCATCTGGCACGGCCTGTATGCACCGAAGGGCACGCCCAAGGCCGTGCTCGACAAGGTGAACGCCGCACTGAAGGTCGCCCTGAAGGATGCCGACTTCCTCAAGCGTGAAGAGGCCCTGGGCGCCGTGGTCGTGACCGATGCGCGCACCAACCCGGCCGAGCACAAGAAGTGGGTCGACGCCGAGATCAACAAGTGGTCGCCGGTCATCAAGGCCGCAGGCCAGTACGCCGACTGATCGAACGCGCGCCTTTGCCGCAACGAAAAGCCACCCTGCCGGGTGGCTTTTTTCATGAGGGGCGTTCCGTTCAGACCTTGATCGGGATGGTGACCGGCCCGTCGTTGACCAGGTGCACCTGCATGTCGGCGCCGAACTCGCCGGTTTCGACCACCGGGTGCTGCTCCCGGGCCAGCGCGACCACCCGTTCGTAGAGCCGGCGACCTTCGTCCGGCGGTGCGGCGCTGGTGAAGCTGGGCCGGTTGCCGCCGGAGGTGTCGGCCGCGAGCGTGAACTGCGAAACGACCAGCAGGCCGCCGGCAACGTCCTGCACGCTGAGGTTCATCTTGCCGGCCGCGTCGCTGAAGATCCGCAGCTTCAGCAGCTTGGCGACCAGCTTGCCCGCACGGGCGTCGTCGTCGCCCGGTTCGGCGCACACCAGCACGAGCAGGCCGCGGCCGATGGCGCCGTGCACGCGGCCCGCAATCTCGACGCGCGCCTGGGCCACGCGCTGCACCAGAGCCAGCATCAGGAAGTCTCCATCGGGTGAGTCGAGCCGGGCTCTTCGGCCAGCGGCTCCATGCCCAGCGGCACGAGTTCGATGGTCACGCGCAGGCCGGGCACGGCCGCGATCAGCGCCCGGGCCAGCTCTTCGCGCTCCTTCATGGCGCGGCCCACGCTCCAGGCGGCCGGCACATGCAGATGCAGCTCGCAGAAGCGCTGCTGCGCGGCGCGACGCGTCTTCACGTCATCGACCCGCAGCCCGGCCGCGTCGGCACGCTGCTGGCGATAGCGCTGCAACGTGGCCTCGATGGCCTGCTGCTGCTCGGGTCCCAGGGCATGGTCCATCAAGCCGTCGGCCGAGCGCCGCAGCAGCGACGCCCCTTCGCGGGTGATGTTGAGCGCCACGCCGATGGCCAGCAGCGGGTCGAGCCACAGCCAGCCGGTCAGCGGCACCAGCAGGACGCCGGCCACCACGCCGATCGAGGTGTACACGTCGGTCATGAGGTGCCTGGCATCGGCCTCGAGCGCAATCGAGCGCAACCGCACGGCCGCGCGCCGCATCAGGACGGCCAGCACGCCGTTGAGCACGGAGCTCGCCACCGACAGCGCCGTGCCCGCGCCGAGTTGCTCGAGCGGCTGCGGATCCAGCAGCCGCGGCACGGCGCTCCAGATGATGGCCAGCGACGCGATGAAGATCAGCAGGCCTTCGAGCCCGCTCGAGAAGTACTCGGCCTTGGCATGGCCGAACGGGTGGCTCTCGTCGGCGGGGCGGGCCGCCACGGTGACCATCCACAACGCGAAGAGCGCCGCCGCCAGGTTGACGAACGACTCCATCGCATCGGAGAGCAGTCCGACCGAGCCGGTGACCCACCAGGCGAGCGTCTTGAGGCTGATGGTCGCCAGTGCGACGGCGACCGAAAGCTTCAGGTAGCCATGGGCCTGCATGGCGCGCAGGCTACGCCAGCGTGACCCGCGCGAACTTGCGCTTGCCGACCTGGACCACCATCGTGCCCGCACCCACCTTGAGCGCCTTGTCGCTGACGGTGGCCCCGTCGATCTTGACGCCGCCCTGCTCGATCATGCGCAAACCTTCGCTGGTGGAAGGCACGAGCCCGGCCTGCTTGAGCAGGGCGCCGATGCCCAGCGGCGCGCCGCTGAGCGACACCTCGGGGATGTCGTCGGGAATGCCGCCCTTGGCCCGGTTGTTGAAATCGGCCTCGGCCGCGTCGGCCGCCTGCGCGCTGTGGAAGCGGGCGGTGATCTCCTTGGCCAGCAGCACCTTGGCTTCCTTGGGGTTGCGCCCGCCCTCCACTTCGGCCTTCAGCCTGGCGATCTCGGCGGGGGAGCGGAAGCTCAGCAGGTCGAAGTAGCGCCACATCAGCGAGTCGCTGATCGACAGCAGCTTGGCGAACATGGTGTTCGGCTCTTCGGTGATGCCGATGTAGTTGCCCTTGGACTTGGACATCTTCTCGACGCCATCGAGCCCTTCGAGCAGCGGCATGGTCAGGATGCACTGCGGCTCCTGCCCGTATTCGGCCTGCAGGTGGCGGCCCATCAGCAGGTTGAATTTCTGATCGGTGCCGCCGAGCTCCAGGTCGCTCTTGAGGGCCACCGAGTCGTAGCCCTGCATCAG
>CAMLNA010000233.1 GCA_946481025.1 uncultured Rivibacter sp.
GCGCCGAGCGTGAGGCGGGCCGTGTCCGTGGGGTTCGCTTCTTCCGCAGGGGCCGCAGCGACACATTGGCTGAGCGTGATCGAGGCGATCCCGGCGAGCAGGCAGTTCGGAAGTTTCATCCGGCAGGGCTCCAAGAAATTGACGAGCCCAGTCTCGGCAGCGCGCCTGAAGGCCACCTTGGCCTTCGATGAAGGTTTCCCGAAGGCGCCCGCGGGCCCCGTTTCCTTCATCTTTCGTTCAGGCGCCGGCCGCCGTTTCGCGCTCCAATGCGCCCCCATGAAGGTTTTGCTGGTCGAAGACGATCTGGACCTGGGCAACGGCATCCGCATCGCGCTCGGCGATGCGGGGCTCGACGTCGTGTGGCTGCGCCGGCTCGAAGACGCGGTGCATGCGCTGGCGTCGCAACAGTGCGACCTCGTGCTGCTCGACCTCGGGCTGCCCGACGGCGACGGCCTGATGCTGCTTGCGCGCCTGCGCCGCGAGCGGCGGACGCTGCCGGTGCTCATCCTCACCGCACGCGATGCACTCGAAGACCGCCTGTTCGGGCTGGACAGCGGCGCCGACGACTACCTGGTCAAGCCGTTCGCGCTGGCCGAGCTGCTGTCCCGCGTGCGCGCGCTGGCGCGGCGCAGCTACGGCTTCGACGGCGACATGCTCGCCGTGCGCGGCCTGTGCCTGCACGAGCCGACCCGCCGCGTCAGCGTCGAGGGCCGCCCGGTCGAGCTGTCGCGCAGCGAATACGCACTGCTGGCCGCCCTGCTCAAGCGAGCCGGCCGCGTGATCACCCGGCGCGTGCTCGAGGAGCAAGCATTGCCCGCCGGCGGCAGCGCCGGCAGCAACGTGCTGGACGTGCACATGTCCAACCTGCGCCGCAAGCTCGGCGACGGCTACATCCGCACGGTGCGCGGCGTGGGCTACGTGATCGACCAGGAGCGCGCATGAGACATGCGTCGTCATTCCCGCTGGCCGCCGCGGCACGGCAGGTACGCTGGCTGGGGCTGGGCCATCCCGCGCTGGCGCGCTGGACCTGGCGCCGCCTGCAACCCTCGCTCGTGGGCCGGCTGGTGCTGGCGCAACTGCTGTTGCTCGTGCTGCTGTGGGCCGGCTTCATCGGCCTGCTGCTGTTCGAGACGCTGCACGGCGGCTCCGGCCTCGACAACGTCGAACGCTTTCGCATGGTCCTCGCCGTTGCCGATGCCACCGCGGCGGACGCGCAGCAGCAACAGCGCAGCCTGGCCGCGATCGACCGCTTCCAGCGCAACGAGGAAGGCATGGCCGACGAGCCGCAGCTGCGCATGAGCATGCTGGTGTGGCGCGGCGCGCATCTGGTCTACGCGTCGCCTGGCCTCGGCACGCCGGTGCGCAACCAGCGGCTGGGCGTGGTGGAAACGCTCGACGCGGGCGGCCAGCGCTGGCGTGCACGCACCGAAGCGTCGGCGCGTTCGGACGTGCAGGTGACGCTGGTGACCCCGGGAGACGGTCCGTTGATCCTGCTCACCTTCAACTCGCGGGGCTTCCTGCTCACGCCGCTGCTCATCAGCCTGCCGTTTCTCGCGCTGCCGGCCTGGCTTTCGGTGCGGCTGGCGCTGCGGCCGTGGCGGCGCGTGAGCGCCCAGATCGCCGCGCGCGGCCCGCACGACCTCACGCCACTGCCCTTCCGGCCTCGACATCGCGAACTGCGGCCGCTGGTGAAAAGCGTCAATGCGCTGCTGCGGCGCGTACGGCGCAGCGCCGAGCGTGAACGCGGCTTCATCGCGGACGCCGCCCATGAGCTGCGCACGCCGCTGGCCGCCATGCGGGTGAATGTGGAGGCCCTGCAGCAGCAAGGCACCGGCAGCCCGCGCGAGCGCCAGCTGCTGGCCGGACTGGTGAACAGCGGCGACCGCGCCGCGCGGCTGGCCAGCCAGCTGCTGTCGCTGATGCGCAGCGACGCGACGGCCGCAGGCGTCGGCGGCACGCGCACCACCCCACAGGCGCTGTCGCTGACCGAGCTGGCGCAGGACCGCCTGGCGGCGCTCGCGCCGCTGGCTGCATCGCAGGAGGTCGAGCTGGAACTGCAGGCCGACGCCCCGGTGACGGTGGCCGGCGAGCGCGAAGGCCTCGTGTCGATGCTCGACAACCTGATCGACAACGCCATCAAGTACAGCCCGAGGGGCGGCACCGTGCGCCTCACCGTCGGGCATGCCGCCGGCCACGCGCTGCTCGCGGTGGCCGACCAGGGTCCGGGCATCGCGGCGCAATGGCACGAGCGCGTGTTCGACCGCTTCTTCCGCGTGCCCGACCAGTCCGCCTCGGGCAGCGGGCTGGGCCTGGCCATCGTCAGGTCGGTGGTCGAGCGGCATCGCGGCCAGCTCACGCTCGGCACGCCCGCGAACGGCCAGGGGCTGCTGGTGACGGTGAAGCTGCCGCTGCCTGCGGCTTCCGCGGTTCAGGGGTAGTCGGCGCGGATGCGATAGCTCGCCGGCGGCCGCAGGTCCGACTCGACCAGCGCATAGCCGGCGACGGGCCAGTGAATCGAAGGCGGCCGGCGCGGCGGCACCGCCTGTGCCGCGCCGCGTGCCAGCGTCACGTGCGGCACGAAGCGCGCCGAGGCCGGCACCCACCCCAGCTGGGCCAGCGCCCGGGCCAGCCGCTGGTGCAACTCGAGCAGCGGCGCCGGCGGCTCGACCGGCCCGATGCGGGCAATGCCGTTGCGCCACACGCCGGCGTCGTCGAGCCGCAAGGCGAAGGGCTCGAACGGCACGGCGAGGCCCTGCACCAGCGCCGGCACCAGCTCGCGCGGCCAGTCACCGAGGAAATGCAGCGTCATGTGCAGGCGCTCGCGGCGGGTGGGGACCGCGCTGCGGCCCCATTGCCAGAGCGCCTGGTGGTCGTGCAGCGCCTGGCGGGTCTCGTCGTCGGGCCACAGGCCGACGAACAGCCGGACCGTGGACGGGGTATCGGGGCGATCCATGCATGCCGCTGCGCCGCGAGCCCGCAGGTTCAGGCGGTACGCACCTTGATCATGTGCGCGCCGGCCGCAACCTCGCGGAACCCGGCGGCTTCGTAGAGGCCCAGCGCCGGCGTGCGGTCCTGCCGCGCCGTGAGGCTCACCCGCGGCTGGCCGCGCTGCACCAGCGCCCAGTGCACCGCCGCGTCGAGCAGCGCGCGCCCCAGCCCGCGGCCGCGAGCCCCGGGGTCGACGCCGATGAAATCGACGTAGCCCTCGTCCTCCAGCGGCTTGTCCTGCACGTACACATAGCCGGCCACCGCGCCGTTCACCTCGGCGACGAACAGGCGGTGCTCGTCGTCGAGGCTGCCGAGCATCGACGCGCGGTTGAGGTAGGTGTCGGGGAACAGCTGCTCATGCAACCGGGCCGCCTGCTCGGCAGCGGCCGCGCCCGGCTGCGCCGCCACGGCATCGGGCCACGAGGGCGCCACCGGCGGCCGCTCGAGGCAGAACACGTGGTGCTGCATGTGGTCACGGTAGCCCGCAGCCCGGTAACTCGCGCGCAGTCCGGCTTCGCTGACCTGGGGGAACGCATCGAAACGGCGCACGTCGCGCGGCAGCGCCGCTTCGAGCGCGTGGATCAGCGCCACCTGCAAGGCGGCGTCGTCGGCGTCGCGGGTGAGCGGGCCGCGCAGCCATGCCCGGCCCAGCCCCGGGTCGAGCTCGCAGCCGGCCATGCCGGACCATTCGGCTGCGCCGCTCAGGCGGGCCGCCACGAAGCAGGCCTCGCCATCGGGGATGGCCAGCATCTCGCTCGCTTGCGCATCGGGCGAGTCGCCATGTTCGGCATGCAGGCACCTGACGCGGCCATCGCCGCGGCGGTTGTGCCGGTGGATGAAGGCGGCCAGCTCAGGCCAGTGGGCTCGCCCCACGATGTCGATCTTGTGCATGGGGGCATTCTGCCGCCGGCCAGACCCGGGCATAGAATCCGCGCCCCGCCCACATGACCCCGCCCGCCGCGTTGCACGCGTGCGGGCTTTTGTCGTTTTCCTGCGAGCCTTCCATGAGCTACTGCGCCATCGATTTCGGTACGTCGAATTCCGCCGTGGCGGTGCCTACCGGCGGCACGACCCGGCTCATCGAGCTGGAGCCTGGACAGCCGACCATGCCGACGGCCGTGTTCTATTTCGCCGAGCACGATGCCCTGCCACCGGGCGCCGAGCCGCCGCGGGCCTTCGGCCGGGCCGCGGTGGCAGCTTACGTGGACGGATACGACGGCCGGCTCATGCGCTCGATGAAAAGCATCCTCGGCTCCACGCTGGTGGAGCAGACCACCGACGTGGGCGGCGGGCATGCGGTGAAGTACCTCGACGTGATCACCGGCTACCTGCGCCACCTCAAGGCGCTGGCCGAGGCGTCGCTGGGCGCGCCGATCGCGCGCGCGGTGCTCGGGCGGCCGGTGTTTTTCGTCGACGACGATGCCCCGCGCGACGCACAGGCGCAGGCCTCGCTGGAAAGCGCGGCGCGTGCCGTGGGCTTTGCCGAGCTGGCCTTCCAGTACGAGCCGATCGCCGCCGCCTTCGACTACGAGCGCCAGGCCGAGCGCGAGGAGCTGGTGCTGGTGGCCGACATCGGCGGCGGCACCTCGGACTTTTCCCTCGTGCGGGTGGGGCCCGACCGCCTGTCGCGGCTCGACCGCAAGGACGACATCCTGGCCAACCACGGCGTGCACATCGCCGGCACCGACTTCGACCGGCGC
>CAMLNA010000234.1 GCA_946481025.1 uncultured Rivibacter sp.
GCGTCGTCGAGCATCTGCTTGCCCGGCAGGCCGCGCTTGTTCATGTCGGCCACCCAGTCGTCGTACAGCGGCGCACTGGCCTTGATCCAGTTGTCGAGCTCGGCCGCGGGGACCGTGTAGAACGTGTTGCCGCGGTCGGTGGCGCTCTTGCGGCCCGGGGCTGCGCTCTCGTCCCAGATCCTGCCGATCTGCTTCGTGAGCTGCGGGCCGCTGTTGTTGTCGATCACCTTCTTCAGGTCGGCCGGCAGGCTGTCGTACTTGGCCTGGTTCATGCCGAAGATGAACACCGCGCTATAGAGCGCCGGGCGCGACGGGTCGGTCTCGCTGTGGTACTTCACCATCTCCTGCAGCTTCACCGACGGGATCACTTCCCACGGCAGCAGGAAGCCGTCGATCGTGCCCTTGCTCACCGCGTCGGGAATCGCAGGCAGCGGCATGCCCACCGGCGTGGCCCCCAGCGCGGTGAGCAGCTTGTTGGTCTGCCGCGTGGGCGCGCGCATCTTCAGCCCCTTGAAGTCGGCCATGGTCTTGACCGGCTTGTCGCGGGTGTGCACGTAGCCTTCGTCGTGGATCCACATCGCCAGCAGCTTGGTGCCCGGGAACTCCTTCGCGGCGTACTTGTGGTGGAAGTCCCAGGCCGCCTGCGCGCCGGCCTCGGCCGAGCTCGTCATGAAGGGCAGCTCGAACGCTTCCATCACCGGGAAGCGGCCGGCGGTGTACCCCGGCAGCGTGATCACGAGGTCGGCCACGCCGTCGCGCACCTGGTCGACCAGCTGGGGCGGCGTGCCGCCGAGCGACATGGCCGGGAACACCTGGCACTTCATCTTGCCGGCGGACTCGGCGGCGATCTTGTCGCACCACGGCTGGATCACCCGGACCGACGCCATCGCGGTCGGGTTCCAGATGTGGTTGAACTTGAGGGTCACTTCCTGGGCACCGGCCGCCGCGGCGCCCGCCAGCGCGAGCGCGGCCACCAGGCCCTGCTTGAGGAATCGGGTCATTCGAGTCTCCTGGGTTGCAAGCGAATGGCAGCGAGTCTCGCTGCTTCGCCTGTCGTTGGGATCAAGACAAACCTTGGGTGAGGGGTGCGCAAGAAAGTTCTTATTGCGAACCAACGGTCAAATAATGAACAAACTCTAGTGAGCGACTTGCACGGCGTCAATGGGACTACACCCGAGCCGGGGCGGGCGGCAGTACGGTGCCCGCACAAATGCCGAACCCGACACGGCGAGCCCCGGCGCGCCGGCAATGGGCACGCAGCTCCACCGTGTCGCCATCGGCCAGGAAGGTCCGCGTCTCGCCGCTGGCGAGCGCCAGCGGCTGCTTGCCGCCGGCCGTGAGCTCCAGGAGCGAGCCGCCCTGCCCGGGCTGCGGGCCAGACTGCGTGCCGCTGCCCAGGAGGTCGCCGGGCTGCAGGTTGCAGCCGTTGCTGGCGTGGTGAGCGAGCATCTGCGCCACCGTCCAGTAGGCGTCGCGGAAGTTGCTTTCGGTGAGGCGCTGCGGGGCGCTCATCGAAGCCGTCTTGAGCCACACCTCCAGCGTGATGTCGATGCCGCCGCGTTCGCGGTTGGCCGGCGAATCGAGATAGGGCAAGGGTTGCGGATCGCCTGCCGGGCGCACGAACGGCACGCGGAACGGCGCCAGCGCCTCGCGCGTCACCACCCACGGCGAGACGGTCGTGGCGAAGCTCTTGGAGAGGAAGGGGCCGAGCGGCTGGTATTCCCAGGCCTGCACGTCGCGCGCCGACCAGTCGTTGAGCAGCACGATGCCGAACCAGTCGTCCTCGGCATCGGCCATGCCTCTGGGTTCGCCCTGTGCATTGCCGCGGCCGACGAACACACCCACCTCGAGCTCGTAGTCGAGGCGCCGGGCCGGCCCGAACTGCGGCTCGTCGCCTTCGCCCTTGAACTGCCCCAGCGGGCGGCGGAACTGCTGGCCCGAGACCCCGATGGTCGACACGCGGCCGTGGTAGCCGATGGGCACCCACTTGTAGTTCGGCAGCAGCGGGTTGTCGGGGCGGAACAGCTTGCCCACCGTCGTGGCGTGATGGATGCCGGTGTAGAAGTCGGTGTAGTCGCCGATGCGGCAGGGCACCCCCATCTCGGCCTCGCGCTGCGGCACGAGGCAGCCGCGCAGGCGGGCTTCGTCGGTGCTGCCGGCGGCGAGCGCCCGCGCGAGCACCGCCCTCGCCTGCACGCGCGCCGCCTTGCCGAGCGCCATGAAGTCGTTGAGCACGTCGCTGCCGAGCGTTGCGTCGAGCGGCAGGCCGGCGGCCATGGCGGCGCGCAGGTCGAGCACCTGGTCGCCGATGGCCACGCCCAGGCGCCACGACTCGCTGCCGCGTCGGAAGCGGCCGAAGGGCAGGTTCTGGACAGGAAAGTCGGTGGCGTCGGTGTTGGCCGAGGCCACCCAGCTTTGCAACGCCGGGTCGTGGGTGAAGTCGATGTCGTTCATGTCGTCGCTCATGGGGTCTCAGGCCTTGAAGTGATCACCCAGCCCTGCCCAGCAGTCTGCATACGCCGCATCCAGCGGCGCCTCGTTCAGTGCGAACCCGGTCGGGTGGAAGCGCCAGCGGCTTTCGAACATGAAGGCCAGCGTGTTGTCGAGCTTGTGCGGCGCAAGCGGCGCATTGCTCGCCTTGTCGAAGGCTTCGGCATCGGGGCCGTGCGGCACCATGCAGTTGTGCAGGCTCATGCCGCCGGGCTTGAAACCTTCGGGCTTGGCGTCGTACTGCCCGTACACCAGGCCCATGAACTCGCTCATCAGGTTGCGGTGGTACCAGGGCGGCCGGAAGGTGTCCTCGGCCACCATCCAGCGCGGCGGAAAGATCACGAAGTCGCAGTTGGCGGTGCCCGGTGTGTCCGAAGGCGAAGTGAGCACGGTGAAGATCGACGGGTCCGGATGGTCGAAGCTGATCGAACCGATGGTCATGAAGTTGGCGGTGTCGTACTTCAGCGGCGCGAGGTTGCCGTGCCAGGCCACCACGTTGAACGGCGTGTGCTTCTGCGTCGCGCGCCACAGGGCGCCGCCGTATTTCTTGACGATCTCGTAGTCGCCCTGCGAGTCTTCGAACGCCGCCACGGGAGCCTGGAAGTCGCGCGGGTTCGCGAGGCCGTTGCTGCCGATGGGCCCCAGCTCCGGCAGGCGGAACGGCGCGCCGTAGTTTTCGCAGACGTAGCCGCGCGAAGGCCCGGCCACCGCGACCTTGAACGCGATGCCGCGCGGCACCAGCACGACCTCGCCCGGCTTCACCTCCAGCACGCCCAGCTCGGTGGTGATGGTGATCTCGCCCTGCTGCGGCACCAGCAGCATCTCGCCATCGGCATTGACGAAGGCCCGTCGCTGCATCGACCGGTTGACGAGGTACAGGTGCGCAGCCATGCCGCATTGCGCATCGGGGTCGCCGTTGACGACGACGGTGCGCAGGCCATCCACGAAGTCAAGCGGCGCATCGGGAATCGGCGTGGGGTGCCAGCGCAGCGGGTCGGGCGGCATCGCCACGCCGCTCTTCGCGCCGGTCTTGAAGAAGGGCTGCGCGTACGGCGCATAACCGCCCGTCACCACCGAAGGCTGGCGGCGATACAGCCAGCTGCGGTGGTTCTCGGCGCGCGGCGCGGTGAATGCGCTGCCCGACACCAACTCGGCATAGAGGCCGAGCGAGACCTTCTGCGGGCTGTTGCGGCCGCGCGGCAGTGCGCCCTCGACCGCTTCGGTGGAGAACTGGTTGCCGAATCCTGATTGGTATTGAAGTTGGCTCATGAGCTGTGCTTTCGATCGGTCGAATTCGAGGAAGGCGCCGCGGACCGTGCGGCAGCCAGTGCTTCGCGCAGCACGTCGAGCGAGCCGACGTGGTTGGCCAGCAGCAGCACGAGGCGGGCATTGAGCGCGTGGCTCTCGGCCGCGCTCAGGTCCTTGTGGGCATCGATCAACGCCTCGTAGAAGTCGTCGGGCGATTCGAGATGCGGGTCGGTGATGAGCGGCATCGCGCGTGTCCTCATTGCAGCGCGCAGGCGCGGGCCAGTGCCGCACGCACGCCGGCCTCGGTGGGATGGCGCCAGCGCGCGCACACGTGCTGGTCGGGCCGCAGCAGGTAGGCGGTAGCGGGCTGCAGGTCGTAGCGCTGCGCCAGGCAGCCGTGCGTGTCTTCGGCCGGCGAAAGAACGAGCAGCTTCAGCGGCAGGCCGGCGGCCCATGCGGGCGGGGCGCCCCACGCGAGCAGCGTGAAGCCCTGCGCCAGCTCGCGCAGCAGCCAGGTCGCGCGGCCGTCGATCGACAGCGGTGCATCGGCCGCCGGCGCGCCCGGCACCATGGCGCCTTCGAAGCTGTCCGAATCCGCCGTGCTGAGCGCGGACCCATGCAAGGTGGCCGGCACCGAAAGCCGCCCGCTGTTGACGAGCTTGCGCGCGAACGGTTGCTGGCGCGCCAGGTCGAGCACCGCATCGCGGAACAGGCGAGACACCTCGCTCTTGGGCGTGATGAAGTCGGTGGCGCGGGTGGAGTTGCGGATGTTTTCGTCAGCCGCGTATTCGCGCTCGCTCGCATAGCTGTCGAGCAAGCCATCGGGTGCCTGCCCGCGCAGCACGAGGTCGAGCTTCCATGCGAGGTTTTCTGCGTCCTGCACCCCCGAGTTGGCGCCGCGCGCGCCGAAGGGCGACACACCGTGCGCCGAGTCGCCCGCGAACA
>CAMLNA010000235.1 GCA_946481025.1 uncultured Rivibacter sp.
GCGGCCGAACGCGAACAGCAGCGCCTGGCGCAATGGGCCTCGTCGCTGCAGGCGATGGCCGCCTCGCTGCAGCACGAATGGCAGCAGGCCGGCGCGCACACGCTGAGCCAGCAGCAGCAGATCTGCCGCACGCTCGAGGACACGGCGCGCGACATGAGCGCCCGGGCCCAGGCGCATGCCCGCGACACCATCGCCGAGATCGCGCGCCTGGTGCAGGCGGCCTCCGAAGCGCCCCGCGCCGCCGCAGAAGTGATCGGCGAGCTGCGCCAGCACCTGTCCGAGGCCATGCAGCGCGACAACGCGCTGCTCGATGAACGCAACCGCCTGCTGAGCACGCTCGACACGCTGCTGGGCACGCTGAACCATGCCGCCACCGAGCAGCGGGCCGCCATCGACGCGCTGGTGGCCTCCTCGGCCGCCCAGCTCGAGGGCGCAGGCGCCCGACTGGCCGGCACGCTCGAGGCCAGCGCCGACAAGGTGGCCGCCACCGCGGCGCAGGTCACCGCCGGCGCCGCCGAGGTGGCGAGCCTGGGCGAGGCTTTCGGCTTCGCGGTGCGGCTGTTCAGCGAATCGAGCGACAAGCTGATGGCGCAGCTCGGCGGCATCGAGGGCGCGCTCGGCCAGACGCTGGCCCGCAGCGACGAGCAGTTGGCCTACTACGTGGCGCAGGCGCGCGAGCTCATCGAGCTGAGCATCGTGTCGCAGAAGCAGATCATCGACGACCTGCAGCGGGTGTCGATGCAGCACGCGCCGGCCACCGCGGAGGCCTGACGTGGACGAGCTGGACACCGGCGTCGAGCCGGGCGCACCGGTGTGGGCCGTGTTCGGCGACCTCATGGCCGGCCTGCTGGGCGCCTTCGTGCTGATCCTGGCGTGCGCGCTGGCCGCGCAGTTCGAGCTGGCCGACAAGCTCGATGCCGAAGTGGCCCGTCGCCAGGCCGAGGCGTTGCGCCGCGAAGCGCTCGAGAAGGCGCTGGCGGGCCCCCTGGCGGCCGGCCGGGTGACGCTGGTCGACGGCCGCATCGGCATCAGCGGCAGCGTGCTGTTCGCCTTCAACTCGGCGCAGCTGCAACCCGAAGGCCGCCAGCTGCTGCAAAGCCTGGCCGCGCCGCTGGCCACCTACCTGAAGGCGCGCGACGAGATCCTCATGGTGAGCGGCTTCACCGACGACCGGCCGATGCGCGGCGGCAGCCGCGAGTTCGCCGACAACTGGGAGCTGTCGGCACAACGCGCGCTCACGGTGACCCGTGTGCTCATCGAGGAAGGCCTGCCGCCGTCGTCGGTGTTCGCCGCGGCCTTCGGCTCGCAGCAGCCGGTGGCCTCGAACGACGACGCCGAAGGCCGGGCCCGCAACCGCCGCGTCGAGATCGCTCCCACGCAAAGGCGGGCACCGGCCGGCGAGCCGGTGAAGTCCCATGACTGAGGGCGGCGCCACGGAGGTCTCGCACGGGGATCCGGTGCGCCGGCATTTCATCGAGGCGCTGGCCAGGCGCGCTGCGCTGCAGGAAGGCGCGGCGCGAGCGCTGATCGAGGCCCGCCTCGCTGAACTGAGGGCTGAAACCCCGACTGCCGGCGACACCGCTCCAACGACACCGACACCGACCCGGCGCACGCCGCTGGCCGCGCTGCTGGAAGAACTCGCCCATGCGACGCCTTTAGCCGCCCCCGCAGCAGGCCGCGCGGCCGACATCGAGCCGCCGCCGCTGCGGCACTTCAAGGCGACCCGCGACCGCCTGGTGAGCCAGCAGCGGCTGGCGGACCTGCAAGCCAGGGCGCCGCGCAACGCCGGCCCGCTGAACTCGCAGCGCCTGGTGCACCGTGCGCTTTCGCTGATGCAGGACGTGTCGCCCGAGTACCTGCACCGCTTCGTGTCCTATGTGGACACGCTGCTGTGGCTCGACCAGGCCACCGGCGGCGGCGTGCTGCCGGAGTCGGGTGGCAAACGGTCTTAGGCTGAATACCTTCGCCGCGGTGAATGAATCGGGGTTCCGGCGCTACGACACGTCCGCCACGACCACCCGGTTGCGCCCGAGCCGCTTGGCCTGCAGCGCGCTCCGGTCGGCTGCATTGAGCAAGGCCTCCGGCGAAGCGGCCACTGCCGCCGTGTCGGCCACCCCGGCTGAAAACGTGGCCGAGGCCAGGCGACCATTCGGCAAGTCGAAGCTCGCGCCCCGCCATTCCCTCAGCAGGCCCTCCACCTTGCGCCGCGCCGCGACGGCGCCCGTGCGCGGCAGCAGCAGGCAGAACTCCTCGCCGCCGTAGCGGCAGGCCACGTCGCTCTTGCGCATGCGCCGGCGCAGCAGCTCGCCGAACGCCTGCAGCACGAGGTCGCCGGCCTGGTGGCCGAACTCGTCGTTCACCGCCTTGAAGTGGTCCAGGTCGATGATGACCATGGCCAGCGGCTGCCCGTCGCGCTGCGCCAGCGCGAGCATCGACGGCAGTACGTCGTTCAGGTGGCGGCGGTTGAAAAGGCCGGTGAGCGCATCGCGCACCGCGCGCTGCTGCAGCTCGGCCTGCAGCGCCTCGACCTCGCGCACCTTCTGCTGCAGCTGCAGGTTGATCGCCTCCAGCTCGGCCTTGGCGCGCTCGGTGGCGCGCTGCCTCGCGTCGATTTCGTCGCGCTCGTGCTGCAGGCGCAGGAGCTCCGTCTGCAGCGAGGCGGCCTGGTAGCGCGCCTGCGAGGCGAGCCGCGCCCGCTCGGTGTGCAGCTGCTGCCAGGTGTGCATGTGGCGCAACGCTTCGGGCGTGTGGCCCAGGCGCTCGTGCAGGTCGGCCAGCATCTGGAAGTACAGGCATTGCGCACGCAGGCTGAGACCTTCCGTCTGCAGCGGCAAGGCCGCCTCCAGGCACTCGACCGCCCGCAGCGGATCGCCCTGCCGTGCCAGCAGCTCCGCCTCGCCCACCACCAGCTCCACCCGCGCGTCGGGCAGGCGTTCGTGCGGCAGCCCTTCGCGAGCACGCTGCAGAAGCTCCTGCCCCAGCACGAGTTCGCCGGCGCGCAGGGCGGCGATCGCCATGGTTTCGTAGGCCGGGCCGCTGGGGCCGCGTCGCCCGGCCTCGCCCGGCAGCGCCAGCACCGCTTCGATGTCGGCCAGCGCCTCGCGCGCGCGTTCGAGGTCGGTGAGGCAGACCACGCGGTTGGTGCGCAGCACGCTGGCCAGCCGGGCGTTGTGGAGGCGGTCGCTGCGGGCGATGCCTTCCTTCAGGTAGCTCAGGGCTTCGTAGTAGTCGCCCAACTGGTAGAGCTCGTGGGCGAGGTTGCAGTACAGCACCACGTCGAAGCCGTGGTCGCGCACCGCGCTCGACTCGCGCAGCGCCTCGTACATGTAGGCAAACGCCTGGGCCGATTGCGCCATCGCCGAATAGCAGCCGGCGATGCCGTTGAGGAACATCGCCCGCTCCTCGTGGCGCAGCACCGCGAGCGCCTCGGCGCGCAGCGGCAGCAGCTCGTCGAGCGATTCGCGGAAGCTGCCTTCCATCCATTCGCAGCGGGCCACGCCCACGGTGGCGAGGATCTCGCCGCGACGGTCGCGCAGGCGGGCGAAACACTGCTGGGCGCGCCGCAGCTCGGCAGCGCCTTCGCGCGGCGAGACGTAGCGCATGCGGTGGAAGCCGCGCGTCAGGCGCGCCCACGCCTCGGCTGCGGTGTCGCCGCCGGGCTCGGCCCGCGCCAGCGACTGCTCCGCCAGCTCGATCGAACCGGCTGAATCGACGTACTGGATGCGCCAGCCCTTGCGGGCCTGGCGCAGGGCAGCCGATTCCCTTTGGCGCGGCGGCTTCATGGCGCGCATGGTGAAGGGGCCGCGCCGCGGGGTCAACGAGGTGCGGCCCTACACTGGCGCCCTTTGTCTTTCCCGCGCACTCCATGGGCTGGCACGGCCGACTGAACCTGCATTACCGCCGCGACGGCGAACGCACCGTGGCACACGACCGCCACGATGGCCCCTTGCGCGTGCTGCAGGCGCTCTACCCCGAAGGCCCGGGCATCTGCCACCACGTGCTGGTGCATCCGCCCGGCGGCATCGTGGGCGGCGACCGGCTCGACATCGAGCTGCGGCTCGATGCGCACTGCCATGCACTCGTCACCACGCCGGGTGCGACCCGCTTCTACCGCAGCGCCGGCGAAGAAGCGCGGCAATCGCTGGCAGCCCATGTGGCGGCAGGCGCCCGGCTCGAATGGCTGCCGATGGAAACCATCGCCTACGACCGCACGCGCGCCGTCAACCACCTTACCTTCACGCTCGACGCCGACGCCGAGATGCTGGGCTGGGACCTGCTCGCGCTCGGCCTGCCCGCCGCGGGCGAGCCCTTCGCTCAGGGCCGCTTCGAGCAGCAGCTGAGCCTGCCGGGCCGCTGGCTCGAACGCGGCGTGCTCGACTTCGACGACCCGAAACACGCGCCCCACACACGCAGGCTGCTCGACTCACCGCTCGGCTGGGCCGGCCACGGCGTGCTGGCCACGTTGTGGTGGGCAAGCGGCAACGCGATGGGCGCCGCCCGCATCGACACGCTGCTGCAGGCCGCGCGCGATGCACTGCAGGGCATCGACCTGCACGCGGGCGTCACCTCGCCCAACCCCCACGTGGTGGTGCTGCGCGCGCTGGCACCCCGCACCGAAGCGCCCTTTGCCGCCCTGCAGCGCGTGCGCGCCGCCTGGCGCCAGGCGATGTGGGGCCTGGC
>CAMLNA010000236.1 GCA_946481025.1 uncultured Rivibacter sp.
AGCCGAAGCCGATGCGGGTGAGGAACATCTTCATCTGCTCGGGCGTGGTGTTCTGCGCCTCGTCGAGGATCACGAAGGCATGGTTGAGCGTACGCCCGCGCATGAAGGCCAGCGGCGCGATCTCGAGCGTGCCCTTCTCGAAGGCCTTGGTCACGCGGTCGAACCCCATCAGGTCGTACAGCGCGTCGTACAGCGGGCGCAGGTAGGGGTCCACCTTCTGCGTCAGGTCGCCGGGCAGGAAGCCCAGGCGCTCGCCGGCCTCGACCGCCGGGCGGGTGAGGATGATGCGCTGCACGCTGCTGCGCTCCAGCGCGTCGATCGCGCAGGCCACCGCGAGGAAGGTCTTGCCGGTGCCGGCCGGGCCGATGCCGAAGGTGATGTCGTGGCCGAGGATGTTGCGCAGGTAGACCTGCTGGTTGGCCGTGCGGCCGGCCAGGTCGGCCCGGCGCGTGCGCAGCACGATCTCGTCGCCCTCGCCCTGGCCTTCGGCGGCCGCTGCCGACGGGTCGGCGGCGCCCTGCTGCGCCTCGAGCAGCGCCAGCTGGAAGTCCTCGGCCCTGATGGGCCGGCGCGCGCGGTCGTACAGGCTTTGCATCAGCGCCACCGCACGCTCGGCCTGGCGCTTGGCCCCCTCGATGCGGAAGGACTCGTTGCGCCGGGTGATGGCGACGTTGAGCCCCGCCTCGATGGCCCGCAGGTTTTCGTCCAGCGTGCCGCACAGGTGGGCGAGGCGGTTGTTGTCGAGCGGGATGAAGGCGTGGCGCAGGATCACTGGCAAGGCACCGGCAGGAGGGAGGCCGGCATTGTCGCCTGGGTAGGTTGCGGCGCGGGCATCCTGCACAATCCTGGCCCTATGCCGCGCCGGTCCCTGCCATCCACCCTGCCTTCCGTGGCGAGCCTGCTGCGCCGCGGGCTCGCGATGCTGCTGGCCCTGGCAGCGCTGGCCGGCCTCGCGGCCTGCACCATCACCATCGCGGCCGACCCGCAGGAGTCGGTGACGGTGACGCAGGCGCTGGCAGTCACCAGCGCGGCCGAGACCTTCCCGGGCGACCAGCCCACGCTGTCGGTCACGCTCCCCGACGACTGGGCGCAAAGCCGCCCCGGCTACGAAGGCTCGGTGTGGTACCGGCTGCGCTTCGACACGACGCGGCTGCACGCGCCGCTGCTGGCCGCCTACATCGAGCGTGCCTGTTCCAACGCCGAGGTGCACCTGAACGGCCACCTCATCTACAGCGGCGGGCGCATGCGCGACCCGGTGACGCGCAACTGCTACCACTCGCAGCTGGTCACGCTGCCCAACGGCCTGCTGAAGGCGCTGGACAACCGCCTCGACGTGCAGGTGGCCGGCTCGCCGCTGACCCGCGTGAGTGCCCGCCAGCGCGCCGCCGGGCTGTCGGCCGTGACCATCGGCTCGCTGCCGGCGATGCGGGCGCTGCACGAGCAGCAGGTGTTCTGGAACATCACGGTGCCCAAGATCATCGCGGTCATGCTGGTGGTGCTGGGCGCGCTGCTGCTGGCGCTGGCCTGGGTGCGGCGCCAGAGCTACCTGCTGTACTTCGGCCTCGTGGCGATCGGCGGCGCCCTGCTGGGGATGCGACTGTGGTGGTCGGACGTGGGGCTGTCGAATGTCGCGGTCGAGATCCTCATCTGCGTGCTGTCGGCTCCCGTGATGGTGTGTTCGGTGCTGTTCCTGCTGCGCTATGGCGGGCTGTTCAGCACCCGGCAGGTCGACCGGCTGCTGTGGGTGCAGTGCCTGCTGGTGCCGATGAGCTTTGCGCTGGGCGGCACGAACCGGGTGTTTTCGGTGGCGACCCTCTGGTACACCCTGTTCGGCCTGCAGATCGCCGCGGCGGTGGCCGCCTTCCTGTGGGCCAGCTGGCGGGTGCAGCGGCAGGAGTTCTGGCTGATGAGCTTCCTGCTCGGGGTGCTGGTGGTGCTGGTGGGCACCGAGCTGGCCATCCAGTACCGCCTGCTGGACCTGGCCCAGATCCACGTCATCCATTTCATGCTGCCCCTGCTGTTCTGCGTGGTCGGGCTGCGGCTCGTGCAGACCTTCGCGCAGGCGCTGCGTGCCGCCGAGGGCGCCAAGGCCGCGCTGGAGCAGCGCGTGCGCGAAGTCACGTCCGAGATGGAGCACAACTTCGCGCTGATGGCCGACCAGCGCGGCGAGCAGATCGCCGAGAAGGAGCGCAAGCGCATCGCTGCCGACCTGCACGACGACCTCGGCGCCAAGCTGCTGACCATCGTGCACACCAGCGACAACGAGCGCATTTCCACCCTGGCGCGAGAAGCGCTCGAGGAGATGCGCCTGTCGGTGCGCGGCATCACCGGCAAGCCGGTGCGGCTGTCCGACGCGCTGGCCGACTGGCGGGCCGAGGTGGTGCAGCGCCTGGGACAGGCCGGCATCGAGGTGGACTGGGACTCGCTGCCCGATACCGGCGACCGCACGCTGGCCGCCCGGGCGTACGTGCAGACCACGCGCATCGTGCGGGAAGCCATCAGCAACATGATCAAGCACAGCGGGGCGTCGCACTGCAACGTGCATTGCGGCGTCGACGTCGACGACTTCCAGCTCGTGCTGCAGGACAACGGCCGCGGCATCCCGCTCGAGCTCGACGGCAAGCTCGACCGGGGCCACGGCATGTCCACGATGAAGCAGCGAGCCAAGCAGCTGCACGGCCAGTGCCTGGTGGAGTCCGGCCCGGGCTACGGAACCGTGATCCGGCTCACGCTTCCCCTGTAGATGCATCGCCGGCCCCCTGGAGTCACAATCGCCGTTCGAAACGCCGCTGCTACCATGCCCGCTCAGGGAGCAGTCGCACGAGGTAAAGAGGTCGCCATGAAACAGATCCTGCTGCTCGAAGACTTGCCCGAAATCCGCACCTGGCTCAAGGCGCTGGCGCTGCAGGTGTTTCCGCAGGCCCGCATCTCCGAATGCGCCCGCGTGAGCGACGCGCTGTCGATGGTCACCGCCATGCGCTTCGACGTGGCACTCATCGACCTGGGCCTGCCCGACGGCTCGGGCGTGGACGTGGTGGCCGCCTTGCGCGAGACCCAGCCCGAAGCGCAGTCGGTGGTGGTCACCATCCACGACGACGACGACCACCTGTTCCCGGCGCTGCAGGCAGGCGCCTTCGGCTACCTGCTGAAGGAGCAGGCCCGCGAGCAGCTGGCCGAGCAGCTGCAGCGCATCGCCCAGGGCGAGCCGCCGCTGTCGCCGTCGATCGCCCGGCGGGTGATCCAGTACTTCACCTCGCAGGCGGCGCGCCAGCAGCCTGCGGCGCCCAACCCGCACGACCTGCCGGCGGTGCAGCTCACCGAGCGCGAGAACGAGGTGCTGCTGCGGGTGGCCAAGGGCTTCACGCTGCCCGAGATCGGCCAGCAGCTCAACCTGTCGCGCCACACCATCGCCGACTACGTGAAGCAGATCTACCGCAAGCTCAACGTGAGCTCCCGTGCCGAGGCGGCGCTGGAGGCGCAGCGGCTGGGCCTGTTCCGCCGATAAGGCGGCGCATGATCGCGACCCGGCGCGTCCCTCGTGGGCGCGTCGCGGCTTCCGGGGCGGCCGCAACCCGATAATCCCGCCCCATGATCGGCAGACTCACCGGCGTCATCGCGGAAAAAACGCCCCCGCTCGTGCTCATCGACGTCAACGGCGTCGGCTACGAAGTCGACGTGCCGATGAGCAGCTTCTACAACCTGCCCAACCTCGGCGAACGCGTCACGCTGCTCACGCATTTCATCGTGCGCGAGGACGCGCAGATCCTGTTCGGTTTCCTCACGACCGAAGAGCGCGCCACCTTCCGCCAGCTCATCAGGATCTCCGGCGTGGGCCCTCGCACCGCGTTGTCCATCCTTTCCGGGCTGTCGGTCGCCGAGCTCTCGCAGGCGGTGAGCCTGCAGGAGGCCGGCCGGCTGGTGAAGATCCCGGGCATCGGCAAGAAGACCGCCGAGCGCCTGCTGCTCGAACTCAAGGGCAAGCTGGGCGCAGAACTTTCCGCCACGCCCGCCAGCGTGGCCAGCGATGCGCAGGCCGACGTGCTGCAGGCGCTCATCGCGCTGGGCTACTCCGAGAAGGAAGCGGCGCTGGCGCTCAAGGCGCTGCCCAAGGACGTCGGCGTGAGCGAGGGCATCAAGCTCGCGCTGAAGTCGCTGGCGCGCTAGCGCCGGGCCGGATAATCACAGCCCACCATGTCCATCCAGACCGACGACTTCGCCCCGCCGCCGCGCCGCGTGGTGAGCGCTGCGCCCGCCTCGCCCAACGAGGAGGCGCTGGAGCGCGCGCTGCGCCCCAAGCTGCTGGACGAATACGTCGGCCAGTCCAAGGCCCGCGAGCAGCTCGAGATCTTCATCGGCGCGGCCAGGAAGCGCGCCGAGGCGCTCGACCACGTGCTGCTGTTCGGCCCGCCGGGCCTGGGCAAGACCACGCTCAGCCACATCATTGCCCACGAGCTGGGCGTGAACCTGCGCCAGACTTCCGGCCCGGTGCTCGAGAAGCCGAAGGACCTCGCGGCCATCCTCACCAACCTCGAGCGCAACGACGTGCTCTTCATCGACGAGATCCACCGTCTCTCGCCGGTGGTCGAAGAGATCCTCTACCCCGCGCTCGAGGACTACCAGATCGACATCATGATCGGCGAGGGCCCGGCGGC
>CAMLNA010000237.1 GCA_946481025.1 uncultured Rivibacter sp.
CATGAAAAACACCCTCGTGCTCGACGTCGGGAAGAGCAACACCCGGCTGCTGCTGGTCGACGCCGCGGGCGAGCTGCGCTGGAGCGAAAGCCGCCCGAGCCGCTCGGTCGACGACGGCGTCCATGGCTTGCGCGCGCTGGACACCCAGGGCCTGGCGCACTGGCTGGAGGCCACCATCCCGCAGGTGCCCGATCGCCGCGACCTCGATCGCATCGCCATCACCACCCATGGCGCCGCCTTCTGCGCCCTGGGGGCTGAAGGCCTGGTGCTGCCGCCGATCGACTACGAATGGGACGGTTACGGCGAATGGACGACCGCCTTCGAGGCCTCGCTCGCCAACTTCGGCCACCACGGCACGCCGCGGCTGCCGCAGGGCCTGAACGCCGGGCGCCAGATCGACTACGTGATGCGGCGCTGGCCGGAACTGGCGGCGCAGGTCCGGGCGTGGGTGCCCTATCCGCAGTACTGGGCCTGGTGGTTCACCGGCGTGGCCTGCAGCGAGGTCTCATCACTGGGTTGCCACACCGGCCTGTGGGCGCCGGCCGAAGGCCGCTTCAGCGACTGGGCCCAGGCGCGCGGCCTGGCCGAGCGGTTCGCGCCGCTGCGGCCGGCCTGGGACGTCATCGGCTCCTTGCGGCCCGAGCTCGCGCGGCGCCTGGGCCTGGCCGCCGAGGTGCAGGTGACGGCCGGGGTGCACGACAGCAACGCCTGCCTGGCGAGGCACTTGCGCCACCACTCCGAGGCCATCGTCGTGTCCACCGGCACCTGGTGCGTGGTCATGGCGCCCGGCGCCGACACCTCTCGCCTCACGCCCGACCACGACGAACTGGTGAACGTGGCCGTCGACGGCCGCGCGGTCGCGACCGCGCGCTTCATGGGCGGCCGCGAATTCGAGACCTTCTGCGCCGGCGCCGACCCGGCCTGGGCGACCCCCGAGGCGCTGATGCAGGCGGTGGCGCAGGGCTTCATGGCCCTGCCTTCCTTTGCCGACAGCGGCGGGCCGTTTCGCGGCCGACGCGGCAGCGTGCTGCGGCAGGGCCAGCGCGTCGGTTCGGTCGCAGCGGTGCCAGCCCCGCTGCGGCCGGCGCTGGCGGCGCTCTATTGCGCCGAGGTCTGCGTGCAGCTGCTGCATGACATCGCCGGCACGGCCGGCGTCGAGCGGCAGGTCATCCTCGACGGCCCGCTGGCGGGCAACGAAGCCTTCTGCGCCGCCATGGCGACCTTCCTCCAGCCCCGAGGCGTGTGGCGCTCGATCGACGACATGGAAGGCACGGCCCGTGGCGCCTGGCAGCTGGCGCGATGGCATGATCCTGCGGTCGATGCATCCCAGGCGCGGCTCGCGGCCGTGGCGCCCCTGCCACCCGCTGCAGGCGGCCTGTTGAAGGCGCACCTGCAGGCATGGAACGACCAGGTGGCCACGCCGGCCGCCTGGGTGACTCTCGCGTGATCCGGCCGCGCCGCCTTCACGCCCGCGCCAGCTCGCGCAGCGCCTGTGCCAGCCTTTCGACGTCGGCCGCCGCATGTGCCGCCGACAGCGAAATGCGCAGCCGGGCGGTGCCCGCCGGCACGGTGGGCGGCCGGATGGCCGGCACCCACAGGCCGCGTTCGCGCAAGGCCGCCATCAGGTCGAGCGCGGCCTGGTTGTCACCCACGATGAGCGGCTGCACCGGCGTGGCCGACTCCAGCAGCGGCCAGGGCAGTCCGGCCAGCCCGTCGCGCAGCTGCGCGATGAGCGACTGCAGCTGGCCGCGGCGCCAGTCGTCGCGTTCGATCACCTGCAGCGCGGTGCGCAGCGTCTCGGCCTCCAGCGCCGGTGCGGCGGTGGCGAAGATGTAGCTGCGGGTGCGCTGCAGCACCCACTCGATGAGCTGGGGCTGCCCTGCCACGAAGGCGCCGTGCACGCCGGCCGCCTTGCCCAGCGTGGCCATGTACAGCAGCCGCGGCGAGGCCATGCCGAAGTGCGCCGCCGTGCCGCGGCCCTGCGGCCCGAGCACGCCGAAGCCATGGGCGTCGTCGATCATCAGCAGCGCATCGAAACGCTCGCACAGCGCGAGGATCTGCGGCAGCGGCGCGATCGCGCCGTCCATGGAGAACACCGCGTCGGTGATGACCAGCTTGCGCCGCGCGGTGCTGGCGGCCAGCAGGCGCTCGAGCGCCAACACGTCGCCATGCGCGTAGGCATGGATTTCGGCGCGCGACAACCGCGCCCCGTCGATCAGGCAGGCATGGTTGAGCGCATCCGAGAACACCGCGTCGCCGCGGTCCACCAGCGCGGGCACCACGCCGGCGTTGGTGGAGTAGCCGGCGTAGAAGTACAACGCCCGCGGCAGCCCCACGAACCGTGCGAGTTCCTGCTCCAGCGCTTCGTGTGCGGCGCTGTAGCCGCTCACCAGCGGCGAGGCGCCCGAGCCCACGCCCCAGCGTTCGGCGGCCAGCCGTGCCGACTCGATGAGCCCGGGATGCTGCGCGAGGCCGAGATAGTCGTTGCTGCAGAAGGCGAGCAGCGGCTTGCCGTCGATCACGACGTGGGGGCCGTCCACCTTTTCGACCACGCGGCGCACGCGGGTGAGCTGCTGGTCTTCGAGCGCCTGCAGTTCGGCGGTGAAATCCCAGGCGGTCATCGTGCCCCTCCTTCCTGCTGCGCCGTGTCGGGCAGCCGGATGTCGATGGCGGTTGCATCGGGCTGCGCCATCCATGGCACGTCGGCCAGCATCGGGGCCGCCAGGCGTGCGCGCAGGGTGTCGAGGTTGTCGGCCGCCGACGCCATGGCCGGGTCGATGCGGTTGGCCACCCAGCCCGCGAGCTTCAGGCCGCGCGCGAGGATGGCCTCCTGCGTGAGCAGCGCGTGGTTGAGGCAGCCCAGCCGCAGCCCCACCACCAGCACCACCGGCAGTCCGAGCCGTTGCGCGAGGTCGGCGCTGGTCTCGGTATCGTTGAGCGGCACGCAGAAGCCGCCGGCGCCTTCGACCACCACCGCGTCGGCCAGCGTGGCGAGCTGCCGGTAGCGCTGCTCGATCACCGCCGGGTCGATGTGCTGCCCGGCCAGCCGTGCCGCGATGTGCGGTGACACCGGCTCGGCCAGGATGTAGGGGTTGTCGAGTCCGGCCGGCACGCGCACGTTGCCGGCCGCGCGCAGCGCGCTCACGTCTTCGTTGAGCAGCCCGCCTTCGGGCGTGGCGTCGGCGCCGGCCGCCACCGGCTTCATGCCGACGGCGCGGCCGTGCCGCCGGCCGAGCGCTTTCAGCAGCGCGCAGCTCACGAGGGTCTTGCCGACACCGGTGTCGGTGCCGGTGATGAAGTAACCGAGGGTCATGAGTGTTGGAGCGTCTGTTCGAGTGCGGCGAAGGCGCCCTGTGCGAGCCGCACCAGGGCTTCGTCGTCCATGACATACGGCGGCATGAAGTACAGCGTGCGGCCGATGGGGCGCAGCAGCAGGCCCTGCTGCAACGCGGCTGCATGGTAGCGGCGCGCGAAAGCGGGGTCCCGAGTGGCGATGTCCCACGCCCAGATCATGCCGAGCCGGCGCGAGCCTTCGACGGCGGCGTGTTCGTGCAGCGGCCGCAGCAGCTCGTCGAGGCGCTGCGCGGTGGCCCGGTTGGCGGCCAGCACGTCGCTCGCCTCGAAGAGGTCGAGCGTGGCCAGCGCCGCACGGCAGGCCAGCGGGTTGCCGGTGTACGAATGCGAATGCAGGAAGCCGCGCGCGGTGTCGTCGCTGTAGAAGGCGTCGTAGACCGTATCGGTGGTGAGCACCGCCGACAGCGGCAGCATGCCGCCGGTGAGCCCTTTCGACAGGCACACGAAGTCGGGGGTGATGCCGGCCTGCTGGTGCGCGAACAGGCTGCCGGTGCGACCGAAGCCGACCGCGATCTCGTCGGCCACCAGATGCACTTCGTAGCGGTCGCACAGCGCACGCACGAGGCGCAGGTATTCGGCATCGTGCATCGCCATGCCGGCCGCGCATTGCACCAGCGGCTCCACGATGAGGGCTGCGGTTTCGTCGTGGTGCTGCTGCAGCCAGGCCTCGAGCGCGGCGGCGCAGTCGCGTGCATGGTCGAGGGCGCTCCTGCCGGGCGAAGCCAGCCGGGCATCGGGGCTGGGCACCGTGGCGCCGAGGCGCACCAGCGGGGCATAGGCCTCGCGAAAGATCGGGATGTCGGTCACCGACAGCGCCCCGACCGTTTCGCCGTGGTAGCCGTGTTCGAGCCCGATGAAGCGGCTCTTGCCGGGCCGGCCCAGGTTGCGCCAGTAGTGCGCGCTCATCTTCAGCGCGATCTCGGTGGCCGAGGCGCCGTCGCTGCCGTAGAACGCATGGCCCAGGCCGGTGAGCGCGCCCAGCCGCTCCGAGAGCTCGACCACCGGCGCATGGGTGCAGCCGGCCAGCATCACGTGGTCCAGCGTGTCGAGCTGCGCCTTCAATGCGGCCTTGATGTGCGGGTGCTGGTGGCCGAAGAGGTTGACCCACCAGGAGCTGATGGCATCGAGGTAGCGCCGGCCTTCGGTGTCGTGCAGCCACACGCCTTCGGCGCGGGCCACCGCGAGCAGCGGCTGGGTTTCGTAGGCCTTCATCTGGCTGCAGGGGTGCCAGACGGCGCGGCGGCTGCG
>CAMLNA010000238.1 GCA_946481025.1 uncultured Rivibacter sp.
CCAGTTCGACGGCATCGTGGCCGGCAACCCGGGCTTCAACCTGCCCAAGGCCGCCGTGCAGCATGCCTGGGACAACCAGGCCTTCGCAGCCGCCGCGCCGGTGGCGCCCGACGGGCGGCCCATCGTCAGCCAGGCCTTCAGCAATGCCGACATGACGCTGCTGGCCGGCAAGGTGGTCGAGCAGTGTGACGCGCTCGACGGCCTGGTCGACGGCATGATCGACAACCCTCCGGCCTGCAAGACCGCCTTCGACGTGACCACGCTCACCTGCCCCGGCGCGAAGGACGCCACCTGCCTGAGCGCGGCGCAGGTCACCGCGCTGCAGAAGGTGTTCGGCGGGCCGAAGAACGGCGCCGGCCAGCAGCTCTATTCGGACTGGCCGTACGACGCGGGCGTGGCGAGCTTCGGCTGGCGCATCTGGAAGCTGGGCACCTCCACCACCTCGGTGCCCAACTCGCTGATCGGCACGCTCGGCGGCGGCTCGCTGCCCTATGTGTTCACCACGCCGCCTTCCACGCCCGACGGCACCGGCACCACGGTGATCGACTACCTGCTCGGCTTCGACTTCGACACCGACGCCCCGAAGATCTTCGCCACCACGCCGGTCTATTCCACTTCGGCCATGGACTTCATGACGCCGCCCAGCCCGACCAACCTCGCCACCTTGCGCAGCCGCGGCGGCAAGATGATCGTGTTCCACGGCAACAGCGACGCGGTGTTCTCGGTGAACGACACGATCGCCTGGTACGAAGGCCTGCGCGCCGCCAACAGCGGGGACGCGGGAGGGTTCGCGCGGTTGTTCACCGTGCCGGGCATGGGGCACTGCTCGGGCGGACCGGCCACCGACAAATTCGACACGCTCACCGCCATCGTGAACTGGGTGGAAAACGGCGTGGCGCCGGCCAGCATCAAGGCCTCGGCACGTGCCGCCAACCCCGATGCCGCGGCATGGCCCACCCGCACGCGGCCGTTGTGCCCGTATCCGCAGCGCGCCACGTACCAGGGCAGCGGCGACGTCAACGCGGCAGAGAACTTCGCCTGCCAGTGACCTGTGTGAACGCCGATTCAGAAGGCAATTGCATGACCGGAGCCACGCGAATGTCCGACGCACCACGCCATCTGTCCGTCGCGGCCGCTGCCTTGCTGCTGGCCGCCTGCGGCACCGCGCCACGGCCACAAGCTCCGCAGCTGGCGCCCGCCACGCCTGCGGCGCTGCGCGCCTGCGCCGAACTGCCCTCGCAGTTCAGCTTTGCCGACACCACGCTCACCGCTGCCTCGGCCGTTCCGGCCGGCACGCTGAAGGTGGGCGGGCGCGACGTGGCCGAGCATTGCCTCGTCACCGGCCGCATGTTCGAACGCACCAGCCCGGTGGACGGCAAGGCCTACGCGATCGGCTTCGAGATGCGCCTGCCGCGCGACTGGAACGGCCGCTTCTTTCACCAGGGCAATGGCGGGCTCGACGGCTTCGTGCAGCCCGCCATCGGCGCGGTGAGCGGCGGCGGGCCGCTCACGCATGCGCTGCACCAGGGCTTCGCGGTGCTGAGCTCCGACGCCGGGCACAACGTGGGCCAGTTGCCGCTGTTCGGCCTGGACCCCCAGGCCCGGCTCGACTACGGCTACCAGGCAGTGGGCAAGCTCACGCCGATGGCGAAGTCGCTGATCCGGGCCGCCTATGCCAAGGCCCCCGACCGCTCGTACATCGGCGGCTGCTCCAACGGCGGACGCCATGCGATGGTGGCCGCCTCGCGTTTTGCCGACCAGTACGACGGCGTGCTGGCCGGCAACCCCGGCTTCAACCTGCCCAAGGCCGCGGTGGCGCAGCTCTACGGCGCGCAGCAGTACGCGACGCTGGCCACCGGGCCCGACCTCGCCACCGCCTTCTCGCCGGCCGAACGCAAGCTGGTGGCCGATGCGGTGCTGGCCCGGTGCGACGCACTCGACGGCGCGGCCGACGGCCTGGTGAACGCCGGCGTCGCCTGCCAGCGCGCCTTCGACCTCGCGCGCGACGTGCCCACCTGCGCCGGCGCTCGAGACGGCAGCTGTCTTTCGGCCCGGCAGAAGCAGGTGCTGGCCAACGTGTTCGGCGGTGCGCGCAACCCCGCCGGGCAGCGCGTTTACGCCGGCTTCCCGTTCGATGCGGGCATCACCGGCGCCGACTGGGCGAACTGGGAGTTCGTGTACTCGGTGACCCACCGCGATCCGGTGGCGGTGGCCTACGTCTTCCAGACGCCGCCGGCCGATGCCGGCAACGGTGCGGCCAAAGACCCCAAGGCCTTCACGCTGGCCTTCGACGTGGAGCGCGACGGGCAGAAGATATTCGCCAGCGACCAGACCTTCACCGAGTCGTCCATGGCCTTCATGACACCGCCCGATGCCGCCGACCTGTCGGCGCTCAAGAACCGCGGCGCCAAGCTGCTCGTCTACCACGGCACGAGCGATGCCGTGTTCTCTTCCGACGACACCGCCGCCTGGTACGACGCGCTCGCCAGGCACCACGGCGGCAACGCCGCGGGCTTCGCCCGCTACTTCCCGGTGCCGGGCATGAACCATTGCCGCGGCGGCCCGGCCACCGACCAGTTCGACATGCTGGGCGCGCTGGTGAACTGGGTCGAAAGGGGCCAGGCACCCGATGCGGTGGTCGCGAGCGCACGCGGCGCAGGCAACCCCGGCGGCGTGAACAATGAGCTGCCGGCCACGTGGTCACCCGCCCGCACGCGGCCGCTGTGCGCCTACCCCAAGGTCGCCACCTACAAGGGCGGCGGCGACATCGAAAGTGCCGACAACTTCATTTGCCGAGAGCCGAAACCGTGAACGCCAACGAACTCATCGCCATCGACATCCACACCCATGCCGAGGTGTCGTGCTGGAACCCCTTCGACAAGTACGGCGAGGAATACGACCGCGCGGCCGACAAGTACTTCCGCTCCAGTCGCCGGCCGACCATCCAGGAGTCGATCGACTACTACCGTGAACGCAAGATCGGCCTGGTGATGTTCATGGTCGATGCCGAGGCCAACCTGGGACGCCGCCGCATCCCCAACGAGGAGATCGCCGAAGCCGCGTCGAAGAACCCCGACGTGATGATCGCCTTCGCCTCCATCGACCCGCACAAGGGCAAGATGGGCGCGCGCGAGGCACGCCGGCTCATCGAGGAGCACGGCGTCAAGGGCTTCAAGTTCCACCCGACGGTGCAGGGCTTCTACCCGCAGGACAAGATGGCCTGGCCCATCTACGAGGTGATCGCCGAGCACAACATGCCGGCCATCTTCCACAGCGGGCACTCGGGCATCGGCTCGGGCATGCGCTGCGGCGGCGGGCTGCGGCTCGAATACTCGAACCCCATCCACCTCGACGACGTGGCGATCGACTTCCCCGACATGCAGATCGTCATCGCCCACCCGAGCTGGCCGTGGCAGGACGAGGCCCTGAGCGTGGCCATGCACAAGCCCAACGTGTGGATCGATCTTTCGGGCTGGAGCCCGAAGTACTTTCCGCAGCAGCTGGTGCAGTACGCCAACACGCTGCTGAAGGACCGCGTGCTGTTCGGCAGCGACTACCCGCTCATCACCCCTGACCGCTGGATGAAGGACTTCGAGGAGGCGGGCTTCCGCGACGAGGTGAAGCCCGGGATCCTGAAGAACAACGCGATGCGGCTGTTGAAGCTGGCGGCCTGACGACACACCGGGGCGCAGGCCCTGGACTTCAGCCCCTCAGCACGTCGGTCCTGCTATCGCCGGTCGGCCGGGCTGCGCACCAGCAGCACCGGCACGGGTGACACGCGGGCGATCAGCTCGGCATCGCTGCCCATCAGCACGCGGCCCGCGCCGCGCCGGCCGTGCGTGCCGATGACCACCAGTTCGGCGCCCCAGCGTCGGGCCTCCTCGGCGACGACGTCGCAGACGCGCCCGGCCATCGACTCGAGCAGCGATGTCTCGGCAGCGACGCCGGCGGCGTCTGCCAGGGACCTGGCCTTGTCGAGGATGGCCTGACCGCCCTCGCGCAGCATCTCGAAGACGGTGGGCGTGGCAGCCATGCTCGACTCGACGGACATGGTCACCGACATCATGTCCACCACATGCAGCAGCCGCAGGCGCGAGCCGGCGAGCCTGGCCAGCTTGCAGGCTTCCGCGAGCCCGAGGTTGGAAGTGGGACTGCCGTCCACCGGCACGAGGATCTTGCTGTACATGCGCTGCTCCATGGTCTGTTTGTGCGTGCGGTGCAGCGTAGGCAAGGCGGGTCGCCGGGGCTTGACGCGGATCAAACAGGGCCCGCCGTGTCTGCGGCCCGCATGGCCAGCGGCGGCGGCTTGACCGGCATCAAAGCCCGCTCTGCTGCTCCGGCTCCCTAGCTTGGTGGATACGCAACCGGGCGGCACCTCCTATAACTGGGACTGCCCCCTCAGTCAGGAGATCCCATGGCCAGCACCAGCAACATCCCCGACCTCGGCACCTACTTCTGGCGCGGCGGCAGCAAGGTGGCCATCGTCGAGACGCCCGATCACTTCACGGTGCGCATGAAGCGAGACAGCCCGCCCGAGCGGGTGGCCCGCAGCCATGGCAGCGCGCACGAGCGGCACCTG
>CAMLNA010000239.1 GCA_946481025.1 uncultured Rivibacter sp.
CACCCCGCTCGCCGAGGCGGCCCTCAAAACTGGCTTCGAAGTCTTCATGGGTGCTCCCGGAAATACTGCTCGAGGATCAGCGCGGCGGCCGCGGCATCTGCATCGCGTGCGCCGGCACTCCGGGCCTCGGTGGTGGTGTAGCGCTCGTCCACCTCGTGCACAGGCAGGCGGAAGCGGCCGTGCAGCTGGCGGGCGAAGCGCCGCGCGCGGCGCGTATTGTCGTGCTCCGCGCCGTCGGGGTGGAACGGCACGCCCACCACCAGCGCGGCCGGCTGCCATTCGGCAATGAGCCGGGCGCAGGCCTCGAAGCGCGCGTCGCCTTCGACGGCGATCGTCTTCAGCGGCTGGGCCTGGCGCAGCAGGGTGTTGCCGGCGGCCACGCCGACCCGCCTGGTGCCGAAATCGAAAGCAAGAAGGGTCTGGGGGGGTGGGACTGGTGCAGGAGCAAAGCTCATGCGTGCCCGGCCCCGGACGACAGCATCGCCGGGTCGATGCCCAGCAGCGACAGCGCGCGCTCGTAGCGCTTTTCGATCGGCGTGTCGAAGATGATCGACGGCTCGGCGTTCACCGTGAGCCAGCCGTTGCGGCCGATCTCTTCCTCGAGCTGGCCGGCGCTCCAGCCGGAATAGCCCAGCGTGACCAGCACCTTCCTGGGGCCGGCGCCGTTGGACAGCGCTTCGAGCACGTCCTTGCTGGTGGTCATCTCGAGGCCGCCGGGGATGCTGAGCGTGGAGTTGTAGTGGGCGCCCTCTTCGCCGCCCAGCGGCTCGTGCAGCACGAAGCCGCGCTCGGTCTGCACCGGCCCGCCGAAGTACACCGGCGCATTGGCCAGGTCTTCGCGGTCGAGGGTGAGGTCCACCTTCTCGAACAGGTTGCGCAGCTTGATGTCGATGGGCTTGTTGATCACCAGCCCCAGCGCACCGCGTTCGGTGTGCTCGCACATGTAGACCACCGAACCTGCGAAGTTGTCGTCGCCCATGCCGGGCATGGCGATGAGGAACTGGTTCGTCAGGTTGATGGTGGTGCCGGTGGCGGAGGGAGCGGGGGGCTCGGGGGACGACATGGCGCGAATTTTAGCCGTGCACGACACTCCGGGCTCATGGAAAAAGCCCTGGACAGTGCGCTGGTCTGGTTTCGCCGTGACCTGCGGGTGCACGACCATGCCGCGCTCCATCACGCGCTCAAGGCGGCCCGGCGGGTGTGGTGCGCCTTCGTGTTCGACACCGCGCTGCTCGATGCCCTGCCGCGGGCCGACCGGCGGGTGGAGTTCATTCGCGACAGCGTGGCCGAGCTCGACGGCGCGTTGCGCGCGCTGGCGGCGCTGCAGGGGATCCAGGGCGCCGGGTTGATCGTGCGGCACGGGCCTGCCGCCGAAGAGATCGCCCGGCTGGCGCGCGAGCTGCAGGTCCAGGCGGTGTATGCGAACCACGACTACGAACCGGCGGCACGCGCGCGCGACGCCAAGGTGCGCGGCCTGCTGTCCGATGCAGGGGTCGTGCTTCACACATCGAAGGACCAGGTCATCTTCGAGGGCGACGAGCTGCGCACCGGCACCGCCCAGCCCTATGGCGTGTACACGCCCTACAGGAACGCCTGGATGAGGAAGCTCGAGCCGCACTGCCTGAGCGCCTACCCGGTGGAGCGCCATGCTGCCGCGCTGGCGCCGCTGCCGGCCGGCCTGCGGCACGAAGTACCCGGTCTCGAGGCGCTGCGCTTCGAGCCGACCAACCTGGCCGCGCTGAAGATCCCCACCGGCGCATCAGGGGCCGCCGCGCTGCTCGACGACTTCCTGCAGCGGGTGGACCGCTACCACGAGACCCGCGACTTCCCGTCGGTGAAGGGGCCGAGCTACCTGGGCGTGCACCTGCGCTTCGGCACGGTGTCGATCCGCGAAGTGGCGCGGCTGGCCTGGGACCGCATGCGCGGCGGCTCGCGAGGCGCCGAGACTTGGCTGTCCGAATTCATCTGGCGCGACTTCTTCTTCCAGGTGCTGCTGTTCCACCCGCATGTGGTCGACAAGGCCTTCCGGCGCGAGTACGACCGCATCAAGTGGGAGCACGGCAAGCATGCCGAGGACGACTTCTCCGCCTGGTGCGAGGGCCGCACCGGCTATCCGCTGGTGGACGCCGCGATGGCGCAGATCAACCAGACCGGCTACATGCACAACCGGCTGCGCATGGTGGCGGCGAGCTTCCTGGTGAAGGACCTCGGCATCGACTGGCGCTGGGGCGAGCGCTACTTCGCCGAGAAGCTGAACGACTTCGACCTCGCCGCCAACAACGGCAACTGGCAATGGGCGGCCTCCACCGGCTGCGACGCGCAGCCCTGGTTCCGGATCTTCAACCCGGTCACGCAGAGCCGGAAGTTCGACCCCGAAGGCCGCTTCATCCGGCGCTACCTGCCGCAGCTGGCCAGGCTGCCTGACGAAGCCCTCCATGCGCCCTGGCTGGCGCGGCCCGCGGACCTGGACGCCGCGGGCGTGGTACTGGGGCGCGACTACCCGAAGCCGCGGGTACTGCATGACGCGGCCCGCGAAAAGACGCTGGCCCGTTATGCCGTGGTCAAGGAGCGGGCCGCGAAATAGCGGCCCGACCGCCCGGGCTCGGGCGGCTCAGGCTCAGTGGGTTTCGCGCGCCGGCTGCGACGCCGCCGCGGAAGCCCCGCCCGGCGCGTGCGGATGGTGGTGGTGCAGCCGCCCGAAGGTGTTGCGCTTGAGCCAGCTGACCACGTCGTCCACGTAGGTGAACACCACCGGGATCACCAGCAGGCTCAGGAAGGTCGAGGTGATCAGGCCGCCGATCACCACGATGGCCATTGGCGCCCGGAAGCTCGGGTCGACGCCCAGCCCGATCGCGATCGGCAGCATGCCCGCGCCCATGGCCACCGTCGTCATGACGATCGGCCGGGCCCGCTTGCTGCAGGCGTCGAGCAAGGCATCCCAGCGCGACAGGCCGCGGTCGCGGCGCGCCACGATGGCGTATTCGACGAGCAGGATGGAGTTCTTGGTGGCCACGCCCATCAGCATGATGAGGCCGATCATCGAGGGCATCGACACCGCGGTGTTGGTGATGAACAGCGCCAGGAACGCCCCCGGGATGGACAGCACCAGCGCCGCCAGGATCGTCACCGGCTGCACGAAATCGTGGAACAGCAGCACCAGCACGATGTAGATGCACAGCACGCCGGTGAGCATCGCCAGGCCGAAGCTGGAGAACAGCTCGGCCATCGCCTCGGCGTCGCCCACGGTGGTCTGCGTCACGCCGGGCGGCAGGTTCTTCAGGCTGGGCAGCGCCAGCGCCTGCGCCTCCACCGCGCCGAGCGGCTGCTGGTTGAGCTCGATCTCGAAGTTGATGTTGCGCAGGCGGTCGTAGCGGTCGATCTGCGCCGGGCCGCTGTCGATGGCGAGGTTGGCCACGTTGCCCAGCATCACCGGGCCGTGGGCGCCGGGGATCGGCAGGCGCGACAGCAGCTCCAGGTCCTGCCGCGCATCGGCCTTGAGCTTCACGACCACCGGCACCTGCCGCTGCGAAAGGTTGAGCTTGGCGAGGCTCTGGTCGTAGTCGCCCGCCGTCGCGATGCGCAGCGTGTCGGCAATGGCCGCCGAGGTGACGCCCAGGTCCGCCGCCTTGGCGAAGTCGGGCCGCACGATCAGCTCCGGCCGCGTGAGGCTCGAGGTGGAGGTCACGTTGCCGATGCCTGGAATGGTGCGCAGCTCCCGGCCGACCTGCAGCGCATGCTGCGCCAGCGCCTCGCCGTCCTCGCCGGCCAGCACGAGCACGTACTTTTCGCTGGAGCCGCCGAAGCCCACTTTCAGGCGCGCGCCCGGCAGCACGTCGAGCGCCGTGCGCAACTGTGCCTCGATGTCCTGCTTCGACAGGCCCGGCCGGTCCTGCCTCGGCGTCAGGTTGAGGGTCAGCGTGGCCTTGCGCGCCTCGGCCGCGCCCGCCAGCGCGAACGGGTCGCCGCCCGCGTTGCCGCCGCCCACCGCGGTGTAGATCAGCTTGACGTGCTCGTTGCGCTGCACGATCTCGCGCGCCTGCTCCGCGGCGGCCAGCGTCTGCTTGAAGGTGCTGCCCGGCGGCAGCTCGATGTTCACCTGCGTCTGCGAGAGGTCGTCCGGCGGGATGAAGCCGCTGGGCAGCAGGCCCATCGCCACGGGCGCGAACGACACCACCACGAACACGACCGTGGCCACCATCGTCAGCACGCGATGCTTCAGGCACCACTGCGCCCAGTGCAGGTAGAGCTGCATGACGCGGCCGTCCTTCTGCTCGTGGTGGTCGGGCTTGAGCAGGTAGGCCGCCATCATCGGCGTCAGCATGCGGGCCACCACCAGCGAGGCAAACACCGCCAGCGACGCGGTCCAGCCGAACTGCACGAAGAATTTGCCTGGCACGCCGGCCATGAAGGCGGTCGGCAGGAACACCGCGATCAGCGTGAAGGTGGTCGCGATCACCGCGAGACCGATCTCGTCGGCTGCCTCCATCGCGGCCTGGTACGGCGTCTTGCCCATGCGCAGGTGGCGCATGATGTTCTCGATCTCGACGAT
>CAMLNA010000240.1 GCA_946481025.1 uncultured Rivibacter sp.
CCGAAGCGGCCGTGGCCGCCGCGGCGCGGGAGGTCCTGGTGCAGCTGTTGCCCGACCAGGCCGCGCTGGTGGAAGAGGCCTACGTCCAGGCGCTGGCTGCCGTGCGCAACGGGCCGGCCAAGACCGCAGGCCTTGCCACCGGCCAGGCCGCCGCGTGGGCCACGCTGAACCGTCGCCGCACCGACGGCGCCGACGGTGCAGCGCAACCGCCCTATGTGCCGCGTACCGGTGCAGGCGAGTACCAGTTCACCGCGCCGTTCGGCTTCGCCGCGCAGCCGGGCTGGGGCCGTGTGGTGCCGTTCGCCATCACGCTGGGCGAGCATGTGCTCGAAGGGCCGCTGCCGCTGCCCGGCCAGCACTACGCCCGCGACCTGGAAGAGGTGCGCGAGGTCGGCCATGTGGCCAGCCGCACCCGCACCCCGGAGCAGACCGAGATCGCGAAGTTCTGGTACGAGGATTCGCCGCTGGGCTGGAACCGCATTGCCAATGCGGTGGTGCGCGAGCGCCGGCTCGACGCCTGGGAGGCCGCGCGTGCCTTCGCGCTGGTGCACTTCGCCATGGCCGACGGGTTCATCGCGGGCTTTGGCGAGAAGTACGAGCACCGCTTCTGGCGCCCGGTCACCGCCATCCATTCGGCAGCTGTCGATGGCAACTCCGCCACCGAGCCCGACGCCTCCTGGCAGCCGCTGCTGGTCACGCCGCCGGTGCCCGACTACCCGTCCACCCACACCGTGCTGGGCTGGGCCGCGGCCGAAGTGCTGATCGATCTCTTCGGCGACCGCGTACGCTACAGCCTCACCAGCCTCACGCTGCCGGGCGTCACGCGCCACTACCGCGGCTTCTCGCGGGCGGCCGAAGAAAACGGGCTGTCGCGCCTGTATGCCGGCATCCACTTCCGCCATGCCATCGACGAAGGGCGTCGCCAGGGCCGCAGTATCGGCAAGGCGGTTTCGAACGCGCTGCCCAAAGTGCGTTGATCAAGGCGGGGGACTTCCACCATGGATATCGACACCACGGCTTCCACCCTGAACCCCGCCAGGCTGGAGGCGTTCGTCAACCGCGCCATCGGCGACCTCACCGCCGGCTACACCGGCATCATGGTCAGCCTGGGCAGCAAGCTGGGCCTCTACAAGGCCATGGCCGGCGGCGGCCCGCTGAGCGCCAGGGAAGTGGCTGCCAGGGCCGGCTGTGCCGAACGCTACGTGCGCGAGTGGCTCAACGCCCAAGCCGCGGGCGGCTACGTGAACTACCACGCCGTGAGCGAGACCTACGAGCTCTCGCCCGAGCAGGCGATGGTGCTCGCCGACGCGACCAGCCCGGTCTACCTGCCGCCTGCCTGGGACGTGCCGGCCGCGATGTGGTTCGACGAGCCGAAGGCGCTCGAGGCGTTTCGCACCGGCCGCGGCGTGGCCTGGGGCGAACACGACGCCCGCATGGCCTGCGGCGTGGCGGGCTTCTATCGCAACGGCTACCGCGCCAACCTGGTGACGTCGTGGCTGCCCGCCCTCGATGGCGTGGTGGCCGCGCTGGAGGCCGGTATCGCCGTGGCCGACGTGGGCTGCGGCCATGGCCACTCCACGCTGCTGATGGCCGAGGCGTTCGCCCGCTCGCGCTTTTATGGCTTCGACACGCATGAGCCCTCGCTGGCCGCAGCGCGCCGGCATGCGGCGGCAGCCGGCGTGGTGCAGCGCACCGAGTTCACGCAGGCCCGCGCAACGGACTACCCCGACCGCCAATACGGCCTCATTTGTTTCTTCGACACGCTGCACGACCTGGGCGACCCGGTGGCGGCCGCCCGGCATGCCGCCCAGGTGCTCGCTCCCGGCGGCACGGTGATGCTGGTGGAGCCGTTCGCCCACGACCGGGTGGAAGACAACCTCTCCACCGTGGGGCAGCTGTACTACGCGGCCTCGTCGGTGATCTGCTGCGCGCATGCGGTGGCCGAAGGCGGCAGGCTCGTGCTGGGCGCGCAGGCCGGGCCGAAGCGGCTGGCCGACGTGTTCCGCAAGGCGGGCTTCACCCACTTCCGGCGCGCGGCCGAAACGCCGTTCAACGTGGTGTTCGAGGTGCGGCGCTGAGGCCTGCGCCTCGGCATCGACCCTCAGCGTCCCTCGTAAGCCGCCTGCAGCGTCGCGATGTCGAACTTCACCATCTTCAGCATCGCGTCGCAGGCGCGCTTGGCCTTGGCGCGGTCGGTGTCGGCCATCATGTCCATCATCACGGTGGGCACGAGCTGCCACGAGACGCCGTAGCGGTCCTTGAGCCAGCCGCAGGCTTCGGGCGCGCCGCCTTCGAGCAGGGCGTTCCAGTAGCGGTCGAGCTCGGCCTGGGTGTCGCAGTACACCATCAGCGAGATGGCATGGTTGAACGGGTCCATCTGGCCGGCGCTCATGGCGGTGAAGGGCTGGCCGCAGAGCAGGAAGTCCACCACCTTCACCGAGTCGGGCGGGCCGCTGGGCGATTCGCTGGGCATGGAGCTGACCCGGGTGATGCGCGAGTCCGGAAAGATGGAGGTGTAGAACGCCGCGGCTTCTTCGGCTTCCTTGGCATACCAGAGGAAGGGAACGATCTTCTGCAGCGGGCGGGCGATGGCGGTCTTGGCGGTCATGCGGGTCTCCTGGGTGGTGAGGTGGGGCAGCAAAAGGGCGGCCTCCAGTCACACGACGAACGGGCTACCCGCCAATCGACAAACGGACGGCCCGCACTGATCGCAAAAGGTAACGGGTAGCGGCGGGCCCGGCTCAGCGCGGCGGCAAGCGGGGGCGCGCGCCACTCTTGCGCTAGGCCTTGCCCACCGTCAGCGCCACCAGCCTCTGCACCAGCGGCCGCACCATCAGCACGCAGAAGAAGGCCACCGGCATGGCCAGCACATAGGCGTGCAGCACGCGTGCGGGCAGCCCGGCGTCCACGCCGCTGTTGGCGCCCACGATCACGGCGCACATCAGCAAGGCCATGATGGCCGACATGAAGAAGGCGAAAACCACCGGCGTGTAGCGGGGTGAGAGCTTCCGGCTGCGGTGGTGGCGGCGGGGTGTTGCGATCGGTGTGCTGGCTTCAAGATGCGTCATGTCGGCCTCGGCTCGGGTTGTTTCCGTCCGCGGCACTGTAGGCAGCGCGGCCCCGGCGCGGTAGCACCGCAGCGCCTGGATCAGCCGAAAGCTAAAGTTTCGAATTCCAGGCTCTATTCGAAAGACACCTCATGGACATCCTGCGCGGCATCGACAGCTTCGTGAAGGCCGTTGAGGGCGGCAGCATCGCAGCGGCGGCACGCCAGCTCGGCATCACGCCCGCCGCCGCGAGCCAGAACATCGCCCGGCTCGAGCAGGAGCTGGGCACCCGGCTGCTGGTGCGCAGCACGCGCCGCCTCTCGCTCACCGAAAGCGGCTCGCTCTACTACGAGCGGGTGCGCGGCATGGTGCGCGAGCTGCAGCTGGCGCAGGCGGCCGTGACCGAGCTGCATGGCGAGCCGCAGGGGCGGCTGCGGGTGGCGTGCTCGGTCGCCTTTGCGCGGCACGTGCTCGCCCCGCTGGTGCCGGCATTCACCGAGCGGTTCCCGCGCGTCTCGCTCGAGCTGGTGGTGGCCGACCGCAGCGTCGACCATGTGAAGGAGGACATCGACGTCAGCATCCGCTTCGGCGAGCAGCTGGAGCCGGGGCTCGTGGCCCGGCGCATCGCCACCATCCCGGTGGTGTATTGCGCCTCGCCGGCCTACCTGGCGCGTGCCGGCACGCCGCAGCGGCCCGAGGAACTGGCGCAGCATGCCTGCCTGCTGTTCCGGCTGCCGGTGGATGGGCGGCTGCTTCGATGGTGGTTCGTGCGCGGCGGGACGCGCTTCGAGCCGGCGCTGAACCCGACGATCGTCACCAACGACGTGGACACGCTGGCGCAGCTGGCGGTCGGCGGCGCCGGCATCACCCGGCTGGGCGTGTTCATCGCCAACCCGCTGATCGAGCGCGGCCTGCTGGTACCGTTGTTCCTGCCGTGTTCGCTGTCGGCCAAGGGCGCGGCCCAGGTGGATGGTGCGCCGCTGGACTTCCACGCCTGCTATCGCGACCGCAAGGACCTGACCCGCAAGGTGCGCGCCTTCGTGGACCACGTGGCTGATGCGATGCAGGATCATCCGGCACTGCGCATGCCGCAGCAGGTGCAGGGATCGGCGACGCGCGGCCGCAGAAGCGCCGCAGCGGCGCCTCAGTCCTCGGGCAGCAGGTCGCGGTTGTAGACCAACTCCCGCAAATGGCCGTCAGGCAGCCCAAGCAACAGGAAGGACGCGACATGGACGACCACACCGCGGTGCACGCCGTCGACCCCAGCCTTTTCACGCACCTGCGCATGGTGCTCAGCATGGTGGTGAGCCTGGGCATGGCGCGCCTGCTCAGCGGCGCGGCCAGGATCGTTCAGCACCCGGGGCGCACGCGCTTGTACTGGGTGCACCTGCTGTGGGGGCTGTCGATGCTGCTCACGCTCATGCACTTCTGGTGG
>CAMLNA010000241.1 GCA_946481025.1 uncultured Rivibacter sp.
CATGAGCATCGAAGTCAGAAACCTCAACAAGCGGTTTGGCAACACCGTCGTCTGCGACAACCTGAACCTGTCGCTGCCGAGTGGCGAGCTGGTCGCACTGCTCGGCCCGTCGGGCTCGGGCAAGACCACGCTCTTGCGCATCATTGCCGGGCTCGAAGTGCCCGACAGCGGCAGCGTGCATTTCCACGGCGAAGACGCCACGCGCACCGACGTGCGCGAGCGCCAGGTCGGCTTCGTGTTCCAGCACTACGCCCTGTTCGGCCACATGAGCATCTTCGAGAACGTGGCTTTCGGGCTGCGGGTGCGGCCCAAGGCCACGCGGCCTTCGGAAGCCGAGATCAGGAAGCGCGTGATGGAGCTGCTCGAGCTCGTGCAGCTCGACTGGATCGCAGACCGCTTTCCGCACCAGCTCTCGGGCGGCCAGCGCCAGCGCATCGCCTTGGCGCGCGCGCTGGCCGTGCAGCCCAAGGTGCTGCTGCTCGACGAGCCCTTCGGCGCGCTCGATGCCAAGGTGCGCAAGGAACTTCGCCGCTGGCTGCGCCGCCTGCATGACGAGGTGCATGTGACGAGCGTGTTCGTCACGCACGACCAGGAAGAGGCCATGGAAGTGGCCGACCGCATCGTCGTGATGAACCATGGCCGCATCGAGCAGGACGGCCCGCCCGACCAGGTCTATGACCACCCGGCTTCGCCTTTCGTGCTGCAGTTCCTGGGCGACGTGAACCTGTTCCACGGCCGCCTGGGCCATGCGCCCGGCGGCGCCGCGGCCAAGGGCGAGGTGAGCTACGTGCGCCCGCACGAACTGCAGGTGCTCGGCGCGGCGGAAGACGGCACGCTGCCGGTGACGCTGTCGCAGACGCTCACCGTCGGGCCGCAGACCCGGCTGGAGTTCAAGCGGGTCGACGACGGCAGCTATGTCGACGTGGAACTGCCGCGTGCCGAGTACAACGCGCTGCGCGAGCAGCTCGGCCTGCAGGCCGGCAGCACCGTGTACCTGAAGCCGCGCAAGCTGACGCGTTTTGCGCCGGGCGCGGCCGAGGAGCAGAACGACCCCGCGGCCATGATCTGAGCCGGGCCGAGGCCCAGGCTCAGGCAGCGCCCTCCGGCGGCGTCCAGCCGAGCCGCTCCAGCAGCGCCATCGCCGCCGCCGGCGCGCGCTCTTTCGCGCCGCTGATCATGTAGATGAACACCTCGCGCGACTTCGCGGTCGCCTTGCCCGGCGGGTCTTCCACGCGCGGCAGCTCCGCCGGCTCCTCGCCGGCCGCCCAGGCCAGGGCATGGTGGGCCCAGTCGTCCAGCGCCTTCGGACCGTAGCCGGTGGGCACGTCCGACTTCGTGCGCATCAGCCGCGCATAGACGAAGTCGCCGGTCACGTCCGAAAACGACGGGTAGTCGTCGGAGTCGGTGAACACCGTGCCCACCTTGTATTTGCGCGCGAGCGCCAGGTACTGCGGCACGAGGAAGCTCTCATGCCGCACGTCCATCACGTGGCGCAGCCCGAAGCCGTCCACTTCCCTGGGCAGCAGCTGCAAGAAGGCCTCGAAGTCCTCGGGCTCGAACTTCTTGGTGGGCATGAACTGCCACAGCACCGGCCCGAGCTTGTGCTTCAGCCGCGCAATGCCGCTGTCGATGAAGCGCGACACCGAGTCGCCTGCCTCGGCCAGCACCTTGCGGTTGGTGGCGAAACGCGAAGCCTTGAGCGAAAACACGAAGCCGTCGGGTGTTTCGTCGTGCCACTTCGCAAAGCTCTCGGGCTTCTGCGTGCTGTAGTAGGTGCCGTTGATCTCGATGGCGCTCAACTGGCGGCTCGCATACTCGAGCTCGCGCTTCTGCGGCCAGCCCTTGGGGAAGAAGTTGTTGCGCCACGGCTCGTAGGTCCAGCCGCCGACGCCGACGTGGATGTTGCTGAGCTGCGGTTTCCTGGTCGTGGCCATGCGTTGCCCTCGGCTTCGGGTTGCAGGGCGCACATCATGCCAACTTGTTCACGCCCGTGTGTGGCGGACGGCCGAGCGGCCTGCCCGCCGACGTTGCAGATCGATACGATCGACACCATCGATGACAAGGCACACCCGGACGAAAGCCGGGGTCGCAAAGCTTCCGGTCTAAAGCATCTCTTTCGAGGGGTGCCACGACAGCGGGGTTGCCGGTGCGGCCACGCACCGAGTCCTCCTCCCGCGGCGGCCGATGCATGCGCCGAGTCCTCGAGCCACGCAAGCCCAGGAGACCTCGCATGCTGCCCCTTACCGTTCGCCAGACCCTGCAAAACGACGGCAAGTCGATCATCGTGACGGCCGTCGATCCCGACCAGCGCGAATTCGTCGGCGTGGCACGCCGCCACGGCGAGGCGCAGGACCACGACTTCGTCTTCATGCAGGTCGACCGGGTGACGCTGATGGAATACGACCGCGGCCTGGTGGATCTGCGCACGGTCATGGACCAGCGCTGCTCCGGCATGGTGGTCGAAGCCACCGGCTACGGCGAACTCGACGAAGTGATGACCGGCGCCGTGGTGCACTCGGCCTTTGGCGAGTTGCCCATGCCGGGGCCGGTGGTCGCGTGCGACCTGGAGCTGTGAACCAGGGGCAGCCTAAATCTCGAACAGCGCGCCGGGCTCCCGGTTGAGCGCCTGCTCGACCACCGGCCGCGTGAGCGGCGAGGCAAACGTCTCGATGAAGTCGTAGACGTAGGCGCGCAGCCAGGTGCCGCGCCGCAGCGCCAGCCGCGTCATGTTCACCGCGAACAGGTGGCGCGCGTCCAGCGCGCGCAGGTGCTGGTCGCGCTCATCGTCGTAGGCGATCGAGGCCACGATGCCCACGCCCAGCCCCAGCTCCACGTAGGTCTTGATGACGTCGGCGTCCATGGCCGTCAGCACGAACTGCGGCGCGAGCCCGTGCTTGCGGAAAGCCTCGTCGATGTGCGTGCGGCCGGTGTAGCCCGCGTCGTAGGTGATGAGCGGGTACTGCGCCAGCCGCTCGAGGGTGAGCGGGCCGCCGCCCAGCAGCTCGTGCCCGGGCGGCACCACCACCGAATGGGTCCAGCGATAGCACGGCAGCGCCACCAGCGACTCGTACTGCGCCAGCGCCTCGGTGGCGATGCCCAGGTCGGCTTCACCCTCGATGAGCATCTGCGCCACCTGGCGCGGCGACCCCTGGTGCAGGTTGAGCTGCACCTTCGGGTGGCGCGCACGAAAGTCGCGCACGGCGGTGGGCAGGGCATAACGCGCCTGCGAATGCGTGGCGGCGATGGTGAGCTGCCCGTGGTCCTGCTGGTTGTAGTCTTCGCCGGCGCGCCGCAGGTTGTCGGCTTCCAGCAGCAGGCGCTCCACGATGGGCAGCACCACCTCGCCCGGCGGCGTGAGGCCGGTCAGCCGCTTGCCGGCGCGCACGAAGATGTCCACGCCCAGTTCTTCCTCGAGCTCGCGGATCTGGCGGCTCACGCCGGGCTGCGAGGTGTGCAGCGCGTTGGCCACCTCGGTGAGGTTGAAGCCGCGGCGCACCGCTTCGCGCACCGAGCGCAGTTGCTGGAAGTTCATCGCCCGCCCTGCTAGGCCTTGTTCGGCTGCGGCGTGAGACGCAGGTAGGGCGTCACCGCCTTGTAGCCCTTCGGGAACTTCTGCCGGATGAGCTCCGGGTCCTGCAGCGAGGGCACGATCACCACGTCGTCGCCGTCCTTCCAGTTCCCCGGCGTCGCCACGCTGTGGTACTCGGTGAGCTGCAGCGAGTCGATCACCCGCAGGATCTCGTCGAAGTTGCGGCCGGTGCTGGCCGGGTAGGTGATGGTGAGGCGGATCTTCTTGTCGGGGCCGATCACGAACAGCGAACGCACCGTGGCGGTGGTGCTCGCGTTCGGATGGATCAGGTCGTAGAGCTCCGACACCTTGCGGTCCGCATCCGCAAGGATCGGAAAGTTCACCACCGTGCCCTGCGTGGTGTTGATGTCGCCGATCCACTTCCGGTGGGAGTCCGCCGGGTCCACCGACAGCGCGATCACCTTGACGTTGCGCCTGGCGAATTCGTCCTTCAGCTTGGCGGTGAGGCCGAGTTCGGTGGTGCACACCGGGGTGAAGTCGGCGGGGTGCGAAAACAGCACGCCCCACGAGTCACCCAGCCATTGGTGGAACCGGATGGGGCCTTCGGAAGAGTCCTGCTCGAAGTCGGGAGCCGTGTCGCCCAGTCGCAAGGAAGCCATGAGCCTTCTCCTGATTGATATGCGATCGGAGCATTATCAAAAGCCTTGCTTATGCGATGAACGACAGATTGCTTCTATCCTTAGGCGGCAGCTGAATAAACCGGCGCCAGTCGGCCTCGATCTTCGACGTCTTCACCACCGGCTCGGCAACGCCGTTCACCGGCCTGATCGCGCCCGTCAGAACGCCGCGATGCCGGTGATGGCCCTGCCCAGGATGAGCGCATGCAC
>CAMLNA010000242.1 GCA_946481025.1 uncultured Rivibacter sp.
CGCTTGGCCTTGTCGCGCGACAGGATGGTGTCGCCGTAGCCGTTTTCGATGGCGTCGATGGCCACCGACACGTAGTCGCCGACCTGGACTTCGAGTTCGCCTTGGTCGTTCTTGAATTCCTCGACCGGCACGTACGCCTCGCTCTTGAGGCCGGCGTTGACCACCACGAAGTTGTGCTCGACGCGCACCACCTCGGCGGTGATGACTTCGCCGGCACGCATGTTCGAGCGGTTCAGCGATTCTTCGAACAGGGCGGCAAACGATTCCATGCCTTGCGACGAGGCGACTGCAGACTGTGACATTGAGATTTCCTGGTGCCGGCGGACGCCGGCGGTGATTGCCACGAAGTGGCGGTTGGTTGTCGAAAACCGGCTCCTCAGCGCGCTTGGCTAGCGCAGGGGGGGAAGAGCCGGAACCCGGTTTGGCGTGCGAAAGGGTCTGGTGGACTCAACCGAACGCCTGGCACTCCTGCCACCACTGCAAGACCTTTTCGACCGAGGCTTCGACCGACAGGCCCGAGTTGTCCAGCAGGCGTGCATCTTCGGCGGGCTTCAAGGGGGCGACGCTGCGGGTCTTGTCCCGGGCGTCGCGCGCCTCCAAGTCAGCGCGAAGGTCGGAAATACTAGTGGAAATTCCCTTTGAAATCAACTGCTTATGCCGCCGCTCGGCGCGTTCGGCCGCGCTGGCCGTGAGAAAGACCTTGAGCCGAGCGCGGGGAAAGATCACGGTGCCCATGTCGCGCCCGTCGGCCACCAGCCCGGGCAGGCGCCGGAAGCCGTGCTGCAGCTCGAAAAGCGAGGCCCGCACGGCCGGGAACGCGGAGATCTTCGAAGCCAGGTTGCCGACGGCTTCTTCGCGCAGGGACTGGGTGACGTCCTGGCCATCGAGCAGCAGGGTCTGCCCTTCGAAGCGCACCGGCAGATGCCTGGCCAGGGCCGCCAGGCCCGCCTCGTCGGTGGCGGCCACGCCCTGGCGCAGGGCGGCCAGGGCGGTAGCGCGGTAGAGCGTTCCGCTGTCGAGGAAGTGGTAGCCCAGCCGGGCCGCCACCTCGCTGGCCAGGGTGCCCTTGCCGGAAGCGGTGGGCCCGTCCACGGTGATGACCGGGACGTCGGCCGGGTCGGCCCGGGACACGCTGAACAGGGTCTCGAAGTAGTCGGGGAAGGTCTTGGCGACGCACTTCGGGTCGAGGATGCGCACCGGCACCCGGGCGCCTGCCAGCGGGTTGAAGGCCGCCAGCGCGAAGCACATGGCCACGCGGTGGTCGTCGTAGGTGTGGATGGCGGCCGGCTGCCAGGCCGTCGGGGGAGTGACCTCGATGGAATCGGGTCCTTCGGTGACCACGGCCCCCAGCTTGCGCAGTTCGGTGGCCATGGCGGCGATGCGATCCGTCTCCTTGACACGCCAGCTGGCGATGTTGGTGAGGCGGGTGGTGCCTTTGGCGTACAGCGCCATCACCGCCAGGGTCATGGCGGCATCGGGGATGTGGTTGCAGTCGAGGTCGACCGCCTTGAGCGGCCAGGCACCGCGGGACACCTCGACCCAGTTGGGGCCGAAGCTGGCGCGCGCGCCCATGGCCACCGCCGCGTCGACGAAGCGCACGTCGCCCTGGATCGAGCCTTCGCCCATGCCTTCGATGCGGATGGGCGCGTCGTTCGTTGCGGCCAATGCGCCCAGCGCCACGAAGTACGACGCCGAAGAGGCGTCGCCCTCCACGTGTACCACCCCCGGCGAGCGCAGCCGGCTGCCGGCGGGGATGACGAAGCGCGACCAGTTCTCGTTGCGCACCAGCACGCCGAAGCGCTCGAGCAGGTCGAGCGTGATGGCGATGTAGGGCTGGGAGATCAGTTCGCCGACCACCTCGACCTCGACGTCGCGGCTGGAGGCTGCCAGCGGCAGTGCCTGCAGCAGGCCGGTGAGGAACTGGCTCGACACGTTGCCGCGCACCCGGATCGGCGCGTCCAGGTGCAGCGAATGGGTGGTGCCGTCCCCGAGCAGCAGAGGCGGGAAGCCGTCTTTCGCGAGGTAGGTGATGGGGCAGCCCAGCGGGCGCAGCGCATCGACCAGGTCGCCGATCGGGCGCTCGTGCATGCGCGGCACGCCGCGGATCTGGAAGCGGCCGCCTTGGGTGGCGGCGAGCACCGCCAGCGCTGCGGTGAGCGAGCGCACCGACGTGCCCGAATTGCCGAGGAAGATGTCCGCCTCGCGGGCTTGCAGCCGCGCGCCGATGCCGGTGACCGCCACGGCGTCGGCGCGTTCGTCGACGCCGCAGCCCAGCGCGCGCAGCGCATCGAGCATCACGCGGGTGTCGTCGGAGGCGAGCAGGTCGTGGATCTGCGTGGTGCCTTCGCTCAGGCCCGCGAGCAGCAGCACGCGGTTGGAGATGCTTTTCGAGCCGGGCAGGCGCACGGTGCCTGCGGCGCCTTGCAGCGGCGGCAGGTCGAGGAAGGCGGTGGAATACATGGGCAAAGACGACGAGAAGACCTGCCGGCGACCGTGGTCGCCTGCTTCAGCGGTTGGATCCGGGTTTGGTGCTCGTCATCTGCCAGCTGGCGCGAGCCTCCGAGGCGCTGCGGATCAGGTCTTCCAGCGCTTCGGTGTTGCCGGTTTTCATGACGTGCTCGAGTGCGTCGAGCGTGTGGCGGAAGCGCTGCGACTGCTTGAGGATTTCTTCGCGGTTGCTCATGAGGATGTCGCGCCACACCGCCGGATCGCTGGCCGCGATGCGGGTGAAGTCGCGAAAACCCGGGCCCGCGAGCGAGAGGTAGTCCTTGCCGGCGGGCTGCTTGGCCACCGCGGAGAAGCAGGCAAACGCCAGCAGGTGGGGCAGGTGGCTCACCGCCGCGAACGCCGCGTCGTGGTTCTCGGGGCTCATGCGCAGCACCTGGCAGCCGATGGCCGCCCACACGTCGGTGGCCTTCTGCACCAGCTCGGGGTCGGTTTGCGGCAGCGGCGTGAGGATCACCTGCCGGCCGGAATAGAGCAGGGCGTCGGCATGGTCGATGCCGGCCACTTCCTTGCCGGTGATCGGGTGGGCCGGCACGAAGGATCCGACCCGCTCCTTCAGCGAGCGGCGAGCCGCGTCGACCACGTCGCGCTTGGTGGAGCCGACGTCCATGAACAGCACGCCGGGCTCGACCAGGTGCCGGATCGCCTTGAAAGTGGCTTCGCTGGCCGCCACCGGCACGGCCATGAGCACGATGTCGGAGCCCGACACGGCCAGCAGCGCCGATTCGGCGGCAATGTCGATCACGCCCAGCTTCCTGGCCTTTTCGGTGGTGGACGGCGACTTGCTGTAGCCCACCACGCGCTTGACCAGGCCGGCTCGCTTGAGGGCCAGCGCGAACGAGCCTCCCATGAGCCCGCAGCCGATGACGCCGAGTTGGTTGAACATGTCTGGACGGCCGGCGTCAGTGCGTATCGAGCGGATACGTACCCAGGAGCTTGAAGAAGGAGCACACGTCGCGCAGCTCCTTCAGTGCGGTGGCGACCTGAGGCTGGTCAGGGTGGCCCTGCACGTCGATGTAGAAGTAGTACTCCCATTGGTCGGCGGTGCGCGCCGGCCGCGACTCGAAGCGGGTCATCGAGACGCCGTGTTCCTTCAGCGGCACCAGCATGTCGTGCACCGCGCCCGGGCGGTTGGTCACCGACACCACCAGGCTGGTGCAGTCGTGGCCCGAGGCCTTGGGCTCGGGGTGGCGGTCCGGGTGGGTCACGATGACGAAACGGGTGCGGTTGTGGGGGTCGTCCTGGATGGCCGGCGCCAGCGTGTGCAGGCCGAACTCGCTGCCCGCGCGGTCGCTGGCCACTGCGGCAAGGCTGGGATCGAGCGAAGCAAGACGTGCGCCTTCGGCATTGCTGGCGACCGGGCGGCGTTCGACGTCGGGCAGGTGGTAGCTCAGCCAGCCATGGCATTGCGCCAGCGCCTGCGGGTGGGCGCACACGGCCTTGATGCCTTCGAGGGAGTTTTCGCGGCGCAGCAGGTTGTGGCGCACGAACAGGCTGGTCTCGCCGATGATGAACAGCGGCGTGGTGAGGAAGAGGTCGAGCGACCGCGCCACCACGCCCTCGGTGGAGTTCTCGACCGGCACGACGCCGAAGTCGGCCGCCCCGGCGGTGGTCATGCGGAACACTTCGTCGATGCTGGCGCACGGCACCTGCACGATCGACGAGCCGAAGTAGCCCAGCGCCGCGAGTTCGCTGAAGGTGCCGGCAGGCCCGAGGTAGGCCACGCGCGTGGGCGTCTCGAGGGAGCGGCAGGCCGACATGATCTCGCGCCAGATCGGCGCCACGCTTTCGGTCAGCAGGGGGCCGGGGTTCGCGGCCTTCAGGCCGTCGATCACCTGGGCCTCGCGCTCGGGGCGGAACACCACCGAGCCTTCCTTCTTCTTGAGTTCGCCCACGGCCTTGGCCAGCGA
>CAMLNA010000243.1 GCA_946481025.1 uncultured Rivibacter sp.
ATCAGTTCCCCTCGAAGCGCGGCTTCTGCTTGGCCACGAAGGCGTTGTAGGCCCGCGTGAAGTCTTCGGTCAGCATGCAGATGGCCTGGGCCTGCGCCTCGGCCTCGATGGCCTGGTCGATCCCCATGTTCCATTCCTGCTGCAGCATCGTCTTCGTGATGCCGTTTGCAAAGGTCGGGCCAGCCGCCAGGTCGCGGGCCAGGGCCTGTGCTTGCGCGAGCACCTCGCCGGGCTCGCACAACCGGTTGAAGAAGCCCCAGCGTTCGGCCTCCTCGCCGCCCATCGAGCGGCCGGTGTAGAGCAGCTCGCTCGCCCGCCCCTGGCCGATGATGCGCGGCAGGATCGCGCAGGCGCCCATGTCGCAGCCGGCCAGGCCCACGCGGTTGAACAGGAAGGCCGTCTTGCTGCGGGCGGTGCCCAGCCGCAGGTCCGAGGCCATGGCGATGATGGCGCCGGCCCCGGCACACACGCCGTCGATCGCCGCGACGATGGGCTGCGGGCAGCCGCGCATCGCCTTCACGAGATCGCCCGTCATGCGCGTGAACATCAGCAGCTCCGGGGCCTTGAGCTTCACCAGCGGCCCGATGATCTCGTGCACGTCGCCGCCGGAACAGAAGTTGTCGCCCGCGCCGGTGACCACCACCGCCTTCACGTCGTCCGCGTGCTTCAGCCGGCCGAACAGGTCGCGCAGTTCGGCATAGGAGTCGAAGGTGAGCGGGTTCTTGCGTTCGGGCCGGTTCAGCGTGACGGTGGCCACGCGCTCGCTGACGCTCCAGCCGAAGTGCCTGGCGGGGTAGTCACCTGCGTTCCAGCGGTTGCCGGCCAGCAAGGAGGGATCAACGCTTGCGTTCATGCGGTTTCGTCCTGAGTGGTTTGAGCCTGGCGCGCCATCACGGTCACGCGCATGCGGCCCAGCAGTTCGTACAGCGTCTTGCGCTCGGCGGGTGCAATGTCGCCAAACAGCTCGATCAGCCATCCCTCATGGGTGGCGGCGATCTGCTCGAAGGTCTTGCGGCCCGAGGGCGTGAGCTTGAGCAGGAAGGCGCGCCGGTCTTCGGCAGCGGCTTCGCGCACCACCAGGCCTTCCTTCTCGAGTTCGTCGGTCAGCCCGGTGATGCTGCCGCCGGTGACCATGAGGTAGCGCGAGAGCGCATTCATGCGCAGCCCCTCGGGGTGGCGGTGCAGCTGGGCCAGGTAGTCGAAGCGCGACAGCGTGATGCCGAAGCGGGTGCGCAGGCGCTTGCGGATCTCGGTTTCGATCTGCGTGCTGCAGGCGAGCAGGCGCAGCCACAGCTTGAGCGCCATGTGGTCGTCGCTCGCCACCCGCGCCTCCAGGCCGATGCTGTCGTCGCCCAGTGCAGCGGCCACCGCCGCTCCAGCCATTCTTTTCACATGACCTCCCCGCCCGAGACCGACACGGCCTGGCCGGTGACGGCCGAAGCGCCCGGCGCGCAAAGCCAGCACACGGCCTGGGCCACCTCCTCGGGCAGCACGATGCGGCCCTGCGGGTTGCCGGCCGCGAACTCCGCGCGCGCCTGCGCCTCGCTGCGGCCGGTCTTGGCCATCACGTTGGCAATGCTGTCGCGCAGGATGTCGGTTTCGGTGTAGCCGGGGCATACCGCATTGACCGTGATGCCCTTCTTCGCGACCTCGAGCGCCAGCGACCGGGTGAGCCCCACCACGCCGTGCTTGGCCGCCACGTAGGCCGACACGTAGGCGTAGCCCTTCTGCCCCGCAGTGCTGGCGATGTTGACGACGCGACCCGCCTGCGCGGCCAGCATGTCCGGCAGCGCGGCCTGGGTGCACAGGAAGGTGCCGGTCAGGTTGACCGCTAGCAAACGCTCCCACAGCTCGAGCGTGGTCTTGCCGAACGGCGCGCTTTCGGCCTGCCCGGCGTTGTTGACGAGGATGCCCACCGGCCCGTTGGCTTGGCGCGCCTGCGCGAATGCGGCCTGCACCGAGGCCGCATCGGCCACGTCCACCACCACCGCGACATGCCCCGGACCGGGCAGTTCGCGCGCCAGCGCCTGCAAGGCGTCGAGCCGGCGGCCCATCAGCGTGAGCCGCGCGCCTTCGGCGGCCAGTGCACGCGCAATGGCCGCGCCGATGCCGCGGGCGGCACCGGTCACCACGGCATGCCGGCTGCCCATCACACCCCCAGCGCCCGGTTGGCCTGCTCCAGGGCCGACAGGCCGGCGCCCTGCGCCGCCGCGGAGCGCTCGCGTTCCAGGTTGCGCTCGAGCTGCACCTTCGCGGCACGGTACTGCTTCGGCCATTCGAGCCCCAGGTAGCCGATCCTGGCAGCCTCCATCAGCGTCCAGGCCGGGTTGGCCAGGTGCGGCCGGGCCACCGCGCACAGGTCGGCGCGGCCGGCAGCGATGATGCTGTTCACATGGTCCGCCTCGGAGATGGCGCCCACCGCGATGGTCGCGATGCCCGCCTCGTTGCGCACCCGGTCGGCGAACGGCGTCTGGAACATGCGGCCGTAGACCGGCTTCTCCTTCTTGCTCACCTGGCCCGACGAGCAGTCGATCATGTCGGCGCCGGCCGCCTTGAAGGCCCGCGCGATCTGCACCGCGTCGTCGGGCGTGATGCCGCCTTCGACCCAGTCGTGCGCCGAGATGCGCACCGACATCGGCAGGTGCCCGGGCCACACCGCCCGCACGGCGTCGAAGACCTCCAGCGGGTAGCGCAGCCGGTTCTCGAGGCTGCCGCCGTATTCGTCGGTGCGCTGGTTGGTCAGCGGCGAAATGAAGCTCGACAGCAGGTAGCCGTGGGCGCAGTGCAGTTCGAGCCAGTCGAAGCCGGCCTCGGCCGCGCGCCGTGCACTGGCCACGAAGTCGTCGCGTACCCGGTCCATGTCGGCTCGGGTCATGGCATGCGACCAGTCGCTCACGCCGTCGAGGTACTGCTGCGGCGAGGCCGAGACGAGCGGCCAGTTGCCGGTTTCCAGCGGCTGGTCGATGCCCTCCCAGGCCACGCGGGTGGAGCCCTTGGCGCCGGCGTGCCCCAGCTGCATCGCGATCTTCGCGTCGCTGTTGCCGTGCACGTGGTCGACGATGCGCTTCCAGGCATCACGCTGGGCGTCGTTCCACAGGCCCGGGCAGCCGGGGGTGATGCGGGCATCGGGCGACACGCAGGTCATCTCGGCGAACACGAGGCCCGCGCCGCCCATGGCCCGCGCGCCCAGGTGGACGAGGTGGTAGTCGCCGGCGATGCCGTCCACTGCCGAGTACTGCGCCATGGGCGAGACGACCACGCGGTTCTTGAGCGTCACCCCGCGCAGGGTGAACGGCGTGAACATCGGCGGGATGGAGCCCTGCGCGGGCCGCCGCGACACGCCGGCACGTTCGGCGATCCAGTCCTCGTAGTCCTCGACGTAGGTCCTGTCGCGCAGGCGCAGGTTCTCGTGGCTGATGCGCTGGCTGCGGGTGAGCAGCGAGTAGGCGAACTGCTGCGGCGGCAGCGTGGCATAGCGGGCCACGTTCTCGAACCATTCGGTGGAATTGCGCGCGGCGTTCTGGATGCGCAGCACCTCCACGCTGCGCGCAGCCTCGTAGGCCTTCAGCGCGCCGGCCAGGTCACCGGGGTGGGCGGCGATGTCGCGCGCCAGCGCGATGGCGTCTTCGAGGGCGAGCTTGGTGCCCGAGCCGATGGAGAAATGCGCGGTGTGCGCCGCATCGCCCATCAGGACCACCGGCGCGCGGCCGTTGTGGTGCACCCAGGTCCTGCAGACCACCCGGGGGAAGCGGATCCACTGCGCCGAGCCGCGCAGGTGCGCCGCGTTGGACATGAGCTTCGCGCCGCCCAGCACGCCTTCGAACAGCTTCTCGCAGAACGCGATGGCCTCCTCCTTGCCCATGTCGGCCAGCCCCGCGGCCTGCCACACCGAGTCGGGCGTTTCGACGATGAAGGTGGAGGTGTCCTCGTCGAAGCGGTAGGCATGGGCCTGGAACCAGCCCCAGGGGGTTTCCTGGAAGTCGAAGGTGAATGCGTCGAACAGCTTGTGCGTGCCCAGCCAGACGAAGCGGCAGTTGCGCAGGTCGATGTCGGGCTGGTAGGTCGCGGCGTACTTCTGGCGGATGCGGCTGTTGAGGCCGTCGCTGGCGATGATGAGGTCGGCGTCGATGCCTTCGTCGGCCTGGCAGTCGGCTTCGTACGCCAGCCGCACGCCCAGCGCTTCGCAACGCGCCTGCAGGATGTTCAGGAGCTTCTTGCGCCCGATGCCGCAGAAGCCGTGGCCGCCCGAGACGATGCGCTGGCCCTTGAAGTGCACCGCGATGTCGTCCCAGTGATTGAAGGCGTCGAGGATCTCGGCCGCCGTGGGCGCATCGGCCTGCTGCAGCGCGCCCAGCGTCTGGTCGGAGAACACCACGCCCCAGCCGAAGGTGTCGCCGGCGCGGTTGCGCTC
>CAMLNA010000244.1 GCA_946481025.1 uncultured Rivibacter sp.
TCAGCAACCCGAGTCCAGCGGACGCCGCGGATCCGGCTTTGCCGGTCCGCCAGCGTGCCTTGCAGGCCGCGCCGGGCCACTGGCCCGGCTCTTCGTCAGGCACAAAAGGTCCACTGGACCTTTTGTGTCCGGACTCAGCCCCCTCGAGGGGAGCGCCGAAGGCGCTACGGGGGTGTTCACATCTTGCATGCGGAGGCGTAGGCGTCCGCATGGTTCTTGAAGACGACACCCATGGTGCGGTTGGTCACGCGGCCCTGCGGGTCCTTGGTGATGAGGCGCAGGTAGTAGTCCTGCACCGGGTACTGGTTGGTGTTGAACCTGAACGGACCGCGCACCGACTTGAAGTTGGCAGCCTTGAGGGCCTTGCGCACCGCTTCCTTGTCCTCCAGCTTGCCCTTCACGTCGCGCACCGCGGCGTCGATCAGCATGGCGGCGTCGTAGCCCTGCGAGGCGTAGAGCGACGGCAGGCGTCCGTACTCCTTCTGGAAGTCGGCCACGAATCGCCTGTTCTGCGGGTTGTCGAGGTCGTGCGCCCACTGCGACGTGTTGAACATGCCGAGCATCGGCTCGCCCACCGCGCGGATCACGTCCTCGTCGGCCGAGAAGCCGGGGCCGTACAGCGTGGCGTCCTTCGAAAGACCGGAAGCCACGTACTGCTTGATGAAGTTGATGCCCATGCCGCCGGGCAGGAAGATGTACATCGCATCCGGCTTGGCCGCGCGCACCTGCGCGAGCTCGGGCGCGTAGTCGAGCTGGCCGAGCTTGGTGTAGATCTCCTGCACCACCTCGCCCTTGTAGAAGCGCTTGAAGCCGGCCAGCGCATCCTTGCCCGCCGGGTAGTTGGGCGCCAGCAGCGCCACCTTCTGCTTGCCTTGCCGGGTGACGGTGGCGCCCACCGCCTCGTGCAGGTTGTCGTTCTGCCAGGCCACGTTGAAGAAGTACGGGTTGCACTGCTCGCCGGCGTATTGCGACGGGCCGGCGTTGGCACTGACGTAGAAGGTCTTCGACTCGAAGATCGGCTGCCCCACCGCCAGCATCACGTTGGAGAACACCACGCCGGTCATGAAGTCCACCTTGTCGCGCTTGATGAGGCGGTCGGTGGTCTGCTTGGCGGCGTCGGGGCTTTGCTGGTCGTCGGCCACGATCACTTCGGCCGGCAGGTTGCCCAGCTTGCCGCCGGTGTGCTTGAGCGCCAGGTTGAAGCCGTCGCGGATGTCGATGCCCAGGCCCGCGCCCGGGCCCGACAGCGTGCTCAGCATGCCGACCTTCACTTTGTCGGCAGCCATGGCCGTGCTCGCGAAGCAGGCGGCAGCCGCGGTCGCGAAGGCGAGGTGGACGAAACGCATCTTGGTGTCTCCTTGGTTTTTGACGGCGATCGGGATCTGCATCGTGCTCAGGCGTCGCGCAGCCTGAAGCGCTGGAGTTTGCCAGTGGGCGTGCGCGGCAGCTCGCTGCGGAATTCGATCGCGCGCGGGTACTTGTACGGGGCGATCGCCTGCTTGACGAAGTCCTGCAGCGTGCGAACCATCGCCTCGCCCGGCTGGTGGCCGGCGCGCAATACCACGAAGGCCTTCACGATCTGGCCGCGGTCTGCGTCGGGCGCTCCGATCACCGCACATTCGGCCACCGCCTCGTGCAGCAGCAGCGCCTCTTCCACCTCCGGCGCGCCGATGTTGTAGCCGGCCGAGACGATCATGTCGTCGGTGCGCGACTGGAAATGGAAGTAGCCGTCGGCGTCCATCGTGTAGGCGTCGCCGGTGTAGTTCCAGCCGTTCTTCACGTACTTCGCCTGGCGCTCGTCGGCCAGGTAGCGGCAGCCGGTGGGGCCTTTCACCGCCAGCTTGCCGATGGTGCCCGGCGGCACGGGTTCGCCGTTGTCGTCCATCACGCAGGCGCGATAGCCCGGCACGACGGTGCCGGTGGCGCCGGGGCGGGCATGCGCCTCGTCGGCCGAGATGAAGATGTGCAGCATCTCGGTGGCGCCGATGCCGTCGATCATCTCGATGCCGGTGTGCTGTTTCCACAGCGCACGCGTACCGGCCGGCAGCGCCTCGCCGGCCGAGACGCACTTGCGCAGCGAGCCCCCCAGCGGCGCGCTGATGCGGCGCTTCCCGGCTTCCTCGGCCATCGCGCGGTAGGAGGTGGGCGCGGTGAACAGCACGGTGGCCTTGAACTGCGGAATGGCTTCGAGCAGCGCCGGCGGGCCGGCCTTTTCGAGCAGCACCGTGGACGCGCCGATGCTCATGGGGAACAGCACCAGCCCGCCCAGCCCGAAGGTGAAGGCCAGCGGCGGGCTGCCGATGAACACGTCGTCGGGGCCGGCCTTCAGGGTGTGCTTGGGCCAGCAGGCGCACACGGCCATCACGTCGCGGTGGAAGTGCATGGTGCCCTTGGGCGCGCCGGTGGTGCCCGAGGTGAAGGCGATGAGGCAGGTGTCGTCGGCCGCGGTGTCCACGTTCACGAACGTGGCGGCCTGGTGCTGCATGGCCGCCTCGAGGCCCTTCGCGGTGGCGTCGTTGAAGCACCGGACCTCGCGCAGCACCGGCAGCCGGGCCTGCGCGGTGAGCAGCTCGTCGGCCAGCGCGGCATCGCACAGCGCATGGCTCACCTGGGCTTTCTCGATGATCTGCGCCAGCTCCTTGGCACGCAGCAGCGGCATGGTCGCCACGACGATGCCGCCCGCCTTCACGACCGCGAACCAGCACGCCACCAGCATGGGGTTGTTCGGCGCTCGCAGCAGCACCCGGTTGCCGGGTTTCAGGCCCATCTCGTTGACCAGCACGTTGGCGATGCGGCTGGCCTTGTCCTGCAGCTCGGCGTACGTCCAGCGCAAGCCGGGTGCCTGCAGGCACAGCCGCCCGCCCTGCCCTTGCGCCACCCATCGATCGAGCAGGTCGCTCGCGCAGTTCATGCGCTCCGGGAACTGCAGCTCGGGCAGCTCGAAGAGGTATTCGGGCTGCAGGCCCGCCGGCGGCAGGTTGTCGCGGGCGAAGGTATCGAGATGGGCGGTCATGACGGCACCCCGCTCGCTGAGCTTCATTTCCGTTCCTCCTTCAACAACTCGCGCGCGATGATGAGCTGCTGCACCTCGGTGGCGCCTTCGTAGATGCGCAGCGCGCGGATCTCGCGGTACAGGCGCTCCACCGGCTGCTCGCTCACCACGCCCAGGCCGCCCCACATCTGCACCGCCGCGTCGATGACCTGCTGCGCGCCCTCGGTAGCGGCCATCTTGGCCATGGCGGCTTCCCGGGTGACGGCGTGGCCCTGGTCGCGCATCCACGCGGCGCGATAGGTGAGCAGCGCGGCGCTGTCGATGGTGGTGGCCATCTGCGCCAGCTTGGCCTGCGTGAGCTGGAAGTCGGCCAGGGTCTGGTTGAACATCCTGCGGGTGGTGGCGCGCTCCAACGCCTCGTCGAGCGCACGGCGCGCGAAGCCCAGCGACGCGGCGGCCACCGAAGTGCGAAACACGTCGAGCGTGCGCATCGCCACCTTGAAACCTTCGCCGGCAGCGCCCACGCGTTGCGAGGCCGGGATGCGGCAGTTCGTGAAACGCAGCCGGGCCAGCGGGTGCGGTGCGATCACGTCGATGCGCTCGGCGATGTCGAATCCCGGCGTGCCGGCGTCGACGATGAAGGCCGAGATGCCGCGCGAGCCCGGTGCTTCACCGGTGCGGGCGAACACGACGTAGAAGTCGGCGATGCCGCCGTTGGAGATCCAGGTCTTCTCGCCGTCGAGCACGTAGTGGTCGCCCTCGGCACGAGCGGCACACGCGAGGGCCGCGACGTCGGAGCCCGCCTCGGGCTCCGACAAGGCAAATGCCGAGATGGCCTCGCCTCGCGCCACGCGCTGCAGGTAGCGCTCCTGCTGCGCGGGCGTTCCCTGCAGGCTGATGGCACCCGAACCCAGGCCCTGCATCGCGAAGGCGAAGTCGGCCAGCCCCGAATGCCGAGCGAGCGTCTCGCGGATCAGGCAGATGGCTCGCGTATCGATGCGCTCGCCCACCGCATGCTTCAGCCAGCCGCCCTGCCCCAGTGCACGCACCAGCGCCTTGCACTCGGCATCGACGTCGCGGCCGTGTGCCTGCGAGACGTTCGCGGCCGCCCAAGCGTCGAGTTCACGGGCCAGCCCGCGATGCCGGTCTTCGAAAAACGGCCAGTCCAGGTAGCGGGTATCAGCCATCTCGGTTGTCCACTGCGCCTTGGAGGCACCGCTTTGGCATGAAAGGGGAGTCGACAGCCTTCACCGCGGAGGCGCGGAGGGCGCAGAGATTCACGGAGGAATACAGGTCTTCTCTGCGGCCCTCCGCGTTCTCCGCGCCTCCGCGGTGAATGAATCTGGTTGCCATATCAGTTCCCCTCGAAGCGCGGCTTCTGCTTGGCCACGAAGGCGTTGTAGGCCCG
>CAMLNA010000245.1 GCA_946481025.1 uncultured Rivibacter sp.
CGCAGGTCAAGCTGCTCGACGCCGGCGGCAACGAGGTGAAGATCCCCGGCACCGACCACTCGGTGACGATCGGCTTCCAGGTGGGCGCGCTGATCCAGATCCGCGACGGCCAGGACCTCGCCCCCGGTGAAGTGCTCGCGCGCATCCCGGTCGAAGGCCAGAAGACCCGCGACATCACCGGCGGTCTGCCGCGGGTGGCCGAGCTGTTCGAGGCCCGCACGCCGAAGGACAAGGGCACGCTGGCCGAGATCACCGGCACCGTGTCGTTCGGCAAGGAAACCAAGGGCAAGGTGCGCCTGCAGATCACCGACCCGGACGGCAAGGTCTGGGAAGAGCTGGTGCCGAAGGAAAAGAACATCCTCGTGCACGAAGGCCAGGTGGTGAACAAGGGCGAGTCCATCGTCGACGGCCCGGCCGATCCGCAGGACATCCTGCGCCTGCTGGGCATCGAGGCGCTGGCGACCTACATCGTCGATGAAGTGCAGGACGTCTACCGCCTGCAGGGCGTGAAGATCAACGACAAGCACATCGAGGTGATCGTTCGCCAGATGCTGCGCCGCGTGCAGATCGTCAACCCGGGCGACAGCCACTACATCACCAACGAACAGGTCGAGCGCGCCGCGCTGCTGGACACCAACGACAAGCTGCGTGCCGAAGGCAAGATGGTCGCGACCTACTCCGACGTCCTGCTGGGCATCACCAAGGCGTCGCTGTCCACCGACTCGTTCATCTCCGCGGCCTCGTTCCAGGAAACGACCCGCGTGCTGACCGAAGCGGCCATCATGGGCAAGCGCGACGAACTGCGTGGCCTGAAGGAAAACGTCATCGTCGGCCGCCTCATCCCCGCCGGTACCGGCCTGGCTTTCCACCAGGCCCGCAAGGCGAAGGAAGAGATGGACGAAAGCGAACGCCGCGCCATCGCTATGCAGGAGGCCGAGGAAGCGCTGGCTGCCGTGCCGGCCGACGCCACGACCGAAGGCGGCGGCAGCAGCGACGAGTCCGCCAGCTGACGTCGAGCAGCGTCGCCGGGTCGTGTGCCCGGCGTCCCGTCAAGGCGGCCCTTCGGGGCCGCTTTCTTTTTGTGCCCGTCCGGTAACGCGCACGGCGCGAGAATCGCTCCCATGGCATCGAGACTTCGCATCGCGCTCATCGCGCACGACCGCAAGAAGGACGACATGGTCGCCCTGGCCCAGGAGTTCCGGGACGGGCTTTCCCGTTGTGCCGTGTGCGCCACCGGTACCACCGGCGGCCGGCTCCAGCGCGAGGCGGGGTTGCAGGTCGAGTGCCTGCTGAGCGGCCCGCTCGGCGGCGACCTGCAGATCGGCGCCCGGCTGGCGGTCGGCGAAGTCGATGCGGTGATCTTCCTGCGCGACCCGATGACGCCTCAGCCGCACGAGCCGGACATCAATGCCCTCGTGCGCGCCTGTGACGTGCACGACGTGCCGTGCGCCACCAATGTCGCCTCGGCGCGGCGCCTGCTGGAGAGCCTGCTCAGGCGGGCAGTGTGAGTGCAAGCTCCTGATTTTTGGCCCAGTTTTCGGGGGTGATGATCTCCAGCTGAGCTTGCGCGGCACGCCGCTTCAGCTTCAGCAGGGCATGGTCGCGGGTGATCAGCCAGCGTGCCCGGGCGGCCCAGGCGAGGTCGAGGAATTTCTGGTCGTCCGGATCGGTGCAGCGCCACGGGGCAGTGGTTGCCGGGTCTGCCGCCAGCCGCGCCCAGCGGGCCCACGCTGCGCCGAGCGCGCCGGCGTCGGGTCGCCACCGCGCCAGCTCGGCCCGCGCGACCACCAAGTCGTGTTCGTGCCGCAGCGCCGGCGACGCGAACCAGACCAGGCGGCCGGCTTCGATGGCGCGAACCAAAGGGGCCACCGCCGGGTTGGCGAAGACCAGCCAATCGAGCAGGACATGGGTGTCCAGCACGGCCAGCGGCGGTTTGGGAGGGGGTGTGTCAGTCATTCGATCCACTCAGCTTGCGACCCAGGGTTCGCCCGAATATAATGTCCGGCTTTTCGGCAGGTTCTGCTGCGCTCTTTGCTGGGCGCCTGAGCATCGCTCGATCCCCTTGAGCGCTTTGCACAGGCTACGTTCTCGGGAGTCGGTGTCTGCCGCTTAAGTCGTCAGTAACTTCAAACGGGAACAAGTTACCCATGCCAACCATCAACCAACTCGTGCGTCAGGGTCGGCAGACCGAGACCACGAAGTCCAAGTCGCCGGCGATGCAGGGCAGCCCCCAGCGTCGTGGCGTGTGCACCCGCGTGTACACCACCACCCCCAAGAAGCCGAACTCCGCGCTGCGCAAGGTCGCCAAGGTGCGCCTGACCAACGGCTTCGAGGTCATCTCCTACATCGGCGGCGAAGGCCACAACCTGCAGGAGCACAGCGTGGTGCTCGTGCGCGGCGGCCGCGTGAAGGATCTGCCGGGCGTGCGCTATCACATCGTGCGCGGCTCGCTGGACCTGCAAGGCGTGAAAGACCGCAAGCAGTCCCGCTCGAAGTACGGTGCCAAGCGCCCCAAGAAGGCCTAAGGTTCGTCAGGTCGTCACCGCTGCAGCAGCAAGCTCGGCAGTGATGCAAATGCGGTGGCGCCGGATGTGCCGGCGGCCCCGAGTAAGTGGATGCCCTGAAGTTGTCGTGTGGCGTCCGTGGCGAAGGCGAAAGCCGGAGCCGACTGAAGACACAAAGGAAGAGAAATGCCTCGTCGTCGCGAAGTTCCCAAGCGTGAGATCCTGCCCGATCCGAAGTTCGGCAGCGTGGATCTGTCCAAGTTCATGAACGTGATCATGGAGTCCGGCAAGAAGGCCGTGGCCGAACGCATCATCTACGGTGCGCTCGAGACGGTCGAAAAGAAGGCCGGCAAGGATCCGCTCGAAGTGTTCATGATCGCGCTGAACAACGTGAAGCCCATGGTCGAAGTGAAGTCCCGCCGCGTGGGTGGTGCGAACTACCAAGTTCCCGTGGAAGTTCGCCCGGTGCGCCGCGTGGCGCTGGCCATGCGCTGGCTCAAGGAGTCGGCCCGCAAGCGCAGCGAGAAGTCCATGGCCCAGCGCCTGGCCAACGAGCTGCTCGAGGCTTCCGAAGGCCGCGGCGGCGCGATGAAGAAGCGCGACGAGGTCCATCGCATGGCCGAGGCCAACAAGGCCTTCTCGCACTTCCGCTTCTAAGCCCACGTTCCCTCGGCTGCCCGTGCTGTCGTCGATCGGCAGGCCCGGGCGGCCTTTGTATTTGGAGTGACACCATGTCCCGCAAGACCCCCATCGAGCGCTACCGCAACATCGGTATCTCCGCGCACATCGATGCCGGCAAGACCACCACGACCGAGCGCATCCTGTTCTACACCGGTGTGAACCACAAGATCGGTGAAGTGCACGACGGCGCCGCCACCATGGACTGGATGGAGCAGGAGCAGGAGCGCGGCATCACGATCACGTCTGCCGCCACCACCTGCTTCTGGAAAGGCATGGAGCTCAACTACCCCGAGCACCGCTTCAACATCATCGACACCCCGGGCCACGTGGACTTCACCATCGAGGTGGAGCGTTCCATGCGCGTGCTCGACGGCGCCTGCATGGTGTACTGCGCCGTGGGTGGCGTGCAGCCCCAGTCGGAAACCGTCTGGCGCCAGGCCAACAAGTACAAGGTGCCCCGCCTCGCGTTCGTCAACAAGATGGACCGCACCGGCGCGAACTTCTTCAAGGTCGTCGACCAGATGAAGACCCGCCTGAAGGCCAACCCGGTGCCCGTGGTGATCCCCATCGGCGCGGAAGAGAACTTCAAGGGCGTGGTGGACCTCTTCAAGATGAAGGCCATCATCTGGGACGAGGCCTCGCAAGGCATGAAGTTCGAGTACGGCCCCATCCCGGCCGAGCTCGAGGCCGACTGCCAGAAGTGGCGCGAGAACATGATCGAGGCTGCCGCCGAGGCGTCCGAGGAACTGATGAACAAGTACCTCGAGACCGGCGAGTTGACCGAGGCCGAAATCAAGCAGGGCCTGCGCCAGCGCACCATCGCGACCGAAATCCAGCCGATGCTGTGCGGCACCGCCTTCAAGAACAAGGGCGTGCAGCGCATGCTCGACGCCGTGATCGACTTCCTGCCCTCGCCCGTGGACATTCCGCCGGTGGCCGGCACGGACGACGACGAGAAGGAAGTGACCCGCAAGGCCGACGACAGCGAAAAGTTCGCCGCGCTGGCGTTCAAGCTGATGACCGATCCGTACGTCGGTCAGCTGACCTTCGTGCGCGTGTACTCGGGTGTGCTGAAGTCGGGCGACTCGGTCTACAACTCGGTGCGCGGCAAGAAGGAGCGTATCGGCCGGATCCTGCAGATGCACGCCAACCAGCGTGAGGAAATCAAGGAAATCC
>CAMLNA010000246.1 GCA_946481025.1 uncultured Rivibacter sp.
AGCCGCTCGCCTTCGCGGCTGGCCGCCACGCCGATCGAGAACGACAGCGGGCGCCGCGTGTGTTCGAGGTTGTGCTCGGCCAGCGCGTCGCGCAGGCGCCGGGCCAGCACCATGCCTTCGTGTTCGCTGCTGCCGGGCATGAGCAGCGCGAACTCGTCGCCGCCGGTGCGCGCGGCGGTGACCGGGCCCTGCACGAAGGCGCCGATCACGCCGCCCGCGCGGCGCAGCAGCTCGTCGCCGGCGGCATGGCCATGGCTGTCGTTGGCCGACTTCAGGCCGTCCAGGTCCATCACCAGCACCGTCACCGGCCACACGCACTGCTGCTCGAGGCGCTGGATTTCACCGCTGAAGAAGGCCCGGTTGCACAGCCCGGTCAGCGAGTCGTGGGTGCTGAAGTAGGCGAGGTCGGCCTCGGCGCGCTTGCGCGCGGTGATGTCGGTGAGCGAGATGAGCGCCTGGTCCCAGTGCCGCTCGTGGCCGGGCAGCACCGAGAACTGCAGGTACACATGCATCGCCCGGTCATCGAGCGCATGCACCAGCGCCTCGCGCTGGTGGCGCAGCCGGCCTTGCCAGAGGTCGACCAGCAGCTCGGCGAAGACCGAGCGCATCTCGTCGCGGAACACGGTGTCCAGGCGGGCGAGCAGCGAGGCCTTGTCTTCGGCACCGAACATCGCGAGCGTGCGGCGGTTCACGTCGACCACCCGCACCGCCTTCATGCAGCGCACGGCGAAGCCCGGCTCCATGGCCATCACCGTCCGCGGGTCGGCGCCTGCGCCATGCGCCAGCCGCGCGTCCTCGATGAGCTGGAACACGCCGCTGAAGTCCATCGCCCACAGCGACACCGGCGAGTGCTCGAACAGGCTGCGCGCATGCTGCTCGGCACGCACACGGTCGCTCACGTCTTCGAGCGCGACCAGCACCCGGTCCCAGCGCTCTTCATGGCCGGGCAGGATGCTGGCGTTGAACAGCATCACCAGCCGTTCGCCCGAGAGCGTGTAGTTCACCGTCTGGGTGGAAAGGCGCAAGCGGCCGTCCCACAGCTGGCCGAGCTCCTCGACATAAGCGCTCAGCATGTCGTCGCGCAGCACGCGGTGCAGGTTGTCCGACAGGTGCTGCAGGTCGCGGGCGCCGTACAGGGCCAGGGTGCGCTGGTTCACGCGCAGCACCTTGAGGTTGCGGGTGCACTCGGCAATGCGCTCGGGGTGGGCGCACAGGTGCGCCCGCAGGTCGACCACGCCCTCGGCGCGCCAACGCTCGAACAGCACCTTCAGCCCGCTGTAGTCTTCCAGCCATAGCGATACCGGCGCCAGCTCGAACATGTCGGCGTACAGGTCGACCATCGCTGCCTTCCCCTGAGATTCCTCGCGGGATTCTCGCGGATAGCCCCCGAACGGCAGCGTGCTGCCTTGCACGGTTTGCCGCTTGATGTGCCGTGGTCGCGCTGCTAGGCTCCTCGCCCACCTGCCGTGCGCCTGCATGCATGCGGCGGCAGGCCACAACACAAGCAAGGGGAGGGGTCGCCCGTGGGAAGCACCTTCGAGCTGTCCAGGCGCGAGTTCATCGGCTCGATCGGCGCCGCCGGTCTGACGGTGGTGTTCAACCGGCTGGCGCTGGCCGCCCCGCCCGACAGTGCGGCCGGCGGCTGGAGCGGCCCGCCCGGCCAGGCGCGCTACCGCATCGAGGGCGTGCCCAAGGTCACCGGCCAGAAGATCTACGCCCGCGACTTCCGCTCGCGCGACATGCCCGGCTGGCCTGCGCAGGAACGCATGGCGATGATCCTGCGCGCCGACCGGGTGGACCGCAGCTTCGGCGGCATCGACCTGTCGATGCTGCCGGCGCCGCTGCAGCCGCAGCGCGTGATCATGCAGGCCGACCTGCAGGCAGACCACATCACCGCGCCGGGCGCCGCCACGCCGCCTGCCGGCTGGCCCGCCGGGCTGCTGGCCACCACCGGGCAGCGTGCCACCTACCTCGGGCAGCCGGTGGCGATCCTGCTGTTCAAGGACTTCGACACCTGGCGGCGGGCCAAGCGGGTGCTGCAGTTCAACGCCAAGGTCGTGATGTACGGCGCCGAGGTGCCGGCGCCGCAGACACCGCCCCCCTACCCGCCCACGACCTACCTCACCCGGTTCGCCGACGCCTCGGGCGAGCAGTTCTCGCAGGTGAAGGACGGCTACAGCAACCCCTATGCGCAGCCGCCCACGAAGGTGGACGAGCAGGCGCGGCACTGGCGCGAGCGCATCGCCGCCGAGTTCACCCGGCCCGGCGTGCGCAGCTTCGGCGGCGAGTATTCGACGCAGGTGCTCGACCCCATGTTCATGGAGCCCGAAGCCGGCCTCGCCTGGTTCGACCGCTCGGGCACCGGCACGATGAACCTCGTGCTCGGCACCCAGGCCACCAACGGCGACCTCGGCACCACGCTCGGCCTGTTTGCCGCCACGGGCTGCCCGTTCAAGGTAAGCACCGTGGTGCTGAATTCCTGCTATCCCGGCGGCGGTTTCGGCGGGCGCGACGTGTCGGCCTTTCCGCCGCTGCTGGCCCTGGCCGCCGCCTACGCGGACGCCCCGGTGCGCATCGCGCAGGACCGCTACGAGCAGTTCCAGTCCGGGCTCAAGCAGCTCGACTCCACCGTGCGCCAGCGCCTGGCGGTCGACGCCGCGGGGCGGTTCGTGGCGCTCGAGAGCCGGCTCGAACTGCGGGCCGGCGGCAACAACAACTACAGCCAGTGGGTCGCGGAACTCGCCGGCTATTGCGGTGCCGGCGGCTACGACATCGCCAAGGCCGCGGTCGATGCGGTGGCCCGGCCCACCACCGGCGTGGTGGCGGGCTCCATGCGCGGCTTCGGCGGGCCGCAGGCGAGCTTTGCGCTCGAATGCCTGGTCGACGAGGCTGCGCAGGCTCTGCGGCTCGATGCGATCTCGCTGCGCGAACGCAACGTGCTGCACCAGGGCCAGCACACCGTCACCGGCGCGCCGCTGTCGCAGGAGATGAAGCTGGCGGAGATCTGCCGCCGTGCCCGCGCGCACCCGCTGTGGCGCGACCGTTCGCGCGAGAAGGGGCGCCGCCAGCGTGGCACCGGCCGGCTCTACGGCGTGGGCTTCGCGCTGGCCAACCAGGCGTACGGCACCGGCACCGACGGCGTGATGGCCGAGGTGCAGATCGCCGCCGACGGCCGGCTCATGGTGCGCAGCAACTGCGTGGACATGGGCAACGGCTCGGCCACCACGCTGGCGCTGTGCACTGCGGGATTCGCCGGCAGCAACGCCGCCTCGGTGGGCATGGGCGAGGCCGCCTATTTCGTGCAGCCGCTCGGCTTCGACCCCGGCATCCAGGGGCCGGCCTGGGACAACCCGCGCTGGACCGCGTCGTTCTCGATGTCTTCGAGCGCCTGCCTCACCGCCTTCCACCAGGCGCACGTGGCGGAGCAGGCCACCCGGGTGCTGTTCGAAACCGCTCTGCTGCCGGCCGCGGCGCAGCTGTGGGGCGTGGATGTCGCGGCGGTGCGCGGCAAGGCCCGCTGGCGCGACACCCGGCTGGCCGCCCCCGGCCTGCCGCCGCTGCCGCTGCATGCGCTGGCCGCGCGAGTCCACGAGAGCGCCCTGCCGTCCGCCGCCATGACGCATGCGGTCTACCAGGCCCGCTGGGTGACGGCCGACTACCGCATCGGCGACTGGCAGGGCACGCTGCCCATCGACGGGCTTTCCACGCGGCAGGCCGGCAGCACCGCCTGGCAACGCCACGACCGCGCCAACACACAGCCGCCGCCTCCCGGTGCCAACCTGTACGGCCGCAGCCTCTACGCACCTTCGGGCGCGCTGGCGGCGGTGGAGATCGACCGGCGCGAAGGCACGGTGAAGGTCGTGGAGGTGCAGTCCTTCCTCGACGCCGGCCGCGTGCTGCAGCCCGACCTGCTGGAAGGGCAGTCGCAAGGCGGTGTGGCCATGGGCATCGGCTACGCGCTGCTCGAGGACATTCCGCTGCTGCACGAGGGCGGCGGCAACGGGCGCTGGAACCTCGACCGCTACCACGTGGCGCTGGCGGCCGACGTGCCGCTCGGTCGCTTGCACCTGTCGGTGCTGCCCAGCCGCGAAACCACCGGCAAGGGCATCGCCGAAGCGGTGCTGTGCCCCATCGCGCCGGCGATCGCCAATGCGGTGGCGTTCGCCACCGGGCACCGTTTCCGCTCGCTGCCCATCACGCCGCAAGACATCCGGGAGGCATTGAAATGAACCACCCCCGTAGCGGCTTCGCCGCAC
>CAMLNA010000247.1 GCA_946481025.1 uncultured Rivibacter sp.
TCCGGCAGCGCATGGTCAGTGCACCACCTTCGACGCGGGCGGCTGGTCGCGCTGCGGCGTGAACAGCTCGCCGACGTCCACCGCATCGAAGCGGTACTGGTTGCCGCAGAAGTCGCAGCCGATCTCGACCTCGCCGCGCTCGGCCACGATGCCGTCCACCTCTTCGCGGCCCAGGCTCCTGAGCATGCCCGACACGCGCTCGCGCGAGCAGGTGCAGGCGAAGCGCGGCGACAGCGGCTCGAAGCGCCGCACCTGTTCTTCCCAGAACAGGCGGCGCAGGATGGTGTCGGCATCCAGCGTCAGCAGCTCCTCGCCCGTGAGCGTGGCGGCCAGGTGTGCGATGCGGTTGAAGCCTTCGTTCAGGCCGATCTCGTCCTCATTCCTCTGGCCACCCGCCAGGTTGCCTTCGCCTTCGACCGGCAGGCGCTGGATCAGCAGGCCCGCGGCCACCTGGTCGCTGGCGGCGAGGACGAGCCGCGTGTCGAGCTGCTCCGACTGCAGCATGTAGTGCTCGAGCACCTCGGAAAGCCGCTGCAGCGGCTCGCGATGGTCACCGTGCAGCGGCACGATGCCCTGGTACGGCTGCTGGCCCGGCAGCTTGTCCTTGGGGTCGAGCGTGATCACGCAGCGGCCCTTGCCGTGCAGGTTGAGCATGGCTTCGAGCTGCGCGTCGGCCGGCACCTCGCCCACCACCTTGGCGGTGGCGCGCAAGGCCAGGTCGGGCTGCACCTCGGCCACCGCCAGCTTCACCGGGCCGTCGCCGAACACCTGCAGCACCAGCGCACCGTTGAACTTGATGTTCGACTGCATCAGCGCGCCGGCCGCCGCCATCTGGCCCAGCAGCTCGCGCACCGGCTGCGGAAAGCCGCCGGCGGCTTCACGGCGCTTCAGGATCTCGACCCACGCATCGGTGAGCCGCACCAGCATGCCGCGCACCGGCAGGCCCTCGAACAGAAACTTGTGCAGCTCCGACATCTGTCATCCGATCTTCTTGAGTTGCGTGCGATAGCGCTGCGCGTTGTGAACGTAGTGTGCGGCTCCGTGCTGGAACGCGGCCACCTGCTCGGGCGTGAAGGTGCGCACCACCTTGGCGGGCGAGCCCAGGATCATGCTGTTGTCGGGGAACTCCTTGCCCTCGGTCACCAGCGAGCCGGCGCCCACCAGGCAATTGCGGCCGATCTTCGCGCCGTTGAGCACGACGGCGCCGATGCCGACGAGCGAGCCGTCGCCGATCTGGCATCCATGCAGCACGACCTGGTGTCCCACCGTGACGTTGTCGCCGAGGGTCAGGGGGATGCCGGCGTCGGTGTGCAGCGTCGAGTTGTCCTGCACGTTGCTGTTGCGTCCGATGCGGATGAGCTCGTTGTCGCCGCGGATCACGGTGCCGAACCAGATGCTCGCGTTTTCGGCCAGCTCGACGCGGCCGATGACCTGCGCGCTGTCGGCCACCCAGGCCGTTTCGTGGAGACGGGGCGCGTCGTCCCCGAGCTGGTACAGCGCCATGGCTGATCCTTCGAACTGCAAAAACCTAGAATTCTAGAGATGGACCTGAGAGCACACGCCCTGCAAGCCCTCTGCGCGGCAGAGCCCCACGCGAAGGTGGCCGCGGTGCAGGCGCTGTGGGAGGCCCGGGGCACCTTGCCGCTGTGGCCCGAGCCCGTGCTGGCGGCGGCAGGCAGCCTGCCCGGCCGGCCGCCGCGCCCCCGGCTGGTGCCCCCCGGGTCGGTGCCGCAACGTTCGCCCTACACCCTGCCCGGCCGCGCCGCGCTGCTGCATGCCATTGCGCACATCGAGTTCAACGCGATCAACCTCGCGCTCGATGCGGTGTGGCGCTTCGCCGGCATGCCGCCAGCCTTCTACCTCGACTGGCTGCGCGTGGCACGCGAGGAGGCCTTCCACTTCACGCTGCTGCGCGAGCACCTGCAGACGCTCGGCCATGACTACGGCGACTTCGACGCGCACGACGGCCTGTGGGCCATGACCGACAAGACGCGCGACGACATCGTGGCGCGCATGGCGCTGGTGCCGCGCACGCTCGAGGCCCGCGGGCTCGACGCCACGCCCCTGATCCAGCGCAAGCTCACCAAGGCGGGCGACGCCCGCGCGGTCGAGATCCTCGACGTCATCCTGCGCGACGAGGTCGGCCACGTGGCCATCGGCAACCACTGGTACCGGTGGCTGTGCCAGCGCGAAGGCCTCGACCCGGTGGCCCACTACGGCCAGCTGGTGCAGCGCTACGGCGCCCCGCGCCTGAAGCCGCCGTTCAACCGCGCCGCCCGGCTCTCGGCCGGATTCACCGAGGCGGAAATCGCCTTTCTCGAAGGCGAGCAAACCCTAGGTGACGCCCCGCGGGCGTGAGTTTTGCAACGCTTACACTCCGCAAGCCAAACCGGCGGCACAGAATGCGGCCGGTCATTCAAGAGCAACTTCCCTCACCACCCAGGAAGACACACACCATGACGACAACCTTGATGAACACTCGCAAGTTCCTGAAGACCGCTGGCCTGCTGTGTGCGGGCGTGCTGCTCGCCGCATGCGGCAAGCAAGGCAGCGAAACCGCCGCACCGGCCTCCGCCCCGGCCGTGGCTTCCGCGCCCGCCCCCACCCCGGCACCCAGGGTGCTGGTGGTCGGCACCGACGCCGCCTACGCGCCGTTCGAGTCGCAGAACGAAAAGGGCGAGATCGTCGGCTTCGACATCGACGTGGTGAGCGCCGTGGCCCAGAAGGCCGGCTTCGAGGTGAAGTTCGTCAACACGCCGTGGGAAGGCATCTTCAACACGCTGCAGCAGGGCGACCGCGACTTCCTGGTGTCGGCCATCACCATCACCGACGAGCGCAAGCAGACGATGGACTTCTCGTCGCCCTACTTCGACGCACAGCAGCTCATCGCGGTGAAGAAGACCTCCAAGGTCGGCAAGTTCGACGACCTGAAGAAGCTGAAGGTCGGCGTGCAGACCGGCACCACCGGCGACGAAGTGGTGACCAAGCTGCTGGGCAAGAACAGCACCAACGTGAAGCGCTTCGAATCGACCCCGCTGGCCCTGAAGGAGCTGGAGTCGGGCGGCGTGGACGCAGTGGTGGCCGACAACGGCGTGATCATCAACTACGTGACCAACAACTCGGCCGCCGGCTTCAAGACGGTGAGCGACAAGTCGTTCGCGCCCGAGCAGTACGGCCTGGCCGTCAAGAAGGGCAACACCGAGCTGCTCGAGAAGCTGAACAAGGGCCTGGCCGACATCAAGGCCGACGGCACCTACGACCAGATCTACGCCAAGTACTTCGGCGCCAAGCCGGCCGAAGCCGCTGCTTCGGCTGCCTCGAAGTAAGAGCGGAGAGTCTTCACGATGGATCTGCGCTGGGAGATCCTGTCAGGCTACATGCCCTTGTTCGTCGAGGGCCTGTGGATGACGGTGAAGCTCACGCTCGTGGCCATCGGCTGCGGGCTGCTGCTGGGCGTGGCACTCGGGCTGGTCAGCAGCTCGCGTGACGCGCCGCGGCCGAAGTCGGCGGCGCTGGACTGGGGGCTGCGCGTCCTGCGCCTGGTCACGCGCGGCTACGTGGCTTTCTTCCGCGGCACGCCGCTGTTCGTGCAGATCCTGCTGGTGCATTTCGCGTTGATGCCCACGCTGATCCACCCGGACGGCGGCCTGCTGGTGTCGGGCGATGCCGCGCGCGAGTTCCGCCAGTCGCACGGCGCATTCTTCTCGGGGGCGCTGGCGCTCACGCTCAACGCGGGCGCCTACATCTCCGAGATCTTCCGCGCCGGCATCCTGTCGATCCACCAGGGACAGACGCAGGCGGCCTACAGCCTGGGCCTCACGCACGGCCAGAGCATGCGCTTCATCGTGCTGCCGCAGGCCTTCCGCCGCATGGTGCCGGCACTGGTGAACGAGGGCGTCACCCTGATCAAGGACTCGTCGCTGGTGTCGGCCATCGGCCTGGCCGAGCTGGCACTGGCGGCGCGTACCGTGGCGGGGGCCTATTCCCGCTACTGGGAACCGTACCTGGCGATCTCGGTGATCTACCTCGTGCTCACGCTGGTGCTGTCGACGCTGGCCAAGCGCCTGGAGGCACCGGCGCATCTTCGCGGGCGGTGATGTCCGCACCCCGCCCGCCGTCAACGGCGGGCACCCCTCCGTGAGGGGCGGGCCTTGCTTGGGAGCGGCCCGGCGCCGCGGCCCCTTCATGTCCGCACCCCGCCCGCCGTCAACGGCGCGCACCCCTCCGTGAGGG
>CAMLNA010000248.1 GCA_946481025.1 uncultured Rivibacter sp.
TGGGGTTGGGGTTGGGGTTGGGGGGGGGGGGGCGGGGGGGTGGGGGGCTGCTTTGCAGTGGTTGCGGTCTGTCGGGGGCAACTCGCCGAACGCTCGCTTCCGGCCAGGAGCGGTCATACAGGTCGCGGTCTCAATCCGAACTACGTGACTTCGACGAACGACGGTTTCCTGGCGAGCTACCCACATATCGCGCTGGCTCGAACGGGCCATAACTAGCCGCCTATCGCTGCTGTATCTACGGCCGCAGAGAGACCGACCCGAGGCAACCAGATCATGGCGGATCGCGGCGATCCATTCGTTCGACAAGCTTCGGCCGGTGTGTCTGCTGCACCCGCGAAGCCATGCGAACTCGCCTTCACACCTCCAGGAGGGCCGCGCCCGATCGGTGCGCTTGGAGACGAGCCACCTGCCCGACGCCAGTCACGCAGTAGCTCGTCGGCAGAGCTGCCCCGTGGGACGACAATCATGGATTCGAGATCGTTGTATCCTGCGCACGTGATGCGTCGCTTCCTGACCCTGCTGTTGTGCGCCTGCGTGGTCCTGCAGGGCGTGGGCACCGTGCTGGCCCAGGAGGCACCGTGCCCCATGGAAGCCGAGTTGACGGCCATGGTCGTGGCTGGCGACTTGGCCTTCGAAGACCTGCCCGACTGCTGCAACGACATGCAGACCTGGGCCGAAACTGGCCATCTCTGCAAGCAGGGTCTGGACTGCGCCAGTCTTTTGGTGTGGGCGCCGTTGCCTTTCCTGGGCATGGTTGCAGCTGCGTCGGACTCCGACCGAGCCTTTCTGCCGGGGCCGTCGGCCCTGAGCGCGCCGCCCGGCGCGCCCTGGCGCCCACCCAACGGCACCTGATCGAGCCGCGCGCCCTTGGCGCGCCCGTCTGACCGCTCGCCGGCGAACTTCGCGCCGGAGGCGGCCGATCAGTCCATGGCCTTGATCGCGCGCTGCGCGGTGAGGTCCTCCGGGGTCTCTTCCACCATGTTCCCTATGCCCATGCTGCGGCGAGACTGTACCCGCTGTCGCCTGCTCGACCGACCGTTGCAGGTGGCAGGCTTCACGATCCTGTCCCTGGCTACATTCGTGGCTTATGCGCCGACCGCTGCAGCAGCAACTGAGCCCCTCTCACTGCAAGACGCGGTCGCGGCTGCCACGGCGCGCGCGCTTTCACCCACGGCCGCAGCAGCAGCTGCCGACGCCGCGCGGGAACGCGCCGTCGCCGCCGCGCAGCGCCCCGACCCCGTGCTGCGCCTGTCGCTGGACAATCTGCCGGTCGACGGCGCCGAGCGTTTCAGCACTACGCGCGACTTCATGACAATGCGTTCCGTCGGCGTGATGCAGACTTTCACGCGCGCCGATAAGAGCAGCGCGCGCGCCATGCGCTTTGAGCGGGAAGCCGAGGTCGTGCTGGCCGAGCGGCTGGCGCGGCTGGCAGCGGTGCAGCGCGAAACCGCGCTGGCTTGGTTCCAGCGCCACGCCACCGAGCAGCGCCAGCGCGTGCTGGAAGCCCTCCGCGACGAAACCCATCGGCAGGTCGAGGCCACTGAGGCCGCGTTGCGCGGCGCGCGCACCACTCTGCTAGACGTGCTGGCAGCGCGCGAGGCCCTCGTCCGACTGGACCAGTCGCTCACCGAAGTCCACTTTGGGGTGAGCAACACGCGCCGCGCGCTGGCCCGCTGGACCGGCGATGCACCGGACCGTCCACTGGCCGCGCCCCCCGCTTGGGCCGCGCAGGCCTTAGGCAGGCACGACGTGGCCGCACTTCTGGCGCAGCATCCGGCGTTGCAGCGCCTGTCGGCGAGCGCCGCGGAGGCGGACGCGGCCGCAGCGGTGGCACGCGCCGAGCGCGAGCCCGACTGGAGTGCGGAGCTGATGTTCAGCCAGCGCGGGTCACGCTACTCGAACATGGTCTCCATCGGAGTATCGCTGCCGTTGCCATGGGACCGCCCGCAGCGGCAGGACCGCGAACTCGCCGCCCGCCTCGCGCAGGCGGAGGCCGTGCGCGCCGAGCGGGAGGAGCTGGCACGTGAACTCCGGCTGGAGGTCGAGTCCTGGGTCGAAGCCTTGCGCGCAGGCTTGGCGCAACTGGCGCTGATCGACCGCGACCGCATGCCGCTGGCCGCGCAACGCATCGACGCCTCGCTGGCGGCCTTCCGCAGCGGCCAGGCCCCGCTGTCGGTGGTGCTCGAAGCCCGCCGCGCTGCGCTGGCACTGCAGATGGAGCGTATCGACATGGAACTGCAGGCCGCGCGCCTGTGGGCCCGCCTGGCGTTCCTCATTCCGCAAGAACCCACGGTGACCGCCGTTCAAACCTCGACAGAGGGAACCCCGCGATGAACTCCAAGACTCTGAAGATCACGCTCGCCGCCGTGCTGGCCCTGGCCGCAGTGGGCGGCGGTGCTTGGTGGCTCGGCATGAGCCAGGGCATGGCCAAGATGGCCATACCCGAGGCCGTGCCCGCCGCCCTGGCCGACCCGTCCCAGTGGACGATCACACAAGGGGAGGAGGCCACACGCCGCCACATCCGCGACGGCCTCAAGGCTGGCGACGTCGACCCCGTCACCGGCCTGCGCATCCAGAATTACCACGACCCGATGGTGCCGGGGAAAAACTTCGACGCCCCGGCCAAGTCGCCGTTCATGGACATGATGCTGGTGCCGCGCTACGCCGGCGGTGTACAGGGTGCGGCCGACGAGGGCACGGTGAGCGTCAGCCCGCGCGTACAGCAGAATCTCGGGCTGCGCACCGGTGAGGTGGTGGCTGGCTCGCTGGCCAGGGAGGTAGTCGCTGTCGGCAACGTGGCATGGAACGAGCGGCTGCAGGAGGTGGTGGCAGCGCGCGCCATGGCCTTCGTCGAGAAGCTGCACGTGCGCGCCACCTTCGACCGTGTGGCCGTCGGTGCGCCGCTGCTGGACCTGTACGTGCCCGATTGGGTAGCGGCGCAGGAGGACTACCTCGCCGTGGCGCGAATGGCTGGGCCGGGAACTGTCGCGCTGCGAGACGCCGCCCGAGCACGCATGCGCCAGGTGGGCATGGACGAGGCACTGATCGAGCAGGTGGTGCAGCAGCAGCGCGTGCGGGGCCGTGTGACGTTGACGGCGCCCGTGAGCGGCGTGCTGACCGAACTGATGGCGCGCGAGGGTGCCACCGTGTTGCCCGGCATGCCGCTGCTGCGGCTGCAGGGCACGGCCACGGTCTGGGCCGAGGGCCAGGTGCCCGAGAGTCAGGCTGCGCTGCTCAAGCCCGGTGCGACCGTCGAGGCTACCAGCCCGGCTGCGCCCGGACAGCGCTTCATCGGCCGGGTGCAAGCTCTGCTCCCCGAGGTGGACACGGCCACGCGCACCTTGAAGGCGCGGCTGGAACTGGCCAACCCGTCGGCGCGACTCGTGCCGGGCATGTTCGTGCGGCTGCGTTTTGTGGAGCCGGCGCGAGCGAAGTCGCTGCTGGTGCCGACAGACGCGGTCATCCACACCGGCCGCCGCAGCTTGGTGATGTTGGCCGAAACCGAAGGCCGCTTTCGCCCGGTGGAGGTGAAGACGGGACTGGAGGCGCAGGGGCAGACCGAGATCCTGGCCGGACTGGAGCCCGGGCAGCGCGTGGTGCTGGCCGGGCAGTTCCTGATCGACTCCGAAGCGAGTCTGCGGGGCGTCGAGGCTCGGCTAAACCGAACGCCCGGCGCACTCATTGCGATGCCCACGGCGCCCGAAGCCGCCTTGCACCGCACACCCGCGCGCATCAAGGCCATCGACGGCGACACCGTCACGCTGGACCATCCGCCAATCCCTTCGCTGAAGTGGCCGCAGATGGTCATGGACTTCCGCCTGCCCCCTACCGAGCGGCGGCCGCGTGATCTGGCACCGGGCGAGCAGGTTGAGGTCGAGTTCCGCATGCAGGACGGCGACCTGCCGCAGATCACGCGCGTGCAGCGCGTGGCACCAGGAGCCGGCAAATGATCGCCGCGCTCATCCGCTGGAGCCTGGTTAACCGATCCCTGGTGCTGCTCGGAAGCCTGCTGCTCACGGCCTGGGGTGTGGTGGCGCTGTCGCGCACACCGCTGGATGCGCTGCCGGACCTGTCGGACACCCAGGTCATCGTCCGCACCAGCTGGCCGGGGCAGGCGCCGCAGATCGTCGAGAACCAGGTCACCTACCCGCTGACCACCACCATGCTGTCGGTGCC
>CAMLNA010000249.1 GCA_946481025.1 uncultured Rivibacter sp.
CACCTTGCGCTGGCCCGGGATGATCCAGAAGAACACGTTGGCGCTCATGGCCGTGGCGATCATCGCGCCCACCAGCAGGAAGGCGGCGCGGCCCGCGAACAGCTGGCACGCGAGCCACGAGGCGAACACGATGAAGGCAGTGACGGCCAGGCCGACGAGCAGGTCGCCGTTCTTCTTCTGCCCGAAGGCGCGGCAGATCGCGTCGTAGACGAACCAGAACGCCACCAGGAAGCCGAGCGCCGCGGCGATGGCGGCGCCGGCCGACCAGTCGTGCACGCTCTTGTCCACCAGGAAGCTGCCCGCGTTGAAGAGGTACAGCACCGTGAACAGGCCGAAGCCGGTGAGCCAGGTCGAATAGCTTTCCCAGTAGAACCAGTGCAGGTGCTCGGGCAGCTTCTTCGGCGAGACGAGGTACTTCTGCGGGTGGTAGAAGCCGCCGCCGTGCACGGCCCAGAGCTCGCCGTTGACGCCCTTTTCCTTCAGGTCGGGATCGACCGGGGGCGTGAGGCTGTTGTCGAGGAAGACGAAGTAGAACGAGGAGCCGATCCAGGCGATGGCGGTGATGACGTGGGCCCAGCGCAGCAGCAGGTTGGCCCAGTCGAGCAAGTAGGCGTCCATGAAGATGACCTCTTGTATGGAGTCAGGAGGGTCACCTCACCACGGCGGGCTCTGTGAGGGTGTCAACGTCGCAATCCTCAGGGGCATGCCCCGGGGCTCCGCGGCGACGTTCGCAAAGTGTATACACGGCTTGCGCCGTGTCAATCCGGTGCGCGGGCCGGATGGACGGGAAGGCGGGGCGTCAGCTCCCGCGATAGGTCGAATACGACCAGGGACTGCACAGCAGCGGCACGTGGTAGTGGGAGCCGGTGTCGGCAATGCCGAAGTCGAGCGGCACTTCATCGAGGAAGGCCGGCTCCGGCAGCGCCACGCCGCGCCCGCGGAAGTAGGCCGCCACACCGAACACCAGGCGGTATTGCGCCTGCTCGAGCGCCGCACCCTCGAGCAGCGGCGCGTCGGCGCGGCCGTCGTGGTTGAGCTCGATGCGCTTGACGAGCGTGGCGGCACCGCCTTGCAGACGGTACAGCGACACGGCCATGCCGGCGGCCGGGCCGCCGTGGACCGTGTCGAGGACGTGGGTCGTGAGTTTTCCCATGAGGTTCTCCGGGGCTTGAAAGCTGGCCAAAAGTGTATACAGTTTTGGGTACAGTTCAAGCCGAACGACTCGTCGCAACTGCCATGCCCGCTGCCAGCTCCCGTTCGCCCCGTCATCTCAAGGTGGTCGCGAGGCCTGCCGTCGCCGCGGCACCGGCCACCACCACGCAGCGCATCGTCGACTCCATCACCACCGCCATCGTCGAGCGCCGCCTCATGCCCGGCACCAAGCTGGCCGAGCAGAAGATCGCCGACATCTTCGACGTCTCCCGCACCGTGGTGCGCCAGGCGCTCAACCAGCTGAGCCGCGACAAGCTGGTCACGCTCACGCCGGCGCGCGGCGCCTACGTCGCCGAGCCCAGCGTCGAAGAGGCGCGCCAGGTCTTCGAGGTGCGCAACATGCTCGAGACCGCCATGGTCAAGCGGCTGGCGGCCCAGATCACGCCGGCCCAGGTGGCCGAACTGCGTGCCCACCTGCGCGACGAGCAGGCCGCCGTGCAACGCACCGACGTCTCCGGCCGCACGAGGCTGCTGGCCGACTTCCACGTGGTGCTGGCGCGCATGCTGGGCAACGAGACGCTGGGCGAGATGCTGCAGGACCTCGTGTCGCGCTGCTCGCTGATTTCGCTGATGTACCAGTCGTCGCATTCGGCCGAACACTCCTTCGAAGAACACGTCGCCATCGTCGACGCGCTCGAGAAGCGCGATGTGCGCGCCGCGGTGCGCCTGATGGACGACCACCTCGGCAACGTCGAGCGCAACCTGCGCCTCGACCCCCGCGTGCCCGACCTGGAGGCCGCGCTTTTCCCCTTTTCCGCGAAATGACCACCATGACCCAGACCCACGGCTCCAACGACTACCCGCGCGACCTCGTCGGCTACGGCCGCAACCCGCCGCATGCGCAATGGCCCGGCCGCGCCCGCGTGGCGGTGCAGTTCGTGCTGAACTACGAAGAAGGCGGCGAGAACTCGGTGCTGCACGGCGACGCCGGCAGCGAGCAGTTCCTCTCGGAAATGTTCAACCCGATCGCCTACCCGGCCCGCCACCTGTCGATGGAAGGCGTCTACGAATACGGCTCGCGTGTCGGCGTGTGGCGCCTGCTCGACGAGTTCGAGAAGCGCAGGCTGCCGCTCACCGTGTTCGGCGTGTCGATGGCGCTGGAACGCCACCCCGAGCTCACGAAGGCCTTCGTGGAGCTGGGCCATGAGATCGCCTGCCACGGCTGGCGCTGGATCCATTACCAGAACATGGACGAGGCCACCGAGCGCGAGCACCTGGAGCGCGGCATGGCCGTGATCCAGCGGCTCACCGGCGAGCGGCCCCTGGGCTGGTACACCGGCCGCGACAGCCCCAACACGCGCCGGCTGGTGGCCGACCACGGCGGCTTCGAATACGACAGCGACTACTACGGCGACGACCTGCCCTTCTGGCTGCAGGTGAAGAAGACCGACGGCTCGCTGGCGCCGCACCTGGTGGTGCCCTACACGCTCGACGTGAACGACATGCGCTTCGCGCTGCCGCAGGGCTATTCGCAGGGCGACGACTTCTTCACCTACCTGCGCGACAGCTTCGACGTGCTGTATGCCGAAGGCGAGGACGCACCCAAGATGATGTCCATCGGCATGCACTGCCGCCTGCTCGGCCGTCCGGGCCGTTTGCGCGCGCTGCAGAAGTTCCTGGACCACATCGAGCAGCACGACCGCGTGTGGGTCACCCGCCGCATCGACATCGCACGGCACTGGAAGCAGGTGCATCCCTTCAACGCCGACACGGCCTTCGTCTGGAAGTGAGCCCCGCCATGCCCCTTTCGCTCGCGCAACTCGACAACGCCTCGCAGGCCGAGTTCACCGCCGCGCTCGACGGCGTGTACGAACACTCGCCCTGGATCGCCGAAAAGGCCTGGGCCCGCCGCCCCTTCAAGACGCTGGCCGCGCTGAAGCTGGCACTGGTGGAAACGCTGCGCGAAGCCGGGCGCGAGCCGCAGCTCGCGCTGGTGCGCGCCCACCCCGAGCTCGCCGGCAAGGCGATGGTGAGCAGGACGCTCACCGCCGAGTCCACCCACGAGCAGTCCAAGGCCGGCCTCACCGACTGCTCGCCCGAGGAGTTCGCGCGCATCCAGCAGCTCAACGCCGACTACAACGCCAAGTTCGGCTGGCCGTTCATCCTGGCGGTGCGCGGGCCGCGCGGCCTGGGGCTGCCGCGCCACGAGATCATCGAGACCTTCGCGCGGCGCCTGCACAACCCGCCGGACTTCGAGCTCGCCGAGTGCGTGCGCAACATCCACCGCATCGCCGAGATCCGCCTGAACGACAAGTTCGGCGTGACCCCCGAGCTCGGCAACCTGGTGTGGGACTGGGCCGAGAAGCTGGCCCAGCACAGCGACCCCGGCTATGCCGAGCAGGGGCAGCTCACGGTCACCTACCTCACCGACGCCCACCGTGCCTGTGCGCAACGCCTGTCGAACTGGATGCGCGAATGCGGCTTCGACGAGGTGCACGTCGATGCGGTCGGCAACGTGGTGGGCCGCTACCTGGGCAGCGACCCGAAGGCGAAGGCCCTGCTCACCGGCAGTCACTACGACACCGTGCGCAACGGCGGCAAGTACGACGGCCGCCTGGGGATCCTGGTGCCCATGGCCTGCGTGCAGACGATGCACAAGGCCGGGCGGCGGCTGCCGTACACGCTCGAAGTCATCGGCTTTGCCGAAGAAGAAGGCCAGCGCTACAAGGCCACCTTCCTCGGCTCCGGCGCGGTGACCGGCCAGTTCGACCCTGCCTGGCTCGACCAGGCCGACGCCGACGGCGTGACGATGCGCGAGGCGATGAAACACGCCGGCTTGTGCATCGACGACATCGCCAAGCTGAAGCGCAACCCGGCCGACTACCTCGGCTTCGTCGAAACCCACATCGAGCAGGGGCCGGTGCTCAACGAACTCGACCTGCCGCTGGGCGTGGTGACGTCCATCAACGGCA
>CAMLNA010000250.1 GCA_946481025.1 uncultured Rivibacter sp.
AGATCACCGCGGCCGCGTCCGAGCAGAGCGACGGCATCGGCCAGGTCAACACCGCGGTGAACCAGCTCGACCAGATGACCCAGCAGAACGCCGCGCTGGTGGAAGAAAGCGCCGCGGCCGCAGCCTCCCTGCGCGAGCAGGCGCAGAAGCTGGCCGCCGCCGTGGCGGTGTTCCGCCTCGGCCAGGCCGAGCTGCAGGCCCAGCAGCAGGCGGGCCTGGCCATCGCCCGCGCGCAGCAATCGAGCATCGGCCTTGGCGGCGGCAACAACGGTGCGGCAAAGCCCGCCGCGCCCGCACCCAAGGCGGCAGCGCCGCTGGTGCGCACCGCGCCCGCGACTGCCCCGGCCCCCGCCCCGCTGCCGCCCGCGGCTTCTGCCAAGGACGACACGGATTGGGAAACCTTCTGAGCCGCCGCGGCGCTTCAGTTCCGAAGCGCCGCGACCGATAAACCGTTGCAGGGCCGCCAGCAGCGTGCTGCGGCCCGGCCAACCGCACCAGCACATCCAGAGAGGTCCATGCCATGAACATGAACGATGCCGCCCACGTCGCCCGCCACGAGTCGTCTCGAGCGCAGGCCGCTGCCGCCGCGCCGCAGGCCAGCGTCGGCGGCGAGTTCCTGACCTTCCGCCTCGGCGCCGAGGAATACGGCATCGACATCCTGCGGGTGCAGGAGATCCGCTCCTACGAGCAGCCCACGCGCATCGCCAATGCGCCGGCCTTCCTGAAGGGCGTGGTCAACCTGCGCGGCGTGATCGTGCCGATCGTGGACCTGCGGGTGAAGTTCGGCTGCGAAAGCGTCGAGTTCAACAGCTTCACCGTCGTGATCGTCCTCAATGTGAAGGGCCGCGTGCTGGGCGCCGTCGTCGACTCGGTGAGCGACGTGATGGAGCTCTCCGGCGACCTGGTGAAACCGGCCCCGGACATCAGCGCCGCGGTGGACACGAGCTACATCACCGGCATCGCCAACGTGGGCGAGCGCATGCTGATCCTCACCGACATCGAGGCGCTGATGAGCAGCGACGAGATGGGGCTGCTCGACAGCGCGGTCTGAGGCTCCAGCCGCGAACCCGCGGCGTGCTTCGCCCATTCTTTCGTGGCAAACGCTTCGTCAGCTGATCGCGGCTGGGACGCCTTCTAGCCTTCAATCCGCCCAGGCACGCGATCGCTTCACAAGGGGAGAAACAACGTGAAGCTTCGTACCGCACTCTCGCTGCTGCTGGCCTGCAGCATCGGCACCACCTTGTGCCTGGGGGCCACCACGCTGTGGAGCGCGCGCCAGCTCGACGCCAGCACGCAGCGGGCGCTGGTGGCCAAGGACGTGACGGCCGACATCCTGCCGCCGCCGATGTACCTCATCGAGGCGCGGCTGGTCTTGTCCCAGCTGATCGAAGGCAGCATGCCGCTGGCCGTGGCCACGGCCGAGCTCGAGCGCCTGGAGAAGGAATACCTCGCGCGCGTGCAGTACTGGCAGCAGAACCCGCCCTACGGGCTCGAACGCGAGCTGCTCGGCGCCCAGCATGACGCCGGGCTCAGGTTCCTGGCCGAGGCCAAGGGCAAGGTGCTCGCCGCCGCCGCCCACGGCAACGCCGAAGCGGCCAAGGCGGCGCTGGGCGAGGTGCACACGCTCTATCTCGCCCATCGCAAGGGAGTCGACGACACGGTGAAGGCCTCCGGCACCTTTGCCGAGGCGGCGATGCAGCAGTTCGCGCGGGTGCAGCAAGGGTCGCAATGGCTGGCCGCGGCGATGACGCTGCTGGGGGCCCTGCTGCTGGGCGGTCTCACGCTGCTGGCGCGCCGCACCGTCCTGCGCAGCATCGGCGCCGAACCGCAGGACCTGGCCGCCCGCTCTGCGGCCATGGCCGGGGGCGACCTGACATCGCCCATCGACACGCCGCACGCCGACAGCATTGCCGGCTCGATGGAACGCATGCGCGCAAGCCTGGCCGGGCTCATCGGCACGGCGCTGCAGAACACACGGCATGTGGTGGCCTGCTCCGGCGAGCTGGCGGCGGGCAACCGCCACCTGAGCGAACGCACCGAAGCCGCTGCCAGCAGCCTGCAGCAGACGGCCAGCTCGATGGAAGAGCTGAACGGCACGGTCAAGCAGACCGTCGACGCGGCCCAAACGGCCAACCGGCTCGCCGGCTCCGCCTCCACGGCGGCCACGCAAGGCGGCGCGGTGGTGGATCAGGTGGTCACCACGATGGAGGAGATCAGCGCCAGCTCGAAGCGGATCGCCGACATCATCGGCGTGATCGACGGCATCGCCTTCCAGACCAACCTGCTCGCGCTCAACGCGGCCGTCGAGGCGGCACGTGCGGGCGAACAGGGCCGCGGCTTCGCGGTGGTGGCCGGCGAAGTGCGCACCCTGGCGCAGCGCAGCGCCCAGGCCGCGCACGAAATCAAGGCGCTCATCGGCGCGAGCGTCGAGAAGACCGAATCCGGCGCCCGCCTGGTGCGCGACGCGGGCGCCGCGATGGGGCAGATCGTCGAATCGGTGCGCCGCGTGAGCGAGGTGATCGGCGAGATCTCGACGGCGGCAGCCGAACAGCACGACGGCATCGGCCAGGTGGTCACCGCGGTGAACCGCCTGGACGACATGACCCAGCAGAACTCGGCGCTGGCCGAGCAATCCATCACGACCACCGAAACCCTGAAGGACCAGGCCGGGCGACTGGCACAGGTCTTGAGTGACTTCAGGCTCGGCGCGCAGCCGCGCGCCGCGTGAGCACAACCACCCCAGGACCACCCATCATGAAACACCTGCTGAGGCGCCTGTCGATCCGTCACCGCTTGCATGCCTGCGTGGCCTTCATCGCCGTGCTGACACTGGGCCTCGCGGCCTGGACGCAGCTGGCGCACCGCAGCTCTCTGGCGGCGCTCGAACGGGTGCTCGATGCGGAGCAGCAGGCAGCGACCCAGGCAGCCACCTTGCGCACCTCGCTCGGCCAGCTGCACGAGTACGAGATGAGCATGATGCTCAACGCCAACAACACGCTCGAGGTCGATCGCTTCGGCGGCCTGTGGAAGAAGGAGCTGAAGGGCCTGGCCGAAGGCCTGGGCGGCATCGGCGGCGAGCAGGCCAGGGCCGGTGCGGCGGCGCTGGCCGAGTATGAAAAGGTCATCGCCCCGATCGCGCAGCAGCTCGCCGCCGCGACCATGGACGTGAGCGTGGCCTCTGCCTATGCCGCCAAGGCCGCGCCCCACCTGGCCGCGGCCGACAAGAGCATGGACGCGCTCGCGCAGCAGGCCAAGGAAGCCATGGCCGCCACGCGCGCCGACGTGAAGCGCAGCGGCAATGTGCAGGGCACGCTCACCGGCGTGCTCGGCGTGGCCGCCGTGGTGCTGGTGGCGCTGGTGCTGTGGCTGACGCAACGCTCGATCTGCGAGCCGATCGACCAGGCCAAGGCCCTGGCGGCTCGCATCGCCGAAGGCGACCTCAGCAGCGCCGTGCAGATCGAAGGCCACGACGAGGCGGCCCAGCTGCTGCGTTCGCTGCTGTCGATGCAGGCCAGCCTGCGCGACATCGTGGCGCGGGTGCAGCAGTCCACCGACAACATCACCAACGCCAGCGCCGAGATCGCGACCGGCAACCAGGACCTGTCCAGCCGCACCGAGCAGGCGGCTTCGAGCCTGCAGCAGACTGCCAGCTCCATGGAGCAGCTGACCGGCACGGTGCGCCAGAGCGCCGATGCGGCACGCCAGGCCAACCAGCTGGCCAGCTCGGCCTCCGAAGTGGCGGCCAAGGGTGGCTCGGTGGTGGCCCAGGTGGTCTCGACGATGGACGAGATCAACGCGAGCTCGAAGAAGATCGCCGACATCATCGGCGTGATCGACGGCATCGCCTTCCAGACCAACATCCTGGCGTTGAACGCCGCGGTCGAAGCCGCCCGCGCCGGCGAACAGGGCCGCGGCTTCGCGGTCGTGGCCAGCGAAGTGCGCAGCCTGGCCCAGCGCAGCGCCGAAGCGGCCAAGGAAATCAAGAGCCTGATCGGCAGTTCGGTCGAGCGGGTGGAAACCGGCAGCACGCTGGTGCAGACGGCCGGCAGCACCATGGCCGAGATCGTGGCCAGCGTGAAGCGGGTGAACGACATCA
>CAMLNA010000251.1 GCA_946481025.1 uncultured Rivibacter sp.
GATCCCCCGGGGGGATGCGGGCCGGCTTGGGAGCGGCCCGGCGCTCGGCCCGCGAAAGCCAGGTTGACACAGGGTGCCTCATATGGCTTGCGCCTCCCGCAGCGCCGTGAGGCCCGCCGCATCGACGCCCAGCTCAGCGAGGATCGACTCGGTGTGAGCGCCGAGCGCCGGCACCGGCTCGAGCACCGGGTCGCCGTCGTCCCAGGAGCCGGGCGGCAACAGCGCCGGCAGCGGCCCGGCCGGCGAGCCGACCTCGCGCCAGCGGCCACGGGCCTTCAGCTGTTCATGCGCCCACAGCCCCGCCATGTCGTTGACCTGCGCGCTGGCGATCTGCGCCTCCTCGATGCGCTGCTGTACCTGCTCGGCCGACAGCGATGCAAAGGCCTCCACGATCAGCGCGCGCAAGGCCTCGCGATGGGCCGTGCGCTTCGCATTGCCGGCGAAGCGCTCGTCTTCGGCCAGCTCGGGCCGCCGCAGCACCTTGGCGCAGAACTGCAGCCATTCACGCTCGTTCTGCAGCCCGAGCATCACCGTCTTGCCGTCGCCCGTGGGGAACGGGCCGTAGGGGTAGATGGTGGCGTGCGCGGCCCCTGCCCTCGGCGGCGGCGGCGCGCCGTCGAACGCGTAGTACATCGGATAGCCCATCCATTCGCCCATGGCCTCGAGCATCGAGATGTCGACGCGGCGGCCCCGGCCGTCGATGCGGCGCTGCAGGAGCGCGGCGAGGATGTTGGTGTAGGCATACATGCCCGCCGCGATGTCGGCGATGGACAGGCCTGCCTTGCACGGCTCGTCCGGCGTGCCGGTGATCGACACGAAGCCTGACTCGCTCTGGATCAGCAGGTCGTAGGCCTTCTTGTCGCGGTACGCGCCGGGGTTGGCGGCGTCGTCGCCATAGCCCGAGATGTCGCACACGATGAGGTCCGGCCGGCGCGCCTTCAGGGCCTCGAAGGACACCCCGAGACGGGCCGCCGCGCCCGGCGCGAGGTTCTGCACCACGACGTCGGCCTTCTCGACGATCAACCGGATGAGCAGCTCGGCCGCCTGCGGATGCTTGACGTCGAGCGTCAGGCTTTCCTTGCTGCGGTTCGTCCACACGAAATGCGACGCCAGTCCCCTCACCCGCTGGTCGTAGCCGCGTGCGAAGTCGCCCGTGCCGGGGCGCTCGATCTTGATGACGCGGGCGCCCAGGTCGGCGAGCTGCCGCGTGCAGAACGGCGCGGCGATCGCGTGTTCGAGGGTGACGACGGTGATGCCCTGCAGCGGTCTCATCGGCTCAGTCCTTCAGGGTGGCGGTGGCGTCCATCGTCAGCCAGCCTTCATGGTCCTGTGCCCACAGCCTCACCTGCGAGCCCTCGCGGCGGCCGTTGAGCCGGAACGGGTGCAGGTCGAAGGTCGGCCGCACCGCCTTGAACCGGAAACCCGCCACCTGGGCGTCGGGCGCGTGGCGGCGCAGCAGGTCCATCAGCAGCGTGGCAATCAGCGGTCCGTGCACGATGAGACCCGGGTAGCCCTCGACCTCGGTCACGTAGCGGCGGTCGTAGTGGATGCGATGGCCGTTGAACGTGAGCGCCGAATAGCGGAACAGCAGCACGTCGTCGGGAACGACCTCGCGCTGCCAGGGCGCGCCGGCTTCGGCCGGCTGCGGCGCTGTCTCCACGTCGCCCGGGCGCCGAGCCTCGCGGTACACGATGTCGTGGAACTCCACGATGGCCGGCTCCGCGGCCGCGTTGCACCTCAGCTCATGGCGCACCTTCACGAACACCAGGGGGCCGGTGCGACCCTGCTTCTGCGTGACGTCGTCGATGCACGACCTGCGCTCGACCAGGTCGCCCACCCGCACCGGCGCGCGGAACTCGAACCGGCTGCCGGCCCACATGCGCCGCGGCAGCGGCACCGGCGGCAGGAAGCCGCCGCGCCGCGCGTGGCCATCGGCGCCGATGTCGCTTTGCCGGTGCAGGGGCAGGAAGTACAGCCAGTGCCACAGCGGCGGCAGCGGCGTGCCCGCCGGCACTTCGACGGCCGGATGGTCGAGCGTCGCGTTCAGTGCCTTCACCGGCGTGGCGCCGATGTGGTCCTGCACGGTTTCACTGCGGCCGATCCAGGCCTGCAGGTCGTCGAGGGAGGTGTCCATCAGCGCACTCCGGGTGTGTCAATCGGCGGTGAGCCTGGCACGTTGCACCACGCCCTTCCACTTCGCGATCTCGGTCTTCACCAGTTCGCCGAACTGCTCGGGCGTGCTGGTCTCCACGTCGGCCCCATGGTCCTCGATGCGCTTGACGATGTCCTTGTCGGCCAGCACCTGGTTCAGGGCCTTGTTGAGCTGGTCGATGATGGGCTTGGGTGTCCTGGCCGGCGCGAAGAAGCCATACCACTGCTGAACATCCACGCCGTCCACGCCCGCTTCCTTCAGGGTCGGCACGTCCGGCAGCAGCGCCGAGCGTTTCGGCCCGGCCACCGCCAGCGCGCGCAGCTTGCCGGCCTTCACATGCGGCAGCGCGGTGAACAGGCTCGGGAACATGAACTGCGTCTGGCCGCTGATGGTGTCGGTGACCGCCGGCGCCGAGCCCTTGTACGGCGCCCCGAGCATCACGACGCCCGCGCTGAGCTTGAACAGTTCGGCCGCATAGTGCGGCGCCGTGCCGTTGCCGGCCGAGGCATAGGTGTACTTGTCGGGCTTGGCCTTCAGCTGCGCCACCAGGTCCTTCACGTCCTTCACCGGCACGGTCGCGTTGGCCACCATGAGCGTCGGCGAATAGCCCACCAGGCCGATGGGCGCGAAGTCGTTGACCGGGTCGTAGCGCAGCTTCTGCAGCGCAGGGTTCATGGCGTGGGTGGCGATGTAGCCGAACATCAGCGTGTGGCCGTCGGCCGGTGCACGGGCGACGAATTCGCTGGCGATCGCTCCGTTGGCGCCGGCCCGGTTGTCGACGATGACCGTCTGGCCGAGCAGCGGACCCAGCTTCTGTGCAATCGTGCGTGCCATCGCGTCGTTGCCGCCGCCGGCGGCGGTGGGCACGACCACGGTGATGGTCTTGTCCGGGTAGGCCATCGCCAGCGGTGCGGTGGCGGCCATCGCGGCGGCCACGGCGGGAGCGATCAAGCGCTTCATGGGTTTGTCTCCTTCCAGTAAGTCGGCCCGCTCTGGGGGTGTCGTGGCCTTGGGCTGGGCCGGTTTCGAGAACACGTAAGGCGGAATGTGGAGTTCGCCTTGCAGGATCTTTCGGGCGGTGCGAACCAGCGCGGCGCGTTCGATGCGTGCCTCCGCGCCGGCCCCTTCGAGGGTCACTTCGACGTCGATGCGGCCTTGCGGATGCAGGACCGAGATGGCACGCGTGCCGCCCGCGGTCGCGGCACCGCTCGCCACCGTGCCCGGCAGCGCGAAGGCGGTGGCCACGCCGATCGCACCGGTCACCGCGTGCGAGGCATGGCAGCGGCGCGGCGTGAAGTAGCGCGAAGTGATGCTGTGGTCGTCGTCACCCTCGCTGGCGATCACCGGCTTGGGGATCACGCTGCCGGACACGTCGCCCAGGCCCATGGCCCGGCCCGCCGCACGACGAACGGCCTCGATGCGGGCCATGAGCGACAGGTCGGCATCCAGCGCCGCCGGAGCTTCGCGACCGGTAAGGCCCAGGTCCTGCGCCCGCAGGATCACCAGCGGCATCGCCGCATCGATGCAGGTCACCTCGAGGCCGTCGATCAGGTCGATGCGGCGCCCGGTCGGGAACACCGAGCCGGTCACCGAACCCCAGGCATCGAGGAAGTTCAGCCGGATGGCCGCCGCCGTGCCGGCCACCCCGTCGATGCCGGTATCGCCGTCGTACACGACGCGCCCGCCGGGGGTCTGCACGGTCACGTCGATGCGCGAGCGCGTGTTGACGTTGAAGACCCGCACGGTCGTTTCGCCATCGCAGGCCGGCACCAGCCCCTGCTCGATGGCGAACGGCGCCACGCCCGAGAGCATGTTGCCGCAGTTGGG
>CAMLNA010000252.1 GCA_946481025.1 uncultured Rivibacter sp.
GATGTCGATCATGATGATCTGGCCGACCGCGAGCCAGAACTCGGGCGTCATGAACATGTCCATCGCGACGGCTCCGGTCAGGCCGCCTGCGCGGCGGCGCGTTCCACCGACTCCTGCAGGCGCACGTGGCCTCGCTGGTCCTGCATCGTGCGGGCCAGCAGCTTGACCAGCGCGTAGAGGCTGTCGATGTGCGGAGTCGGGGTGTCGGTCAGGCGGGCGAGCTCGACCACCGAGCCGAGCAGTGCGTCGATCTCCAGCTCGCGGCCCGCCTCCACGTCCTGCAGCATCGAGGTCTTGTGCTTGCCTACCTTCTCGGCACCGGCAATGCGCTTCTCGAGCGGCACGCGGAAGCTGATGCCGAGCTTCTGCGCCACCACCTGCGCCTCGGCCATCATCCGGGTGGCCAGCTCGCGGGTGAGCGGGTACTGGCAGATGTCGACGAGCGTCGAATGCGTGAGGCTGCTGATGGGGTTGAAGGTCAGGTTGCCCCACAGCTTGAGCCAGACCTCCGCGCGGATGTCGGGGAGCACCGGCGACTTGAAGCCGGCGTTGGCGAAGCAGGCGGCGATGCGCTGCACGCGTTCGGTGTCGGTGCGGCCGTCGAGTTCTCCGATCGGGAAGCGGTCGCCCTCGATGTGGTGCACGACGCCCGGCGCCGTGAGTTCCGAGGCGGGGTAGACCACGCACCCCACCACCCGCTGCGGGTCGATGCCGGCGGCAATGCGGCCCTGCGGATCCACGCTCCTGATGCGCGTGCCTTCGTGAGGCCCGCCGTCGCGCTGGAAGTACCAGTACGGAATGCCGTTCTGCATCGGCACGATCGTGGTGTCGGGGCCGAGCAGCCGCGGCAGGGAATCGACCACCGCTTCCAGCTGGTGGGCCTTCATGGCCGGGATCACGAGGTCCTGCGGGCCGGCTTCGTCATACCGGTCGGTGGCACGCACGTGCAGCGCCGTGTGCTCATGGCCGTCGGCGGTGACGAGCTTGATGCCGCGCTCGCGGATGGCCTGGAGGTTGCGGCCGCGCACGATGAACGTGACGTCCTCGCCGGCCAGCGCGAGCTTCGCGCCGACGAGGCCGCCGATGGCACCGGCGCCGATGATTGCGATCTTCATGGGCAAAGTCCTTCGAGATGGAAATTCATTCGAGCCGGTTGGCGAGCCGGCCGATGCCTTCGATCTCCACCTCGACGAGGCTGCCCGGCTTGATGGAGCCGACGCCGACCGACGTGCCGCACAGGATCACGTCGCCGGGCAGCAGGGTCATGTCCACGGAGATGCGGCTCACCAGCTGGGCCACCGAGAAAGTCATGTCGCTGATCGGGTAGTCCTGCCGGACCTGGCCGTCCAGCAGCGTCTTCACCCGCAGCGTGGCCGGGTCGAGCCCGGTGGCCACCGCCGGGCCGAGCGGGCAGAAGCCGTCGATGCCCTTGGCGCGGGTCCACTGGGTGAACGACGCGTCGCGGTTGAGCACGTCGGCCAGCGTGACGTCGTTGCCGCAGGTGTAGCCGAACACGTGCGCCGGCGCATCCGCCTCGCTCACCGAGGCGCAGCGCCGGCCGATCACGATGCCGAGTTCGCCTTCGAACACCACCTTGCCGCCGCCGCGCGGCAGCGGAATGGGAGCCTCGTGCGCGCTCCAGGCGTTGGGCGCCTTGAGCAGGTACAGCGGCTCCTCCGGCAGGCCCAGCTGCAGCTTCTCGCGCAGCTGCCCGAAGTTGTTCCACAGCGCGATCACCTTGGTGGGCTGTACCGGCGCGAGCAGCTTCACTTCCTGCAGGGCGACGGTGCGGCCGGTGGGCTCGTTGTCGCCGAGGAGGCTGCCGCGATGCTCGAGCACGCGGTCGCCCTGGAGCTGCCCGAAGGCTTCGGTTCCGTCGAGCACGAAGCGGACCCAGCGGGTGTGTGTCATCACCATCCTCAATCAAAGGGGAGCCAGCGGCAGTCCACCACCGAGGCGGTGAGCTCGCCGATCAGCGCCGGGTCGCTCGCGAGCCTCACGCCGCAGGCCTGCAGCGCCGACCGCTGCATCGCGGCGCCGGCGCCGTCCTCGATGTAGCCCACCAGCGGCTTTTGCATGTGCTGCCCGATCCACTCGGCGCAGCGCTGCAGTTCGTCTTCGCCGATCGAGCCCACGAGCAGCACGGCGTCGGTGGCGTCGTCCTCGCTGAACATCTTCAGCAGCTCGAGATGGGTGAGCCCGTGCAGCTCGGCTTCGGGCAGGCCCACCACGGTGGAAGCCCCCAGGCCGAACTGCGCGAGATGCCGTGCCACGTACGACGTGAGCGCGACCGAGCGCGACACGATGCCGATGCGGCCGCGCCGGTGCACGTCGCCGGGCAGCGCGCCCACCTGCACCTCACCGGGCGTCACCACGCCCGCGCAGCCGGGCCCCAGCAGCCGCGTGCCATGCCGTTGCAGCCGCCCCTGCAGGGCCGACAGGCTCTCGGGCGACACGCCGTTGCTCACGCACACCACCAGCTCCATGCCGGCCTCGGCCGCCTCCTCGATGGCGTCGGCCGCATGTCCGGGCCTGGCGTAGACCACCGAGGTGGTGGCGCCGGTGGCGGCCCGGGCTTCGGCCACGCTCTTGAAGACCGGGATGCCTTCGAGCGCGCCCCCCAGCGGCGACGGCCCCACGCCTGCGACGAAGCAGCGCCGGCCGTGGCCGTAGCGGCGCCCGGCCAGCGTGTGCTGCAGGCCGGCGGCCTCCACCAGGCCTTGCACCACGATGCGGCTGCGCTTGTTGACGAGGATGGACATGGGACCGTTCCGTGCGTGAGGCGGCTGGCTCAGACGCCCAGTTCCCAGGCGGTGCTGGCCTGCGACCAGTCGAACGGGCCGCGTGTGCAGGGCTTGTGGCGCAGCATGCGTTCCTGGATCGCCGAGGCGAGGAAGGCCGCGTCGTAGGCCTTGAGCAGATGGGGCTGCCGCGTCTCGAGGTAGTGGCGGATGCGCAGCTCCGGCAGGGCGCTGTGCCGCAACAGCGCTTCGTAGGTCTCGCTGTCCCAGTACCAGCGCAGCCCCAGTTCGTGGAAGGCCGCGTTGTAGGCATCGCGCTCGAGGTCTTCGCTGCTGAGCACGGGCGGCAAGTCGTTCTTCATGACCTTCTCCTGTTCCTGTTGATGCCGGTGCGGATGCGGATGTCGAACACCGGTGCGCAGAATCTAGAAGCGGGGAGAGATCAGCGACAGTCAATTGTTTTTATTCGAAGCATCACCTGCGCGTGATGCATGCCCTGCAGGCCGCGCCGATCCTTCTCAGATCGCCCCTTCGGAACGCAGGAGCTCCACGTCCTTGTCGCCGTAGCCCAGCTCCTTCAGCACTTCCTCGGTGTGCTCGCCCAGCAGCGGCGCACGCGTCACCTCGGTGGCGCTGTCCGACAGCTTGATGGGGTTGCCCACGGTGAGGTGCCGGCCGCGCGAGGGATGGTCCACCTCGACCACGGTGCCGCTCTTGCGCAGCCACGGGTCCTCCGCGATCTCCTTCATCGACAGGATGGGTCCGCACGGGATGTCGTACTGGTTCAGGATCTCCATCGCCTCGAACTTGGTCTTGCTCATCGTCCACTGCTCGATGCGCGCGAAGATGGGCTTCAGGTGCAGCAGCCGTGCCTGCGGCGTGGCATAGGCCTCGTCGTCGATCCAGCTTTCCTCGCCGATCACCTTGCACACCGCGGGCCACACGGCCGCCTGCGTGATGAAGTAGATGTAGGCGTTGGGGTCGGTCTCCCATCCCTTGCACCGGAGGATCCAGCCGGGCTGCCCGCCGCCCGAGGCGTTGCCCGCGCGCGGCACCGCGTCGCCGAAGCGGCCGTCGGGGTACTGCGGGTACTCGTGCAGCACGTGGGTTCGTTCGAGCCGCTGCTGGTCGCGCAGCTTCACGCGGCACAGGTTCAGCACCGCGTCCTGCATCGGCGC
>CAMLNA010000253.1 GCA_946481025.1 uncultured Rivibacter sp.
ACGCGGTGAGCACCAGCCAGCCGAGCGGGAAGAAGATCAGCAGCGTGACGGCCCACGCGGTGACGGTGCGGGCGACGAGGGGCAGCTTGTCGGTCATGGTGCGCTCCTCACTTGTCGAGGTTCTTGCCGATCAGGCGAATCAGGAAGGCCGCCGCGATGTTGGCCAGCACCACCGCGAACAGCGCGCCGGCCGAGGCCACGCCGACGTCGAAGTTCATCAGCGCCTGCTTGAAGATCAGGAAGGCGACGTTGGTGCTCTCGTTGCCGGGACCGCCGCCGGTGGTGGTGAAGATCTCCGCGAACACGCTCATCAGGAAGATCATCTCGATCATGATGACCACGGCGATCGGCCGGCCCAGGTGCGGCAGCACGAGGTGCCAGAAACGCTGCAGCGCGTTGGCGCCGTCCATGCGTGCGGCTTCCATCTGCTCGCGGTCGAGCGACTGGAGCGAGGTGATGAAGATCAGGCAGGCGAACGGCAGCCACTGCCAGGCCACCATGACGATCACCGAGAACAGCGGCAGGTCGGTGAGCCAGTCGACCGGCTGCGCGCCGAAGAACTGCCACACCTGCGCAAGCACGCCGTAGATGGGGTTCATCATCATGTGCTTCCACAGCAGTGCATTCACCGTGGGCATCACGAAGAACGGCGAGATGAGCAGCACCCGCACGATGCCGCGCCCCGGGAAGGGCTCGTTCACCAGCAGCGCCAGCAGCACGCCCAGCACCACCGTGATGGCGATCACGCTGCCCAGCAGCAGCAGCGTGTTGAAGACGGCCGGGCCGAAGTCGGGGTCGGTGACGAAGAACTCGATGTTGGCCAGCCCGATGAAGTCCCGCTCGCCCGGCTGCATGAGGTTGTAGCGGACCACCGAGAAGTAGAGGGTCATCACCAGCGGCACGATCATCCACAGGAAGAGCGTGACCACCGCCGGCGCCAGCAGCAGGCGCTGCAGCGCGCGGTTCGGCCGCGCCGCCTCGCGCGGCGGCACGGCTTGCGGACGCTGGTCGGCCACGGGCAGCACATCTTCAGCGCCCGACAAACGAAGGGTGGTAGGCATCGAAAGCTCCGTCAACGGGCGCCGCGACCACGGCGCCCAGAGGACTGCAGGTCACCAGTCACAAGTCGCCAGGCACTACTTGTAGTAGCCGGCCTTCTTCATCTCGCGCTCGGCCGCGGTCTGCGAAGTCGCGAGCGCCTGGTCCACCGTGACCTTGCCGGCCAGTGCCGCGCTCATCTGCTGCCCCACCGCGATGCCGATGGCCTGGAACTCCGGGATGGCGGCGAACTGCACGCCGACGTACGGGCTCCTGGGCAGCGTGGAGTCGTTCGGGTTGGCGGTGTCGATCGCCTTCTTCTCGGCCTCGGCGAACTTCGCGGCCTTCAGGAACTCCGGCGTCGCATAGGTGGACTTGCGCGTGCCGGTGGGCACCGCGCCCCAGCCCTCTTCCTTCGCCACCAGCTTCACATAGTCCTTGGAGGTCGCCCACCTCACGAACTTCTGCGCCGCGTCGACCTTCTGCGAGCCGGCCGGGATGGCCAGCGCCCAGGCCCACAGCCAGTTGGCGCCCTTGGGCGTGACGGCCGTGGGCGCCTGCGCGAAGGCCACCTTGTCGGCGACCTTGCTCTGCTTGGGGTCGCTCACGAACGAGGCCGCGATGGTGGCGTCGATCCACATGCCGCACTTGCCTTCGTTGAACAGGGCGAGGTTCTCGTTGAAGCTGTTGGCCGAGGCGCCGGGCGGGCCGTACTTCTTCATCGCGTCGACGTAGAAGCCCACCGCTTCCTTCCAGGGTTTGGTGTTGATCTGCGGCTTCCAGCTCATGTCGAACCACTGGCCGCCGAAGGTGTTGACCATGGTCGAGAGGAAGGCCATGTTGTCGCCCCAGCCCGGCTTGCCGCGCAGGCACAGGCCGTACACGCCCTTGCCCGGGTTGTGGATCTTCGAGGCGATGTCGCGCAGCTGCTCCCAGGTGGGCCGCTCGGGCATGGTGGTGCCGGCCTCCTTGACCAGGTCGGCGCGGTACATGGTCATGGAGCTTTCGCCATAGAAGGGCGATGCGTACAGCTTGCCGTCCACCGACAGCCCGCCGCGCATGGCGGGCAGCAGGTCGTCGACGTCATAGCCCGCGTCGGGCGTGATCTCCTTCAGCCAGCCCTTCTTGCCCCAGATCGGCGTCTCGTACATGCCGATGGTCATCACGTCGAACTGGCCGCCCTTGGTGGCGATGTCGGTGGTGACGCGCTGGCGCAGCACGCCTTCCTCGAGCGTCACCCACTTCACCAAGATGCCGGGGTTGGCCTGCTCGAAGTGCTTCGTCATCTTCTGCATCGTGATCATGTGGCCGTTGTTCACGGTGGCGATCACGAGCTCGGTGGCGGCATGGGCCGGCATGCCCGCGCATGCCAGCGCGGCCAGCACGAAAACGGAAGCGAATGGGGAAGCCTGGTTCAGCTTCGGCGTCATGGTGTCTGTCTCCTGTCGTTGATTTCTGCGAAACGAATGGAAGGCACGCGTTGCAACGTGGCTCAAAGGTAGCGGTCACCGCCTGCATGGTTTGATATGCGAGCCGGCCAGTTCGATACTTCTTTGCGCAGGCTGGCTAGGAATTACCCGAACTCACGCCAGCAGCGTATCGAAGCCGGGCAGCGACAATCCCGCCATGAAAGTGATCCGACTGCGTGAAGGCAAGGAGCGCTCGCTGCTGCGGCGCCATCCATGGGTGTTCCAGGGCAGCGTCGCCAAGGGCGGCGGCGACGCCGGCGAAACGGTGCGCGTGGAGGCCGCCGACGGCCGCTTCCTGGCCTGGGCGGCATTCAGCCCCACATCGATGATCCGTGTGCGGGCCTGGAGCTTCGACGAAGCCGAGCACATCGATGCCGGCTTCTTCGCCCGCCGCATCGAGGGGGCGCTGGCCTTCCGCAAGCGCCTCGCGGTGCCCAGCGACGCGGTCCGGCTGATCCACGGCGAGGCCGACGGGCTGCCGGGGCTCATCGTCGACCAGTACGGCGACACGCTGTCGGCGCAGTTCCTCTCGGCCGGCACCGAGCGCTGGAAGGACGTGATCGCCGATGCGCTGCTGGCCGCCACCGGCCTCACGCGGCTGTACGAACGCTCCGACTCCGGCGTGCGCGGCCTCGAAGGGCTCGAGCCCCGCGCCGGCTGGCTGCGCGGCGAAGGCCCCACCGAGCTGACCATCCGCGAGCACGGCTGGCAGCTGGGCCTCGACGTGGCCGAGGGCCACAAGACCGGCTACTACCTCGACCAGCGCGACAACCGCAAGCTGTTCGCCGACGTGGTGAAGCACTTCGGCGTGAAGTCGGCGCTCAACTGCTACAGCTACACCGGCGGCTTCTCGGTGGCGGCGCTGGCCGGCGGCGCCGAGCGGGTGGTGAGCGTGGATTCGTCGGCCCCCGCGCTGGCGCGCGCCAGCGAACACGTGCAACGCAACGGCCTGGACACGAGCCGCCACGAAGCGCTCGACGCCGACGTGAACGGCACGCTGCGCCGCCTGCTGAAGGAAGAGCAGCAGTTCGACGCCATCGTGCTCGACCCGCCCAAGTTCGCGCCCACCGCCGCACATGCCGAACGCGCGTCGCGCGCCTACAAGGACATCAACCGGCTGGCCTTCAAGCTGCTGGCGCCCGGCGGCGTGCTGCTCACGTTTTCGTGCTCCGGCGGCATCGGCGCCGAGCTGTTCCACAAGATCGTGGCCGGCGCCGGGCTCGATGCGGGCGTGGATGCCTACCTGGTGCGCCGCCTCGAAGCGGCACCGGACCATCCGACCACGGTGAACTTCCCCGAAGGCGAATACCTGAAGGGGCTGATGCTGATCAAGCGGTGATGTTGGCACCCCGGCCGGCGGGTACGCCGGCCACCCCTCCGAGAGGGGGCGGGCCTTGCTT
>CAMLNA010000254.1 GCA_946481025.1 uncultured Rivibacter sp.
GCTTCCTACAATGGCGCCCATGAGCTTCCTCGCCCGACTCCAACAAGCCTCCCGTCTCAACGATTCGCTGCTGTGCGTGGGGCTCGACCCCGAACCGGGCAGGTTCCCGGGCGCATGGAAGGGCGATGCCGGCCGCATCTACGACTTCTGCGCGCGCATCGTCGATGCGACCAAGGACCTCGTGCTGGCGTTCAAGCCGCAGATCGCCTACTTCGCCGCACACCGTGCCGAAGACCAGCTCGAGCAGCTGATGGCGCACATGCGCCGCGTCGCGCCCGACGTGCCGGTGATCCTCGATGCCAAGCGCGGCGACATCGGCTCCACCGCCGAGCAGTACGCCAGGGAAGCCTTCGAGCGCTACCAGGCCGACGCGGTGACGCTGTCGCCCTTCATGGGCTTCGATTCGATCGAGCCCTACCTGCGCTACCCGGGCAAGGGCGCGATCCTGCTGTGCCGCACCTCCAACACCGGCGGCTCGGACCTCCAGAACCAGCGCCTGCACGACGTCACCGGGCAGCCGCGCGTGTACGAGCACATCGCCCGCCTGGCCCAGACGGAATGGAACACCAACGGCCAGCTCGGGCTCGTGGTGGGCGCCACCTTCCCCGGCGAGATCGCCCGCGTGCGCGAGCTGGCGCCCGACCTGCCGCTGCTGATCCCCGGCGTGGGCGCGCAGGGCGGCGACGCCGAAGCCACCGTGCGCTCCGGGTGGCGCGGCAGCCAGGGCGACACCCGCGGCCTCATCGCGGTGAACTCGTCGCGTGCCGTGCTGTATGCCGGCAGCGGCGACGACTTCGCGGAAGCCGCGCGCGAGGCGGCCCGCCGCACGCGTGACATCCTCAATGCAGCGCGGCGGGGACTGTGACGCCGCTGCAGCTGCGCTGCGGGTAATGCACAGGGTCTTGCCGAAAGGCCCGCCGATACACTGACCCGGCCTTTGGGGCCATGCCGCAGGTCACCATGCAGTTCCCGCGCATCTCGCAGTTCCCGGCGCCGCGCTTTTTCATCCCGCCGCGGGTCGCGCGCTCGTTTTTTCTGCTCGGTGCCGGCCTCACGCTGCTCAGCGCGCTGCTGATCGTGTGGACGCTGGATGCCCTGAGCCTGGACAGGCGGCTGCTGACCGCAGCACCAGCGGCCTTGCTGGGGGCGGTGCTGGCGTGGTCCGGCCGCAGACCCTTGCTGCCGCAGCGGCAGACGCCGGCCTTCATGGCCGCGCTGGTGGCGTCTTCGCTGACGCTGGCGGCCATCGCAGCCATCACCGGCACGGGTCTGCAGATGGCGGCGCTGGGGCTGCTGCCGCTGCTGGTCGCGCTCGCGGGCCTGCTGGTGGGGCGGGCACACGCCATCCTGCTGGCCTGCGTGTCGGCCGCGCTGGTGCTGGCCCTGGCGCGGTGGGGGCCGCGCCCCGATACGCTGGTGGGGCCGGTGTCGTCCGGCTGGGCGCGTGCGGTGTGGCACCTGTTCGCCATCGCTTGTGCCACGGCCACCGCGTTCCTCATCGATGCAGTGCTCAAGAGCAGTGCGGCGCAGATGCACCTGCGCGACCTGCGCTACAGCAACCTGTTCGCGCGTTCGCCGCTGGCCGTGGTGACCCACCGCCACGGTCGCGTGCTGATGGCCAACGACGCGGCCTTGCGCTTGCTGGGCTATGCCAGGTCCTCCGACCTGGTGGGGCACCTGCTGAGCACCCACTACGAAGCCGCCGACCATGAAAGGATGGGCCAGCGGCTGGCGCGCGCCATGAGCCTGCCGCCGGGCGGCACCATCGAGCCCGCGGACTTCAAGCTCGTCCGTTGCGACGGCAGCAGCGTCTACGTCACCGTGGCCAGCTCGCGCGTCGAACTCGACGACGGCCCGGCCTGCGAATCGATCTACCTCGACGTGAGCGAGCTGCGCCACAACGAGCGCGCGCTGCTGCGTTCAGGGGCCATGCTGTCGCGGCTCATCACGGCCAGTCCCGACATCATCACCGTGACCGTGCTCGCGACCGGCCGCTACCTGCTGGTGAACCCGATGTTCGAGCGCGTCAGCGGCTACGGTGCCGCCGAGGTGCTCAACCGCACGCCGCTGGAGCTGGGCCTGCTGACCCCGGCCGAACGCGAACGCCTGGTGTCCGCACTGAAGGCGGGCAGCGGCCTGGTGCAGGACCTGCCGACCGTGTACCACGCCCGCTCGGGCCGCGATCTCGCGGTGAGCGTGTCGGCTGCCGTGTTCGACCTCGACGGCCAGGCCTGCCTGGTGGCGATCGCCCGCGACGTCACCGAGCGTGAAGCCGAGCGCAGCGAACACGAGGCCATCCTGGCGAATGCCTCGGTTGGCATCGCGTTCACCCGCAACCGCCAGTTCCGGCGGGTGAACCGGCGCTTCGAGGAGATGCTGGGCTGGCCCCTCGGCAGCCTGGCAGGCCAGCCCGTGGCGGCGCTGTGGAGCGGCGCGCAGGAACATGCCGAGGTCGAGGCGCGCTCGATCGCGGCGCTTGCCGAAGGCCGCCCGCTCGACGGCGAGTGGCACATGCACCGCCGCGACGGCAGCCGCTTCTGGTGCCGCGTGCGGGCGCAGAGCGTCGGGGGCGACAACGGCCGGCGCGGCGGCACGATCTGGATCCTCGAGGACGTGACCGAGCGCCGCCGGGTGGAGCGCGAACTCGCCAGCGCGCGCGACGCCGCCGAGGCCGCGAGCCGTGCCAAGAGTGCCTTCCTGGCCAACATGAGCCACGAGATCCGCACGCCGCTGCACGGCCTCATGGGCCTGGCCGAGCTGGCGCGCAACCCGGAGCTGCCCGAGGCGCGTCGCACCGAGTACCTGGCACGGCTGGTCGACAGCGCGCGCGCGCTGTCGGCGGTGATCAACGACATCCTCGACCTGTCGAAGATCGAGGCCGGCCGCCTGGACCTCGAATACCAGCCGTTCGACCTGAAGGCGTTGTGCACGACGGTGGCCTATGCGCAGGAGCCGGTGGCCCACCAGCGCGGACTTGCGCTTTCGGTCTCGTTCGACGAGTCGCTGCACGAGCGGGTGCTGGGCGACGCCGTGCGGCTGCGGCAGATCCTCGACAACTTCCTGAGCAACGCGCTCAAGTTCACCTTGCACGGCAGCGTGTCGGTGCACGTGCAGCCGGCAGAAGGGGAGCGGGTGCGCTTCAAGGTGCGCGACAGCGGCCCGGGCATCGACGCAGCCACGCAGGCGCGGCTGTTCCAGCCTTTCGTGCAGGCCGACGAGTCGGTGACGCGGCGCTACGGCGGCACGGGCCTGGGGCTGGCCATCTGCCGCGAGCTGGCTCGGCTGATGGGCGGCGAGGTGGGCGTCGTCAGCGAGCCGAATGCCGGCAGCGAGTTCTGGGTCGAGCTGCCCCTGCCTGCTGCACCGGCGGCCGATGCGACGGCCCCGCCATCGTCGGCCGACGGTTCGCCGGCCGACGGCAACGGCAGCAACGATCGTGCGCTCGAAGGCGCGCGCGTGCTGGTGGTGGAGGACAACCCGGTCAACATGCTGATCGCCGATTCGATGCTGCGGCAGTGGGGCGTCGAGGTGCTGCAGGCCGGCGACGGCTACGAAGCCATCGAAGTGGTGGGCCGCGAATGCGGCGAGCCCGGCGGGCGGGGCCTGGACCTCGTGCTGATGGACGTGCACATGCCGCGCCTGTCGGGCGACGAGGCCACCGTGCGCCTGCGCGAACGCTGGGACGCGCAATCGCTGCCCATCGTCGCGCTGACCGCCGCGGCGCTGGTGGCCGAACAGCAGCATGCGCTGGCGGTGGGCATGAACGACTTCGTCACCAAGCCGATCGAGTCGCAGCGGCTGCGGGACGTGGTGCTGCGATGGGTGCGTCGCCCACGCCCGTAGCGC
>CAMLNA010000255.1 GCA_946481025.1 uncultured Rivibacter sp.
AGATCCTTCATCAACCTCGACACCATTTCCCTCGAACACCCCACCCGGCTCGCGATCTCCGCATGCGTGAGCCGCTCCTGGATCACGCGGGTGCCGTCTTCCTGCGGCACCGCCAGCTCGTCCAGCAGCCGCACCAGCCTCCCGTAGGCATCCAGCAGCGCCATGTTGCGTGCATCGCGCGTGGCCAGGCGTGCCCGGCGGATCACCTTGGCCAGCAGCTCGAGGGCGAAGTCGGGGTGCTGCGCGATGTGCTGCTTGATCGTGTGCCGCGTGACCACGGTGCACACCGTCGGCTCCAGCGTGATCACCGAGGCCGACCTCGGGCCGCCGTCCAGGCTCATCTCGCCCACGTATTCGCCCGGGCCGTAGATGCCGAAGGTGATCTCGCGGTCCTTGGCGCCCAGCGAAAACGCCTTCAGGCGCCCGGCGAGGATGATGAAGAGCGTATCGCCGACATCGCCCTCCTGGATGATCAGCGTGTTGCGCCGGTAGTGGCGCAGTTCGCCCCGCTCGGCCAGCGCCTGCAGGCCCGGGCTGAACGGAGACGGAGCGCCGTCGGCGGCGGATTGTTCTTGAATGGCCATCGCACCCTCTCCCGCACGTGCGGCACGCGCGTGGCGGCGCGTGCGGCTGCCACTGTAGCCGAGGGTGGCGGTGGCCGGGGGCCCCTCTCAGTGAACCGCCGCCATCTTCACCGCCGGCGCGATGGGAGGCAGCGTGGCCACCTGCTTGACGAGTTCGCGGATGCTCGCCGCGGCTGTCTTGCTGCGGATGCTGCTGACCTGCGTGCGGATGGTCGAGATCGCCACGCATTGGTGCTGGGCGATCTCGCGCGGCCGCAGGCCCTTGCACAGCGCCTGCAGTACGGCGTTCTCGGCAGGCGTGAGCGCATGCAGCTTCGCGAAGAAGCTGACGCTGAGCGATTCGCACACCTGGCGCTTCGCCAGCACGAGCAGCACGAGCGCGTCGTCTCCGGTGGCCAGCGGCACCACCGCGGCGGTGACGCGGCTGCTGGTGTCCTGCAGCGGCAGCAGGCTGCGCCGGCCTCGTTGCGCATCGGACAGTGCCCGCACCAGCCCGTCCTGGTCGGCTCGATGCCGTGCACTGACCAGGCCCTGCCGCAGCTGCAGCGGCCCGCCACCGGAACACTCGCGCGTCGCAAGGTGGTTGCCGAAGTGCAGTGCTCCCGTGGCAGAGACCACGAGCACCGCGTAGTCGATCTCATCGAGCACGAGCGCCAGCAGGTCGTTGGCGGATGGCGTCTGGTTCATGGAGTCCCTCCGTTGCGTCGCCGTGACGCATGCCACGAAGGTAGTGGGGCGGGAGACGTGCCAGCGGTATCTATTGCCGCGGCAGCCGGTGAATATTCACCCTGCCTGCCCCGCCTCCTGGCTCAGGTGCCGCGCACGTAGGGGTTCGAGCGGCGCTCTTGGCCGAAGCTGCTTTCCGGGCCGTGCCCCGGAATGAACACGGTGTCGTCGCCCATGGGCCACAGCCGCTGCGTGATGGAGGCGATCAGCGTGTCGAAGTCGCCGCCGGGGAAGTCGGTGCGGCCGATGGAGCCGGCGAACAGCACGTCGCCCACGAAGGCACGGCGCGCTTCGGCCGAGTGGAACACCACATGGCCGGGGGTGTGGCCGGGGCAATGGCGCACGGTCAGCGCGCTCCGGCCGATCTGCACCGTGTCGCCGTCGTGCAGCCAGCGTGTCGGCGCAAACGGTTCCGCCGGGGGAAAGCCGAACATGCTGCTTTGCTGCGGCAGTCCGTCGATCCAGAACTGGTCGTCCGGGTGCGGGCCGATGACGGGCAGCCCTTCCTCGCGCGCCAGCGTGCCGGTGCCGCCGGCGTGGTCGATGTGGGCGTGGGTGAGCCAGATGGCCTCGAGCGCGACGCCGAGCCGGCGGATTTCGCTGCGCAGCGTGTCGAGATCACCGCCCGGGTCGATGACGGCGGCCTCCATCGCCTGGTCGCACCAGACGATGGAGCAGTTCTGCGCGAACGCGGTGACGGGAACGGTGAGGTAGCGCAGCATGGCGGCTGTGTGTGGGCAATCGACCACGCATTGTTCCAAACGCTCCGAGTGCTCGGGGCCGGTCAGAACGAGTAGCCGATGGCGAAGCTGATCTGCGGGATCGCCTTCACCTTGCCCACGCCGTCGCGCAGTTCGGCGGTTTCCTTGTCCAGGTCCTGCTGGCTCACGAGGTTGGCGTTGGGGCCGCTCACCGAGGTCCTGACCTTGGCCTTGCCGATGATGGCGCCCAGGTCGAACGAGAAGCGCAGCCCGGTGCCCGCGTCGTGGTGGCCCCAGCCGATGCCCAGGTAGGGCGTGGTGCTGGGGAACTTCACCTCGGCGTCGATGCGGTCCTGCGGCGTGAGCACGTAGGTCGTATCGCCGATCTCCACCGGCTGGTTGGTGCCCCGTGCGGTGAGCGCCAGCTTCATGTTGTTGGCCGTGATGCCGGCGGTGACGCGGAAGCTGCCGGCCATGGGGAACCAGTCGGCGAACACGCCGCCGCGGGCAAACTTCAGCGTGCCCTCGTAGCGGATGCCTTCCTCGTCGTACTGGTCGTCGTGGGTGCCGAGCGTGAGGTAGTCGGCGCGCACGGTGAAATGGCTGTTGAGCGGCTGGGCGAAACCCAGGCCCGCGCCCGGAAAGCCCAGTTGGCCGTAGACCTCGCCGGCGTGGGCGGTGCCGAACAGGCCGGCCGCGAGGCCGAGGGCGGCGAGGGTGCGGTAAGGCTTCATGCGTACTTCCTTCTTTGGGTGGCAGTGAGTAACGGGGATGAAGCCGAGGATGCCGCCGCGCTTGCGGCTGCGCTACATACGAAAGGATGAAGCGTCGCGCCGGCGCCGCACCCGTGCGTGAAATATCTGCGCCCGTCGCGGTTTGTTGCCCGGCGACTCGGGTGGCGCTGCAGGGCGCTACAGCGTGAAGTCGTAGTCGATCACCAGCGGCGCGTGGTCCGAGAAGCGCTCGTCCTTGTAGATGAACTCGCGCCGGGCCAGGCTGGCGATGCCGGGGGTGGCCAGGTGGTAGTCGATGCGCCAGCCTACGTTCTTGGCCCAGGCCTGTCCGCGGTTGCTCCACCAGGTGTATTGCTCGCCGCGGTCGTTGAGCGTGCGGAACACGTCCACCAGCCCCAGTTCCTCGAGGGAGCGGGTCATCCAGGCGCGCTCCTCCGGGAGGAAGCCGCTGTTCTTCTGGTTGCCGCGCCAGTTCTTCAGGTCGATCTCCTTGTGGGCGATGTTCACGTCGCCCACCAGCAGGAATTCACGTTCGGCCTTGAGCTCGCGCATGTGCGGAAAGAAGCCCTCGAGGAAGCGGAACTTGGCCAGCTGCCGCTCCTCGGAGCTCGAGCCGCTGGGGAAGTAGCAGCTGATGACCGACAGCTTGCGGTGCGGCGTGTCGAAGCGCGCCTCCACGTACCGGCCTTCGGCGTCGAACTCCTCGTTGCCCCAGCCGATCAGCACGTCGCTCGGCTCGCGCTTGCTGTACAGGCCCACGCCCGAATAGCCCGGCTTGGTGGCGTAGTGGAAATGGCCCTTCATGCCGGCCAGGGTGTCGAACTTGCCCACCACGTGTTCGGCGTGGCATTTGAGTTCCTGCACCCCCATACAATCCGCCGCGACGCTTTCGGCCCAGGGCACGAAACCCTTGTTGGCGGCAGACCGGATGCCATTGAGGTTGAGAGAGACGAGTCGAAACAAAGGGGTGCTCCCATGACCCAAGCCCAAGGCGCTTCGGACGCGCTGGCCCAGGAATTCGTGGCGTTTTCAGTCGAAGCCGGCGTGCTGCGCTTCGG
>CAMLNA010000256.1 GCA_946481025.1 uncultured Rivibacter sp.
CAACCCGGGGACGAGCGCGGACCTCACGGTGGCCACGCTGATGCTGGCGGGGGTGTTGGAGGTGTTGGGGGATGGTGGCGCAGCCTGAGAGGACGCAGGAGTCCTTCACCGGTGGATGAATCCGCATTGCCGGCCCCATGGCACGGAACGTGATACCCGCAGCATCGGCGCAGCAGTCCGTGCGCTCGATTCCACAAGTTGTCCCACCATAGACGGAGACCCAACCATGGCAAAGATCGACCGCATGCTCGTCGGTGAGTCATTGGTCGGCGATGGCAACGAAGTTGCCCACATCGACCTGATCATCGGCCCCCGCGGCAGCCCCGCCGAGACGGCATTCGCGAACGCGCTCACCAACAACAAGGACGGCTTCACGTCTCTGCTGGCGGTGGTGGCGCCCAACCTGCTGACCAAGCCCGCCACCGTGATGTTCAACAAGGTGACCATCAAGGGCGCCAAGCAGGCGGTGCAGATGTTCGGCCCGGCGCAACGTGCCGTGGCCATGGCGGTGGCCGACAGCGTGGAAGACGGCACCATCCCGGCCGACGAGGCCGACAATCTTTTCGTCTGCGTGGGCGTGTTCATCCACTGGCTCGCCGCCGACGACAAGAAGATCCAGGACTACAACTACCGGGCCACCCGGGAGGCCATTTCGCGCGCCGTCAAGGGCGAGCCGAGCGCGAGGGAGGTCGTGGCCAAGAAGAGCTCCGCCAGCCATCCCTTCGCTGCCGCAGCCTGACGCGGCGGTCCCCAGGGGCCGCTCGGCCTGCTGCCCGGAGAAACCAAACTCCGGGCGGCGCGTGCCGGTCGAGCGGTTGCTGGGGCCTTTGGCTCCCTGCTCCGGCAGGGCCGCTGAAATGCTTCACCGCGCAGGCGGCCGCTAGGACGCCGGCACCATGCCTTCGCCGATGAGCGCCAGCACCGGCGCGCCGCGCTGCCGCGACGGCGGGCATTCGAAGTCGCCGCTGTGCCGCTCGATGGCCACGCCCACCGCGTCGAGGTCGCCGAACTTGCGCGGCTTGGCCAGCACCACCCGCACCCAGTGCGCGCCGAACTCGCACACCACGATCTGCGCGATCGTCTCGGCCAGGGCTTCGAGCAGCTGCACCCGGTGCTCGGCAAACAGGCGCAGCAGCCGCTCGCGCACGCGGGCGTAGTCGATGGTGTCGCCGATGCGGTCGCTGTCGCAGGCGCCGCTGCGCGGCAGGCCGGCGTAGAGGTCCACCCGCACCGGCTGCGGATCGTGCAGCTCGCTCACATGGATGCCGATCACCGTGTCGGCCACGAAGCCTTCGATGAACACCACGTCCATGGAGGCGGGCACCGTCTGTTGGGCGGGCAGGGGCTTGGCGGCGAACACAGCGGACACGATGGCGCTCCAGCAAAGGCCGTCGCCGGGCGGCGACTGAGGCGAGGCAGGAAGGTGCAAATTGCGGACCACTTCAACCCGTAACCCGCACGAACCGGCGTGAGGGGCGTCCAGGTGTCACGGAATTGAACACCGGGCGCCGCGGTACGCGGGCAACTACGGGGTCATGCGCGTGCGGGTGCCCGCCGCAGAATCGGCGCACACGAGACGCGGCGATACAGCCTGCGCCGCTTTGGAGACAAACCGATGAGCGAGTGTGTGCTTCCCGTACGCCACAGCGACCGCGTCCTGCACGTCGTGCAGCGCGGCCTGCGTGCCGACACGAGCGACCTGGTGGCCGAGTCCTGGACGCGCTGCCTCAACGACTACCGCCTCGACCCCGACCGGCCGCAGCGCCCGCCGGTGTTTGCCGGCGCGGCCATGGAATCGCGGCGCCACCGCATGTCGGACCTCATCGAGTGCGCGCGCTTCGAGATGACCACGCTGTACCAGCAGCTGGCCGACCCCGAGACCGCGGTCGTGCTCACCGATGCCGACGGCGTGATCCTGCACCTGGTGTCCTCGCCCGAGTTTTCGGGCGAGCTGGAGCCGGTGGGCCTGACCGTGGGCGCGGTGTGGAGCGAGGCCGAGGCCGGCACCAACGGCATGGGCACCTGCCTCGCGGCGGCCGAGCCTGTTTCGGTGCGGCAGGAAGACCACTTCTTCACCCAGTACACCTCGCTCACCTGCTCGGCCGTGCCGGTGTACGACCCGGCCGGCCGGATGATGGCCGTGCTCGACGTGACCACCCGCTCGGCGCTCGCGCAGCAGCACGTGCTGGTGCTGCTGGGCATGACGGCCCGCATGATCGAGAACCGGCTCATGGACCAGCGCTACCGCAATGCGCACCCGCTGCACTTCCACACCCGGCCGGAGCTGGTGTACACGCTGCACGAAGGCCGCCTCGCGCTCGACGACGAAGGCCACATCCTCGCGGCCAACCGCAGCGCCCTCTTCCAGCTGGGCGCCACCTCGCTGGAAGACGTGCGCAGCCGCCGCATCGAAGAGATCTTCCAGACGACGCTGGAGGACATCCTCGAACGCAGCAGCACGTCTTCGTTCCACCCGGTGGTGACCTACCGCGTGAACGGCGCGCACCACCGCTTCTTCGCGGTGGCGCGCCGCCCCGCTTCGGAGGCCGAGCCGCGCGCGGCGCAGGCACGTCGCCTGGTGGCCCCGCTCACCCACCGCGGCACGCTGCCGCGGCTGGCCAGCACGCCCGCGCCGGGCACGGCAGGCGCGAGCGGCGGCAACAACGCGGCACCCGATGCGCTGCTGGCCGGCCCGCTGGAGACCGCGCGCCGCGTGATCGCGCGCGGCACGCCGGTGCTGCTGCGCGGCGAAACCGGCGTGGGCAAGGAAGTGTTCGCGCGCACGCTGCACGACAACAGCCCCAAGGCCTCCGGCAGCTTCGTGGCGGTGAACTGCGCCAGCCTGCCGGAAAGCCTGATCGAGTCGGAGCTGTTCGGCTACCGCGCGGGCGCCTTCACCGGCGCGCAGCGCAGCGGCCGGCGCGGCAAGATCGTGCAGGCCGACGGCGGCACGCTGTTCCTCGACGAGATCGGCGACATGCCGCTGGACCTGCAGGCGCGCCTGCTGCGCGTGCTCGACGAGCGGCGCGTCACGCCGCTGGGCAGCGAAGACTCGCAGCCGGTGGACTTTCAGCTGGTGAGCGCGAGCCACCGCAACCTCGCCGAGCTGGTGGCCGACGGCCGCTTTCGCGAAGACCTCTACTACCGGCTCAACGGCATCGAGCTGCTGCTGCCGCCGCTGCGCGAGCGGGCCGACAAGCGCGAGCTGATCCACAAGCTGCTGCGCGAGGAAGGCGGCGCCGACACACGCCTCGACGCCGAGGCCGAGCGCCTGCTGCTGGCCCACCCGTGGCCGGGCAACGTGCGGCAGCTGCGGCACGTGCTGCGCACCGCGGCCGCATTGGCCGACGGCGCGACGGTGGGCCCGGACCACCTGCCGTCGCTGCAGGGCCAGGTCATGGTGCCCACGCTGCAACAACCGCTGCAGCAAGCGCTTCAACAACAACCGCCTCGACAACAACAGCAGCAGCAGCAACAGGCACCCCAGCCCGCCTTCGTATCGCCAGGCACCGCAGGCGCAGAACCTGCTAAAGCCCCAGCGGGAACCCATGTCGGGACGTTGCCCACCCCTGCGGCGGAGCCTGCCGTTCCCGACGGGCTCAACCTGATCCAGGCGAACGAGCGGCAGGTGCTGCTGCAGCTGCTGGAACAGCACCGCTGGAACGTGAGCAACGTCGCCAAGGCGCTCGATGTCA
>CAMLNA010000257.1 GCA_946481025.1 uncultured Rivibacter sp.
GGCTGGAAGGTCGCCGCCATGCCGAGGTTGTTGGTCTCGAAGGTGGCGCGGATGACCTCCAGGTCGTCGTACTCCGCGGTGTCGACGCCCACGCTGATGCCCGCGTTGGCGATCACCACGTCCGGCACCCCCTGGCGCTCGATGCAGGCGCGGCCCGCCGCGGTGATGCTGGCGATGTCGCGCACGTCGGCGGCATAGACGGCCACGCGACCAGCCTCGAAGCCCTGCGCCTGCGCCCAGCTCTCGATCTCGGCCGCGCGGCGCGCCACGAGGGCCAGCCGGTAGCCGGCGCGGTAGTAACGGGCCGCCAGCGCCTGCCCGATGCCACTGGAGGCACCGGTGATGTAGACGAGCGGGCTGCTCACGATGGCTGCGCCCCCGACGGCTCGGCCGGTGCGGCACCCGCCGCTGCGCTCTTGGGTGGCAACATGCCGCGCACCTGGCCTTTCAATTCGAGCACCTGCTTCTCGTGGTCGTAGTGCAGCGTCTGCGCGCGCACCTCCATCGTGCCGCGCTTCAGCAGCACCGGCTGGTCCGACACCACGCGCTGCGCGTTGGTGTACACATGCAGGAACTCGCCCAGGAACTCGAGCTGCTCGTTCCCGCCCGGCTGCCCCGGCGGGCCACCCGCCTCGCGCACCACGTGCGCTTCGCCGATCAGCTTCACCTCGCTGCCGTCCTGGTTCGACAGACCGCGTCGCGCGGTGGCCACCACCACCCGGCCTTGCTCGTCGACTGAGCGCACGCGCACCTGGTCGATCTCCAGCGTCTCGTCATCCGGGTAGTGCCGCAATTCCGTCCCCTCCAGAAAGGTGGTGGGCCGGCCCGCGGGCGTGAAATGCTGCACCGCGAAGTTGTTCATCACGTAGTCCGGCTCATGCCGGGGCGCCACCTCCACGCGCGGGCCCTCGGGCACCGGCGTGTTCTTCACCAGCCAGTAGGTGCCGCCGGCCAGCAAGGCCATCAGCAGCAGCGGCAAATAGGTGCTGGCCACATCGAGCGTGCGCGACCACCACGACTGCCGCGGCCGTGCCACCCGCGGCGCCGCAGGCGCCAGCACCACGCGCTCGGCCGGTGGGTTCATGCAGCAGACCCGTCGCGCTGGCCGTCGTCCAGCGTCTGCAGCTGGCTGTGCAGCAGGTCGACGTAGCGGCCCGCTGCTGCCAGCAGCAGGTCGCAGAACTCGCGCGCGGCACCATGGCCGCCCGCCGCCTGGGTCACGTGGTGGGCTGCGGCCCGGGCCTCGACGTGCGCATTGGACGGCGCACAGGCAAAGCCGGCGCGCACCATCAGCGGCAGATCGGGCCAGTCGTCGCCGATCACCGCCAACTGCGGCCAGTCGATCTTCAGATCCGCCAGCAGGGCCTGCGCCGCTGCCAGCTTGTCGTGCACACCGTAGCGGGCATGCTGCAGCCCGAGGTCGGCCACGCGCCGCCGCACCGCAGGCGAGTCGCGCCCGGTCACGACCACCGGCACGATGCCGGCCATCGCCAGCAGCTTCAGGCCGTGGCCATCGAGGGTGCTGAAGGCCTTGAACGATTCGCCGCTCTCGCCGATGTAGATGCGGCCGTCGGTCAGCACGCCGTCCACGTCGAAGATGGCAGCGCGCATGCCCTGCGCCTGCAGCAGCAGCTCGGGCGCAAAGCGCAGGTGCGGTTCGATCGGGCGCATGGGTGTCAGATCACCTTCGCGCGCATCAGGTCGTTGGAGTTCAACGCCCCGATCAGCTGCCCGGCCGCGTCGACCACCAGCACCGAGGTGATGCGTGCCTCTTCCATCAGGTCGGCCGCCTCCACGGCCAGCGCGTCGTCGCGCACCAGGCGCGGGCCAGGGGTCATCACGTCCTCGGCCTTCAGGTTGCGCAGGTCGCGGCCCTTCTCGATCTGGCGGCGCAGGTCGCCGTCGGTGAAGATGCCCACCACGTGGTTGGCCTCGTCCACCACCGCGGTCGCACCCAGGCCCTTGGCCGACATCTCCCGCATCATCGCCGTGAAGCCGGTCGACCGCGTGACGCGGGGCACCGCATCGCCGCTGCGCATCACGTCGCGCACGTGCGTCAGCAGCTTGCGGCCCAGCGCGCCGCCGGGGTGCGAGCGGGCGAAGTCTTCTTCCTTGAAGCCGCGCGCGTCGAGCAGTGCCACGGCCAGCGCGTCGCCGAGCGCCATCTGCGCGGTCGTGCTGGCCGTCGGGGCCAGGTTCAGCGGGCAGGCTTCCTTGGCGACGGAGGTGTCGAGCACCACGTCGGCATGGCGTGCCAGCGACGAGCCGGCGCGGCCGGTCATCGCCACCATCGGAATGAACAGCCGCTTGAGCACCGGCAGGATGGCGTTCAGTTCGTCGCTCTCGCCGGAGTTCGAGATCGCCAGCACCAGATCGTGTGCGGTGATCATCCCCAGGTCGCCGTGGCTGGCCTCGGCGGGGTGCACGAACATCGCCGGTGTGCCGGTGGAGGCGAGCGTCGCGGCGATCTTGCGGCCGACGTGGCCACTCTTGCCCATGCCCATCACCACCACGCGGCCGGCGCATTGCAGGATGATCTCGACCGCGCGCGCAAACGCCTCGCCCTGGCGGGCTTTCAGGCCGAGCAGCGCATTGGCCTCGATCTCCAGCGTTTCGCGCGCCAGTTCGACTGCGCGGTCGGGGTTGTAGGGCCCGGCGGGCTTGGGAGTTGAGAAACGTTCAGACACGGCGCGGGGCACTCGTTTACGATCCACGGATTCTAGGCGTCGCGCCTTTCCCGCCGCGACCTGCCGGGAAACCTCTCTAATCCCCCCGGATGGCCTCCACCCTCGAACTCGTCCTGCTCTACCTGCTTGCCGCCGTGATCGGCGTGGTCGCGTGTCGCACGCTCAAGCTGCCGCCGATGCTCGGCTACCTCGCCGTCGGCATCCTGATCGGCCCCAACGCGCTCGCGCTCGCGAAGGACACCGCCGGCATCCGCTACCTCGCGGAGTTCGGCGTCGTGTTCCTGATGTTCGTGATCGGGCTCGAATTCAACCTGCCCAAGCTCAAGAGCATGCGCAAGCTGGTGTTCGGGCTGGGCATGAGCCAGGTGGTGGTCACCATCCTCATCACGGTGGCCGGCAATGCCGCGCTGGCGAGCACCTTCGTGTGGCTGGGCCGCCACTGGAACCTGCCGTGGCAGACCGCCGTGGCGCTCGGTGGCGCGCTGGCGATGTCGTCCACCGCCATCGTCGTCAAGCTGATGGCCGAGCGGCTGGAGCTGGAAAGCGAGCACGGTCGCCGCGTGATGGGCGTGCTGCTGTTCCAGGATCTGGCCGTGGTGCCGCTGCTGGTGCTGATCCCTGCGCTGGGCTCGTCGGGCGAGCAGATGGCGCAGGCCCTCGCCTTCGCCACGCTGAAGGCCGCGGCGCTGATCGTCGTGCTGCTCGTCGGCGGCCAGCGCGTGATGCGCTGGTGGCTCACGCTGGTGGCGCGGCGCAAGAGCGAGGAGCTGTTCATCCTCAACCTGCTGCTGGTCACGCTCGGCCTGGCCTGGCTGACCGA
>CAMLNA010000258.1 GCA_946481025.1 uncultured Rivibacter sp.
CTCGATGAGGCCGGTCTCCTCGGCGATGGGGATGAACTGCGCCGGCGACACCATGCCCAGCACCGGATGGCGCCACCGCATCAGGGCCTCGACGCCGACGATGCGCTGGCTGCGCAGGTCCATCTTCGGCTGGTAGTGCAGCTCCAGCTCGTCGCGCTCGAGGGCACGGCGCAGGCCGCTCTCGAGCATCAGTCTTTCGGTGCCCTGCGCGTTCATCTGCGCCGCATAGAACTGGTAGCTGCCACGCCCCTTGTCCTTGGCGCGGTACATCGCGGCGTCGGCGTTCTTGAGCAGCGTCTCGCCGTCGCTGCCGTCCTCGGGGTAGACGCTCACGCCGATGCTGGCCGACATGTGCAGCTCGCGCCCGTCGATCACGAAGGGCTCGGCGCAGCAGGCCAGCACCTTGTCGGCCACCACCGCGGCGTCGCTGGCCTGCGAGAGGTTCTCGAGCACCAGCACGAATTCGTCGCCGCCGAAACGGGCCACCACGTCGTCTTCGCGCAGCACGGCGGACAGGCGCTGCCCGCAGGCCTTGATCATCGCGTCGCCGGTGCCGTGCCCGAGCGTGTCGTTGATGTGCTTGAAGCGGTCGATGTCGAGGAACAGCACCCCGACGCGCTTCTGGCATCGCTGGCTGCGCTTGATGGCGCGCGCCAGGTCGTGCTGCAGGGCCGTGCGGTTCGCCAGGCCGGTCAGCGCGTCGTGGTTGGCCACGTAGCGCAGCTGCTGCTCGGCCTGCTTGCGCTGCAGGTACTGCGCGAGCTGCAGCGCAATGGCGTTCAGCGACTCCTGCGTGTCGGGGTCGACGTCGGCCAGCGGCCCGCGGCTGTGCAGCTCCAGCGCTGTCGCGCTGCCGTCGGACAGCAGCGTCGGCACCACCAGGCAGGTGCGCAGGTGCGCCTGCGCAGCCAGCGCTTCGCGGGTGTATTCGCGCGGCTCCGATGTCGTGTCCACGGTCGTGAGAGCCCCGCTGGCCCAGGCACGGCCGAGCGTGCCCTCGTCGCTGCGGTAGCTGAGCGAGCGGCTGATGCGTGCGAACTGGTCGAGCGCCGCGTCGCTGCCGCCATGCCACGAACTGGTGCATTGGGCGAGGCCCTGGTCCACGCTCCAGAAGGCGCCGCAGTCCCAGCGCAGGTAGGAGCACACCGCCTCGAGCGCACGCGCGATCACGAGGTCGGGGTCGCTGTCGCTCACCAGCAGCTGCGCGATCTCGTGTTCCAGGCGTAGCCGCTGCGCGCCCTTGCGTCGCTGGGTGTCGTCGCGCACCGTGCCGCGCAGCTCGGGCTGGCCATCCTCGTCGCCGCGCTGCGCGATCACGTGCACCCAGCGTTCGCATCCGTCGGGCAGCTTGAGCTGCTGCTCGAACTCGCTGCGCTGGCCGGTCTGCGCGGCGTAGGCGAAATGGAGTTCCATCGCAGCGCGTTCCTGCGCCGGTACGCGCTGCAGCAGGCTCGCCAGGTTGGCATCGGCCGTCCGTTCGAAGCCGAAGATGCGGCGCGCCTCGTCCGAACACTTGAGCTTGCCGCTGCCCATGTCGAGCACCCAGCTGCCCAGGCTGGCCAGGCGTTGCGCCTCCTCGAGATGCTGCTCGCTGCGGCGCAGGTGCCGCGTCATCGACTGCGCCAGCGCCAGCGCGCGGCGGCGCGAGGTCATGAGCGAATAGAGGATGCCGGCCACCAGCGCGCTGATGGCCACGCCGCAGGTCCGCAGCAGCCATGGCAGCGCGCGGTCGACCGGGCTGATCACCGTTTCTGCGCCCACGTCGATCTGCAGGGCCCAGGCCCGGTTGCCGAGCTCGAACGCCAGCACCCGTTCGAAGGCGTCCGCCGGGGCGGCGGCGCCTGCCGGCAGGCTGTCGAACAGCAGCTGGTCGGCCTTCAGCTCCTGCGCCGACGGTGCCGAGCTGCGCGGGCGCACCCGCACGCCGCCGCCGGCCGGCCCGGCGTCGAACAGCCGAACACGCAGCTCCGCGGGGCCGGGCTGGGCGATGCCGCTCATCATCTGAGCCACCCGGAAACCGGCGCCCACCGAGCCGGCATAGGCGGCGCGGCGCTGCTCCACGGTGCCGGTCGGGTGGCCGGCGCGGTAGACGGGCAGGCGCACCGCCAGGCCGATGTCCGACTGGTTGTCCCTGATGAGGATCTTGCGGCCCGACGACGTGAGGCCGCCGCTGTCGCGCGCCGCCTGCAGCGCTTCAAGCGTCTTGGGCGCGGCGCCCAGGTCCTTGCCGAGCGCCGCCTCGTTGCCGGCCAGCGGCTCGATCAGCATGAGGGGAAAGTACTCGGCGCGGTCACCGGCCAGGCGCACGCCGCGCGACTGCTCGAAGGCCGCCTTGTCGGCGGCCGGCACGTAGGCGGCGTAGTTGAGGACCTGGAAGCCCGGGTACTTGCTGTCGAGGCCCAGGCCCCCGACGTAGTGCCGGAACTGCTCCGGCGTGACGGTTACCGAGGTGTTGAACAGGGCCCGCAGGCCGACCAGCACCTCGGTGTAGGCGTCGAAGCGCTCATGGACCTTGTGCGCGGCGGCCTGGGCCGCCACGTCGACACGGGTCTGGGCGCGGCGCTCGATCTCCTCCCCGGCGATCCGGCCCACGACCAGCGACAGCGCAGAACCTGCGGCCAGCACCAGAAGCGGCAAGGCGAAGCTCGCCCACCTTGTCCGCAGGTCATGCGTCATGTTCTTTCTCCCTCGACGGTCCGGCTGCTGACCACGGCTTCGAACCCTCCGAGCCGTTGCAGACGAACGAGCGGATGTTCGGCATGCGGCGCGCCGCCTTGATTGATGAAAATCAAATGCGGCACCGCGGGCGGCGCGTTGCGGTGCGGGGCGTGATGCACGTCACGCAGCGGCGGCCGGCGACAATCGCCGCCCATGGATCACAGCTTCGTTTCCGCCTTCGTGCTGCTGCTACTGGTGCTCGACCCGTTCGGCAGCCTGCCCATCTTCATTTCGGTGCTGCGCGGCGTGGAGCCGGCGCGCCGCACCCGCGTCGCGGTGCGCGAGGTGGCGATCGCGTTCGGGGTGCTGGTGACGTTCATGTTTGCCGGCCAGGGCTTCCTGAGCCTCATGCACCTGTCGGAGCGCTCGCTCGAGGTGGCCGGCGGCGTGATCCTGCTGATCATCGCCATTCGCATGATCTTCTCGTCCGGCGCCGAGATCTACAGCTCCGACGGCGGTGCCAGGGAGCCCTTCATCTTTCCGCTGGCGGTGCCCCTGCTGGCCGGGCCTTCGGCCATGGCCACGGTGCTGCTGCTGGCCTCGCGCCAGCCCGACCGCATCACCGAATGGCTGGGCGCGCTGACGGCGGCCATGGCGGTGAGCGGCATCGTGCTGCTGGCGGCCGACCGCATCCGCAAGCTGCTGGGCCACTCGATGGTGTCGGCGCTCGAGAAGCTGATGGGCCTCGTGCTCACGGCCATTGCGGTGGAGATGATCCTGGCGGGCCTGAAGCGCTATTTCGTCGGCACGCTGTAGAGAGGATTGCCGCCGAAACCCCGCGGGCCGC
>CAMLNA010000259.1 GCA_946481025.1 uncultured Rivibacter sp.
GCCGAACATCGCTTGCGGGCCCGACGAGCCGCGTCGTGCATCAGGGATTCACATAGGTGGTCTTGACCGTCGTGTAGAACTCGGCGGCGTAGCGCCCCTGCTCGCGCGGGCCATGGCTCGAAGCCTTGCGCCCGCCGAACGGCACGTGCGGGTCGACCCCGGCCGTCGGTGCATTGACCATCACCATGCCGGCCTGCAGGTGGCGCTTGAAGTGCGCGGCCAGCTTCAGCGAGGTCGTGCACACGCCGGACGACAGGCCGTAGTCGGTGTCGTTGGCAAGCATCAGCGCCTCGTCGGTGTCGCGCGCGCGGATCACCGAGGCCACGGGGCCGAAGACCTCCTCGCGGTTGATGCGCATGCGGTTGTCGGTGTCGACAAACAGCGCCGGCTGCAGATAAAAGCCCGGCCGGCCGGCCACCTCGGCCAGGGCCTCGCCGCCGAAGACCAGGCGCGCGCCCTCGTTGCGTCCGATGGCGATGTAGTCGGTGTCCTGCTTGAGCTGCGTGGCGTCGACCACCGGGCCGATGGCCGTCTTCGGGTCGCGTGCGTCGCCCACGACGAGGGTCTTGAGCTTCTCGACCATCGCGGCCACGAAGCGGTCGTGGATGCCTTGCGTGACGATCAACCGTGACGAGGCCGTGCAGCGCTGCCCGGTGGAGAAAAACGCGCCGTTGATCGCACAGGCCACCGCAAGGTCGAGGTCCGCATCGTCAAGCACCACGAGCGGGTTCTTGCCGCCCATCTCGAGCTGGAACCGGGCCATCGGCCCGCGCCGGCCGATGCACGCCTGCGCCACCTTGCGGCCGGTCGCTTCCGAGCCGGTGAAGCTCACCGCCGCGACGCGGGCGTCGTCGAGCAGCGCATCGCCGATGTCGCGCCCACGGCCCATCACGAGGTTGAAGGTGCCCGCCGGCAGGCCTGCGCGGCTGAGGATCTCGGCCAGTGCCCAGGCGCTGCCCGGCACCGCCTCGGCCGGCTTGAAGACGACGGCGTTGCCCCAGGCCAGCGCCGGCGCGATCTTCCAGGCGGGAATGGCGATGGGGAAGTTCCACGGCGTGATGATGCTCACCACGCCCACCGGCTCGCGGGTGATCTCCACCGACATGCCGGGACGGGTCGATGGCACGAGCTCGCCGCCGGCGCGCAGTGTCTCGCCAGCGAAAAACTTGAAGATCTGCCCGGCGCGCACGACCTCGCCGACCGCCTCGGCGAGCGTCTTGCCTTCCTCGCGCGCGAGCAGGTCACCGAGTTCGTCCTTGCGTGCCAGGATCTCCTGGCCGACCGCATCGAGCACCTCGAAGCGACGCTGCGGCGTGGCGGCCGCCCAGAGCGGCTGGGCAGCCTGGGCTGCTGCGACCGCCGCCTGCGCCTGGGCGGCATCGGCACGCGCGTACTGGCCAATCACGTCGCGCGTGTCCGATGGGTTGATGTTGTCGGCGGCGCTGCCGCCCTCGACCCACTCGCCCGCGATGTAGTTGCGTTTCATCATCACCCTCGTTGCTGTCGGGATGCGGTCGACGGGCGTCGCTCCGCGTGACGCGCGCGAGCGGATGCAGCCGCCTTGCGCCGTCTCATCCCCTGCGCGCCTTGCGCAGGTTGTCCTTGAAGCGCTCGGGCACACGTTCGTCGAAGCCCAGCGCCACGCGACGCACCTCGGGGCTGTCGGTGGGCGCGTGGCCCACGCCAAGCGCGGCGGCGCGTGGTGCGGCGATCGCGGCCACCGTGCCGCGCACGCGGCCGATGCCGGTGATCTCGCACTCGACGACATGGCCCGGATCGACGCTGCGCGAATGGCAGGGTGTGCCCATCAGGATCACATCGCCGGCCAGCAGCGTGATGTGGCGTGCGAGGTCGGCGATCACGTAGTGCGGGCCCCAGATCGTTTCGTCGCCGATGTGCGCCTCCTGCACGACCAGGCCATCGACATAGGTGCGCAAGGTCTGCTCGAACAGGTTCACGCCGCGCACCAGGCCCGGGCCGATCGGCAGCAGCGTGTCGGCGCCCTTGACACGCAGCATGCTGCCCTGGTCGGTGTCGCGGAAGTCCTGCAGCCCCATGTCGAGCGCCGGGCAGAAACCTTCGATGCAGTCCCAGGCCTCGTCAGGCGTGACGTTGCGGCAGGTGCGGCCGATCACGACTGCATATTCGCCCTCGTAGTTGAGGTACTTGCAGTCCGCCGGCTTCAGGATCTGCCCGTCGTGGCCGTTCAGCGCGGTCGTGGGCTTCATGAAGTAGGTCGGCGTCTCGGTGGGGCGCGGCTGGTTGCGCGTCTCCAGGCTGCGCGAGCTGTACGAGATGTGCACGGCAACGATCTTGCTCGGCTCGACCGGCGGCAGGTAGGCCAGCGCGGCGGCGTCGAACAGCCGGCCGTCGTCCAGCCGCAGGCGGCCCGCGTCGGGCCCGCTCTCGACCAGCGTGCCCCAGAACGCGCTGCCACCGACCAACGCCCGCCGGCGCTCGATGCGCGGGCCACGCATGACGGCAGGCAGTTCGGAGAAGGGAAACTCGAAGTTCATGCCTGGCTCCCGGTGTCGAACCACATGTGGATGTTGCCGGTGCCACGCGCGTTCTCGTAGGCCGACAGCGCCTCGCCCGGGGCCCGGCAGGCCGAGCCGCCAAGCGCCCCCACCATCTGCAGGTAGTGCGCGCCGAACGCCTCCCACGGCAGCTTGCGGTATTCGTCCTGCCAGCGATCCAGCACCAGGTCGTGCCGGCCCTGCTCGAGGAACGCGATGGCGCGCTTGTCGCTCTCGATGTTTTCGGGGCGCGAGACGTTGCTCTCGTGGAAGATGCGCGGGTGGTTGGGCTTCCAGTCGATCGGGTTGAACTTGTGGCTCATCGCCCCCGAGGCGAGCAGCACGGCGCGCAGCCCGCTGCGGCGGATCGCCTCGCCGATCGCCTCGCCCGAGCGCACGAAGTGCGGCCAGTCGCAGTTCTGGCACGAGCTCGCGCTGAGCACCGGGATGTCCGCATGCTCCAGGCGCAGTTGCTTGATCAGATTGATGGTCGCATAGTGCCGGCCCAGCTCGGGGTGGCAGATCGCACGGTTGTAGCCGCCGCGCTCGCGCGAGACGGCCTCGATCTCGAGCGCAAGCGCCGGATGGCCGCGGTAGTCATAAGGCACACCGTGCAGGTACCACGGCATCTCGTCGGAGATGTAGGTGCCGCTGTAGCGCGCGCCGCCATCAACGAGGTGGTAGCCGGTCGTGAACCAGTGCGAGTCGAAGATGACGACCACGTCCGGCGCGGCCGCGGCGATGCGCTCGCGCAGCCGTGCGTAGCCGGCGATGAGGTCCGAGTCGGCCCCGGCGCCTTGCAGCACGCGAAATTCCTCGCACTGCATCAGGCCGGGGTGGTGCGAGACGAGCGCAGCACCGACGATGTGTCCGTTCATGTGATGTTCCTGTAGAAGTTGTGCAGTTCAGGCGCCGGCAGGGCCGACCCACAGGCGGCGGCGCTCGGCGAGCGGGTCGGCGAC
>CAMLNA010000260.1 GCA_946481025.1 uncultured Rivibacter sp.
TCAAGGTGGGCAAGGACGTGATCGCGCTGGTCAAGTCGACCGAGGTGTCGATCGCCACGCTATGAGGCGCCGTGTGTTTACCTGGATGTCGAGGGCCGAGCGCCGGGCCGCTCCCAAGCCGGCCCGCATCCCCCCGGGGGATCGGCCGGCGTACTCGCCGGACGAGGGGCAGACATGAGCGCAGATGCCGTCCGCGTGCTGGTCGTGCCGGGCCTGCACGGCAGCGGGCCTGATCACTGGCAGAGCTGGCTGCAGGGCCACTACCGCCACGCCGTGCGCGTGGAGCAGGACGACTGGGCGGTACCCGATGCGGACCGCTGGGCCGAGCGCATCGCCGCCACGCTGCGCCGGCACAAGCCGGCCCGCTGGGTGGCGGTGGCGCACAGCTTCGGCTGCCTGGCGCTCGCCCGCTACGTGGCCGGGCAGGGCCGTGCACAACACCTGCCGGTGCGCGCGGCGGTGCTGGTCGCGCCTGCCGAGCCTGACAAGTTCGGCATCTCGGGCCTGCTGCCGTCGAGCCCGTTGCCGTTCAGGTCGGTGCTGGTGGGCAGCCGCAACGACCCGTGGATGCGCCTCGACCGGGCCCGCGAATGGGCGGGGTACTGGGGCAGCCAGTTCATCGACCTGGGCCATGCCGGCCATGTGAACCCGGCCTCGGGCTTCGGCCCCTGGCCCCGCGGCAAGGCGCTGGTCGAGCGGCGCATCCAGGTGCTGCAGCGCGAACGGCGCTTCGAGCATGCCCATGCGACCGAGCTGTCCTTTGCCGTCTGAAGTGCCCGCCCAATGTCGGAAACCGGATATGCATCGCCGTTTTCATTCGTTTGTCGCGTTTGCCCGGCTTCCTAGCATTCACGCCATCCTTCGCCTCCGATCCTCGACTCTCATGACCCACACCACCTCCCGATTCATCCGCCGAACGCTAGCCGCCGCCCTGGCCGTGGCCGCCACCACCGGCGCGGCCTTCGCCAAGGACCTCTCGCTGCTGAATGTCTCGTACGACCCGACCCGCGAGCTCTACCAGGAATACAACGCCGCCTTCGCGAAGCACTGGAAGGCCAAGACCGGCGACAACGTCACCGTCAAGCAGTCGCACGGCGGCTCGGGCAAGCAGGCCCGCTCGGTGATCGACGGCATCGACTCCGACGTCGTGACGCTGGCCCTGGCCTACGACATCGACGAGGTGGCCGAGCGCGCGAAGCTGCTGCCCGCCGACTGGCAGAAGCGCCTGCCGCACAACAGCTCGCCCTACACCTCCACCTACATCTTCCTGGTGCGCAAGGGCAACCCGAAGGGCATCAAGGACTGGGGCGATCTCGTGAAGCCCGGCGTGTCGGTCATCACCGCGAACCCCAAGACCTCGGGCGGCGCGCGCTGGGGCTACCTGGCCGCCTATGGCTGGGCGCTCAAGCAGCCCGGCGGCAACGAGGCCAAGGCCAAGGAATTCATCGGCAAGCTGTTCGCCAACGTGCCGGTGCTCGACTCCGGCGCGCGCGGCTCCACGGTGACCTTTGCCGAGCGTGGCCTGGGCGACGTGCTGCTGGCCTGGGAAAACGAGGCTCACCTGTCGCTGAAGGAGTTCGGCGCCGACAAGTTCGACATCGTCTACCCGCCCGTGAGCATCCTGGCCGAGCCGCCGGTGGCGGTGGTCGACAAGGTGGTCGACAAGAAAGGCACCCGCGAGGTGGCGACCGCGTACCTGCAGTACCTGTACACCCCCGAAGGCCAGGAGATTGCCGCGAAGAATTTCTACCGGCCGATCGACGCGAAGGTGGCAGCCAAGTACGCGAAGCAGTTCCCGGCGGTGAAGCTGTTCACCATCGACGACACCTTCGGCGGCTGGGCCAAGGCCCAGAAAACCCACTTTGCCGACGGTGGGGTGTTCGACCAGATCTACGCCAGGAAGTAAGCAAGCCCTCGCGTCGCATCCACGGCGCGCAACCGGCTCCCCCCGGTGCGCGCCGGGTCTTTTGTCGCAAAACGCATAACGATCGAACAAATCAGTTGTTCGGTGTTGGATAGCCCTTCCCTACGATGCGGGGCTCATCCATTTCCGGCCGCCCGTTTGCGGGCCGAAACACCATGGCTTCCTCGTTCTCCCGCCGCTTCCTGCTTTCCACGCTGGCCGCTGCCGGCCTTGCGTTGGCCGCTCCGGTCGCGCATGCAGGGCCCACCTTGCTCAACGTGAGCTACGACGTCGCGCGCGAGTTCTACAAGGAGATCAACCCGGCCTTCGCACGCCAGTGGAAGCAGCAGACCGGCGAGGACCTCACGCTGAACCAGTCGCACGGCGGCTCGAGCAAGCAGGCGCGTGCGGTGCTCGACGGCCTCGAAGCCGACGTGGTGACGATGAACCAGTCGAGCGACATCGACGTGCTGGCCGCGCGCGGCAAGCTGCTGCCCGAAGACTGGGCCAAGCGCCTGCCCAACAATGCGGCGCCCACCACCTCGGTCACCGTGATCCTGGTGCGCAAGGGCAACCCCAAGAAGATCGCCGACTGGGCCGACCTCGCGAAGCCCGGCGTCAGCGTCGTGATCCCCAACCCCAAGATCACCGGCAACGGCCGCTACACCTACGTGGCCGCCTGGGGCTCGGTCATCAAGGCGGGTGGCAAGCCCGATCAGGCGCGTGAACTGGTCAAGAAGATCTTCGCCAACGTGCCGGTGTTCGATGGCGGCGGCCGCGCGGCCACCACCACCTTCGCGCAGCGCCAGATCGGCGACGCGCTGGCCACCTTCGAGTCCGAGGTCAACCTCATCAAGGCCGAGTTCGGCGACAACTTCGACGTGGTGTATCCCAAGTCCACCATCCTGGCCGAGAACCCGGTGAGCGTGGTCGACAAGGTGGTCGACAAGAAGGGCACCCGCAAGCAGGCCGAGGCCTGGCTCAAGTTCCTGTGGACCGACGAGGCCCAGGAGATCGCCGCCAGGCACCAGCTGCGCCCGCGCTCGCCGGCCCTGCTGGCCAAGTACGCGAAGGACTTCCCCAAGGTCAACACCTTCACCATCGACGAAGTGTTCGGCGGCTGGACCAAGGCCCAGAAGGAGCACTTCGACGACGGCGCGATCTACGACCAGATCCTCGGTGCCGGCAAGCGCTGACCGCAAGAAGGCAGGCCGGTCATGATCTTTTCAAGGGCGCTGCTGCGCAGGCACAGCGTGCTGCCGGGCTTCGACCTCGCGCTCGGCTTCACGCTGCTGTACCTGTGCCTCATCGTGCTGGTGCCGCTGTCGGCGGCCTTCCTGAAGACCGCCACGATGACCTGGCCGGCCTTCTGGGAGGCGGTGGCCTCGCCGCGCGTGGTGGCTTCCTACCGGCTCACCTTCGGCGCATCGTTTGCGGCCGCGCTGCTCAATGCCTTGTTCGGCCTCATCGTGGCCTGGGTGCTGGTGCGCTACGACTTCCCCGGCCGCCGCCTCGTCGATGCGCTGGTGGACCTGCCGTTCGCGCTGCCCACCGCGGTGGCCGGCAT
>CAMLNA010000261.1 GCA_946481025.1 uncultured Rivibacter sp.
CTGCTGGAACAGCACCGCTGGAACGTGAGCAACGTCGCCAAGGCGCTCGATGTCAGCCGCAACACTCTGTACCGAAAGCTCCACAAGCTCCAGATCCCCGTCTCGCAACGCTGCTGAGCGCATGCGTTTCGCCTGGGCGGTGACCGGCTCGGGCCACTACCTCGAGGAGTCGATCGCGCTGGCGCGGCGGCTGCCGCAGGTGGACCTGTTCCTGTCTGCCGCCGCCGAGGAAGTGCTGCCGCAGTACGGCCTGCCGCTCGAGGTGCTGAAGCGCGACTTCCGCGTGTTTCGCGACAAGAGCGCGAGCTCTGTGCCGGTGGGGCAGCTGTATGCCGACACCTACCACACCGTGGTGGTGGCGCCGGCCACGAGCAACACGGTGGCCAAGTGCGCCTATGGCTTTTCGGACACGCTGCCCACCAACATGTTTGCGCAGGCCGGCAAGCTGGGCATACCCGGCATCGTGTTCGCCTGCGACACCGAGCCGGTGGTGGTGACCAAGGCCCCGCACGAATGGGTGACGCTGCGGCCGCGGCGCATCGAGCTCGAGAACGTGGAGCGGCTGCGCGGTATCGACTTCTGCCAGGTGGTGTGCACGCCCGTGGAGCTGCAGGCGGCGCTCGAAGCGCGGCTGCAGGCGTTGCAGCTGGCCTGGCTCACGGCCGGCTGAGGGTGGCGAAGATGGAGCACGTCGTCTTTCTCACCGGCCACCTGGCGCGCCCGGCGCTCGAGCGCGTGCTGCAGGGCCTGGAGGGCGCGCCCTTCACCTGGGAGGTGCGCGACATCGGCGTGCAGGTGGCCGCGCTGATGACGGCCGACATGATCCGCCGCCGCGTGGCCTCGCCGGTGGTGACCGAATGCGCCGGCCAGCCGCCGCGCCTGGCCGACCGGGTGATGGTGCCGGGCCGCTGCCGCGGCGACCTCGATGCGCTGTCGGCGCACTTCGGCGTGCCGGTGGTGCGCGGCCCCGAAGACCTGAAGGACCTGCCGCGCCACTTCAGCCGCGAGGCGCAGCCGGTGGACCTGAACCGCTACAAGGTGGCGATCTTTGCCGAGATCGTGGACGCGCCGCGGCTCGGCGTGGCCGACATCGTGGAGCGCGCGCACACGCTGGCGGCCGACGGCGCCAACGTCATCGACGTGGGCTGCCTGCCCGAGACGCCCTTCGCGCACCTCGAAGCCAGCGTGCGTGCACTCAAGGCCGAGGGCCTGCGGGTGAGCGTGGACTCGCTCGACACTTCGGAGCTGCTGCGCGGCGGCCATGCCGGCGCCGACTACCTGCTGAGCCTCACCGCCGACACGCTGTGGGTGGCCGACGAAGTGCCCGCCACGCCGGTGCTCATTGGCCGCACGCCCACCGACGAAGCCTCGCTGTACGAGGCCATCGACGCGCTGCGCGCGCGCGGCCGGGCCTTCCTGGCAGATGCCATCCTGGACCCGCTGCCCTTCGGGCTCACCGCTTCGCTGTGCCGCTACCAGCGCCTGCGCGAGCGCTATGCCGACGTGGCCATCATGATGGGCGTGGGCAACGTGACCGAGCTCACCGAGGCCGACACCAGCGGCATCAACGCGCTGCTGCTGGGCATGTGCGCCGAGTTGGACGCGGCGGCCATCCTCACCACCCAGGTGAGCCGGCATGCGCGGCGCGCGGTGCGCGAGGCCGACTGGGCCCGCCGCATCATGTTTGCCGCGGCGCAGACCATGAGCCTGCCCAAGGGCATGAGCGACGCGCTGATGACCGTGCATGCCAAGCACCCCTTCCCCGACACGCCGCAGGAGATTCGCGAGACCGCCACCGCGGTGCGCGACCCCAACTTCAGGGTGCAGGTGTCGGCCGAGGGCATTCACGTCTACAACCGCGACGGCCACCGCCTCGCGCAAGACGCCTTCGAGCTGTGGCCGCAGCTCGCGCTGCACGACGACGCGGCGCACGCGTTCTACATGGGCGTGGAGCTGGCGCGCGCCGAGATTGCCTGGCAGCTGGGCAAGCGCTACGTGCAGGACCAGCCGCTGGAGTGGGGCTGCGCCTTCGAGCGCGGGGCCGAAGAAGATTCGTCTGCGTGGTGTGCGCCCGGCACCACGATGCAGCCGCCGCCCAAGAAGGCGGTGAACCAGTGAGGCCCGCATGACGACCATGATGAACAACGACCAGATCTTCGAGACGGTGGTGACCACCGTGTCGCGCGAAGGCCGGGCCCACGTGGCACCGCTGGGCGTGCGCTACCGCGGCGCATCGGCCGGGCAGGTGGTGCTGATGCCGTTTCGGCCCTCGACCACCCTGGACAACATCATCGCCACCGGCTATGCGGTGCTCAACGTGGTGGTGGACACCCGCGTGTTCGCCGGCTGCGTGACCGGCCGCAAGACCTGGCCCACCGCACCGGCCGAAGTGGTGGCGGGCGTGCGCCTGGCCTGCGCCCTGAGCCACCTGGAGCTGCAGCTGCATTCGCAAAGCGACGACCCGCAGCGCCCGGTGCTGCTCATGAACACCGTGCTCGCCAAACAGCACGGCATGTTCGCCGGCTTCAACCGCGCACAGGCCGCGGTGGTGGAAGGCGCGGTGCTGGTGAGCCGCCTGCACATGCTGCCGCCCGAAAAGATCGACACCGAGATGCGCTACCTGCAGATTGCCATCGACAAGACCGCCGGCCCGGCCGAGCACGAAGCCTGGGGGTGGTTGATGGAAGCGGTGGCGAACTTCAAGGCAGAGGGCAAGCGGGCATGAGCGGTGATGCAGTTGCAGCCGCCGCCGAGATGCGGCTGCTGGTGAGCGTGCGCGATGTGGGGGAGGCGCTGGCGGCGGCGGCTGAGGGGGCGGACTTCATCGACCTGAAGGAGCCGAACACAGGGGCGCTGGGGGCGGTGCCTCACGCCACGGTGCGCGCAGTGGTGACGGCCCTGCGCCGCGCAGGGTACGAGCAGACCGTGAGCGCCACGATTGGTGACTGGGCCATGTCGGAAGCCGATGCGATCGTGGCCCAGGTGCAGGCGGTGGGCGCCTGCGGCGTGGACCTGGTGAAGGTGGGCATCACGCGCGAGGCCGCGGCGCTGCGGGTGCTGCAGCGGCTGGCGAACAGCCGCCAGCGCGTGGTGCCCGTGCTCCTGGCCGACGACGGCGTCGACATGGACCTGCTGGCCGCCGTGTGCGAACTGCCCTTCCCCGCGGTGATGCTCGACACGCAGCACAAGGGGCGAGGCTGCCTGTTCGACGCAGTGGGCGAATACACCCTGCAGCGCTTCAAGCGGCAGGTGCAGCGGCACGGGAAGTTGGCGGGGCTGGCGGGGTCTTTGCGGTTGGAACATCTGCCGCAGTTGCGGAGGTTGCGGCCGGATATCGCGGGGTTTCGGGGAGCGGTGTGCGAGGGGTCGCGGTG
>CAMLNA010000262.1 GCA_946481025.1 uncultured Rivibacter sp.
GCCGCGAACTCATACCGGATACCGTGCCGCCACACCTCCCCCGGCTGCAGCCAGCACGAAGGCTGCGGCCACTCCGGGTGGTTCGGGCTGTCGGGCAGGTACTGCGGCTCCAGCGCCACGCCGGCACAGGCGCCATAGGGCCGGCCGTCGCGGTCGGGAATGCCGGCGAGGTATTGGCCGGCGTAGAACTGCAGCGCCGGCAGCGTGGTGAACACCTTCATGCGCAGGCTGCCGTCGGCCGCCTGCAGCACCGCTGCAGGCGCGGCGGCTGCGGCGCAGCCGGCATCGAGCAGGAAGGCGTGGTCGTAGCCGCCGCCATGGGCCTGCTGGTCGTCGCGCAGCCAGTCGCGCCCGATGGGCTTGGCGGTGCGGAAGTCGAAGCCGGTGCCGTGCACGCCCGCCAGCTCGCCCAGCGGGATCAGCGCCTCGTCCACCGGCAGGTAGTGCTGCGCCGGGAGGCGCAGGCGGTGCCCGCGCACGTCGCCGTGCCGCGCGTCGAGGTTGAAGTAGGCATGGTTGGTGAGGCACACCGGACTGGTGGCGTCGACACGCGCCTCGAAGGCGATTTCCACGGTGAGCGGCCCGGCGATGCGGTAGCTCACCCGCGCTTCCAGGCGGCCCGGATAGCCCTGGTCGCCGTCGGGCGAGACGAGCGAAAAGCTGGCCTGCCGCGCGTCGGCCTGCCCGACCTGCCAGCGCTGCGCATGAAAGCCACCCGGCCCGCCGTGCAGCTGGTGGGCGGAACCGGGCTGCGGCTGGAGCGCCCAGCTGCGCTCGCCCAGCGAGATGCGGGCATGGCCGATGCGGTTGGCATAGCGGCCGATGGTGGCGCCCAGGAAAGCGGTCTGCTGCGCCTGGACCTGTGGCGTGGGACAGCCGAGCAGCACCTCACGCCGGCTGCCGTCGGGCATGGGCACGCGGCACGACAGCCACGTGGCGCCGAGGTCGGTGAGCGTGAGGGCCAGGCCCTGCGGGTGCTCGAGTTCGATGTGCTCTGGAGTGGTGGCCATGGGCAGATCCTGTGCGCGGCGCGCATCAGCTCCAGCCGGCATCGACCTTGAACTCCTGCGCGGTGCACATCCGGGCGTCGTCACTGGCCAGGAACAGCACCATGCGCGCCACGTCTTCCGGCTGCAGCTTGTCCGGCAGGCACTGGTTGCGCGCGATCTCGGCTTCGCCCGCGGCGTCGAGCCACAAGGTCTTCTGCCGCTCCGTCATCACCCAGCCGGGCGACACGGTGTTGATGCGGATGCGGTGCTCGCCCAGCGGTTTGGCGAGGCCCCGCGTCAGACCGTTCACCGACGACTTGGCCACCGCATAACACGGGTAGGCGCCGCCCTTGGTCTGCCAGCCGGTCGATCCGAGGTTCACGACGGACCCGCCGCCCAGCCGCTTCATGCCGGGCACCACGGCCTGGATGGCAAAGAACGCCGGGCGTTCGTTGATCGCCATGCGCTCGTCGTAGTAGTCGGGGGTCACCGACTCCAGCGTGTGCCGGTCGTCGCTGGCCACGTTGTTGACCAGCACGCCGAAGTCGCCTTCCAGCGCCTGCCCGGCTTCCGAGATGGCGGCCTGCAGGGCGGCGATGTCGCGCACGTCGCAGCGGCGCCACCACGGCTCGGGTGCGCCGCTGGCGGCGAGCCGCCCGGCGAGTTCGCGGCTGGCCGCCTCGGCCACGTCGACGAAGGCCACCCGTGCGCCCTGCGCTGCAAACGCCTCCACGATCGCCGCGCCGATGCCCGAGCCGCCCCCGGTCACGAACACGCGGGCGCCCTGCAGGCCGGGGTAGCGGCTGGCCGCAGGAAGGGGTGAGGAAGTCATGGTCGTCTCCTGGGTCATCTATTGGTATACGAGTTTTGGCATGTCACACGCCGATTTCTTTATTTTTCCAATATCAGTGTGCGGCCGTAGCATCCGCCGCGTCAAGAGCAGAGACAGCCCGCGAGGAGACATGACGATGGATGCAAAAAAGCCGCCGCGCCGCAGCCAGGCCTGGTTCGGCAAGGACGACCGCGACGGCTTCGTGCACCGCAGCTGGATCAAGAACCAGGGCTATCCGCACGACCTGCTGGACGGCCGGCCGGTGATCGGAATCTGCAACACCTGGAGCGAGCTGACGCCGTGCAACGGCCACTTCCGCGAGCTGGCCGAGTTCGTGAAGCGCGGCGTGTACGAAGCGGGCGGCTTCCCGCTCGAGTTCCCGGTCATGAGCCTGGGCGAGACGCAGCTGCGGCCCACCGCGATGCTGTTCCGCAACCTCGCGTCGATGGACGTCGAGGAATCCATCCGCGGCAACCCGATCGACGGCGTGGTGCTGTTGATGGGCTGCGACAAGACCACCCCCGCGCTGCTGATGGGCGCGGCCAGCTGCGACCTGCCGACCATCGGCCTGTCGGGCGGGCCCATGCTCAACGGCAAGTTCCGCGGCGAAGACATCGGCTCGGGCACCGGCGTGTGGAAGATGAGCGAGATGGTGCGTGCCGGTGAGATGACCCAGGAGGACTTCACCGCCGCCGAGAGCTGCATGCACCGTTCCAAGGGCAGCTGCATGACCATGGGCACCGCCTCCACGATGGCCAGCATGGTCGAGGCGCTGGGCATGTCGCTGCCCGAGAACGCGGCCATCCCGGCGGCCGACACGCGCCGCAACCGGCTGGCCCAGCTCACCGGCCGGCGCATCGTCGAGATGGTGAAGCAGGACCTGCGCATGTCGAAGATCCTCACCCGCACCGCCTTCGAGAACGCGATTCGCACCAACGCCGCGATCGGCGGCTCCACCAATGCGGTGATCCACCTGCTGGCGGTGGCCGGCCGCATCGGCGTGGACCTGAAGCTCGAGGACTGGGACCGCCTGGGCTCCGAAGTGCCCTGCCTGGTGAACCTGCAGCCCTCGGGCAAGTACCTGATGGAGGACTTCTGCTACGCCGGCGGCCTGCCGGCGGTGATGCGCGAGATCTCCCACCTGCTCAAGCTCGATGCGCCCACGGTGAACGGCAGGACCCTGGGCGAGAACATCGCCAACGCCCCGTGCTGGAACCGCGAGGTGATCCGCCCGCTCGATGCGCCCTTCAAGCCGGCGGCCGGCATCGCGGTGCTGCGCGGCAACCTGGCGCCCGACGGCGCGGTGATCAAGCCCTCGGCCGCGTCGCCGCAGCTGCTGAAGCACCGCGGCCGCGCGGTGGTCTTCGAAAGCATCGAGGACTTCCACGCCCGCATCGACGACGAGTCGCTCGACGTCGACGAGACCTGCGTGATGGTGCTCAAGGGCTGCGGCCCGCGCGGCTACCCCGGCATGGCCGAGGTGGGCAACATGCCGCTGCCGCCCAAGGTGCTGCGCAAGGGCATCACCGACATGGTCCGC
>CAMLNA010000263.1 GCA_946481025.1 uncultured Rivibacter sp.
CCTCGGCGGTGAGCGCCATGCCCACCATCACCAGGAAGGCCAGCGCCAGCACCTTCACCGACGGGTGGCGGTCGACGAAGTCGCCGATCGGCTTGGCCGCCACCAGCATCACCAGGACGGAGGTGATGACCGCGGCGACCATCACGCCGATCTGGTCGACCATGCCGACGGCGGTGATCACGGAGTCCAGCGAGAACACGATGTCGATGATGGCGATCTGGCCCACGATGCCCCACAGCAGCTTGCGGCCGGCTGCCTTGATCACCGCCGGGTCGGTGCTGGGCGCGGTGTCCTGCTCGCGAGCCTCGACCTCGACGAAGATCTCGTGCGACGCCTTGTACAGCAGGAACAGTCCGCCCAGCAGCAACACCACGTCACGGCCGCTGATGCCCTGGCCGGCCACGCTGAACAGGTCGGCCGTGAGGCCCATCACCCAGCTCAGCGAGAACAGCAGCAGCAGGCGCGTGAGCATGGCGAAGCCCAGGCCGAGGCGGCGCGCCATGTCGCGCTGGTGGGCGGGCAGCCGCCCCACCAGGATGGAGATGAAGATGATGTTGTCCACGCCCAGGACGATTTCCAGGGCGGTGAGCATCGCGAAGGCGATCCAGACATTGGGGTCGAGCAGGAATTCCATGGCGTGCTGCCGGAGGGCTTGATGGGAAGAGCGCAAATCTATGCGCATGGACACTTCGCGTAAAGTCGATTTATCTGAAGCGTCGTTTCGCGTAAAACTGACAATGAACTTCAAGCACCTCTACTACTTCTGGGCCACGGCCAAGGCGGGCGGCATCGTGCGGGCGGGGGAGCAGCTGCACACCACGCCGCAGACGCTGTCGGCCCAGATCAAGCTGCTCGAAGGCAGCCTGGGCTGCAGTCTGTTCCGCAAGAGCGGCCGCCGGCTCGAGCTCACCGAGGACGGCCACGTCGCGCTGGGTTATGCCGACCAGATCTTCGCGCTCAGCGCCGAGCTGGAGGCGGCCATCGGCAAGCGCCGGCCGGGGCCTGCCACGCTCGAGTTCCGGGTCGGCCTTGCCGACGCGGTGCCCAAGGCGATTGCCTACCGGCTGCTGGAGCCGGCGCTCGACGTGCCCGGCCCGGTGCGGCTGGTCTGCCACGAGGGCAAGTTCCAGGACCTGCTGGCCCAGGTGTCGGTGCACCGCCTCGACCTCGTGATCGCCGACGAGGCCATGGGCCGGCAGCTGAGCGTGAAGGCCTTCAACCACGCGCTCGGCACCACGGCGATGAGCTTCTTCGCGGCGCCCGGGCTGAAGGCCTCGCTGGCCCGCGGTTTCCCGAAATGCCTGGACGGCGCGCCGATGCTGGTGCAGGGCGCCGCGTCGGCGATGCGGCGGCGGCTCGAGCTCTGGCTGGCGCGCCACGGGCTGCGCCCGCGGGCCGTGGGCGAGTTCGACGATGCCGCCCTCATGAAGGCCTTCGGCCGCGAAGGCCGGGGCGTCTTCATGGCGCCCACGGTGCTGGAAGAAGAGACCTGCGCCCAGTACGGCGTGCGGGTGCTGGGCCGGACCTCCGAACTGGTCGAGGAGTTCTATGCCATCTCGGTGGAGCGTCGCATCACCCACCCCTGCGTGGCGGCCATCACCGAGGCGGCCCGGGGCGAGCTGTTCGGCGCCTGAGCTGCCGCACAGGCGGCGAATCCCGATGGTGACGCCGCGAGCCGGTGGCTATATTGCTGGGCAGCAGGGAGCTGGCGTGCACCTCGGGGGACGATGATGCTGGCTGCACGATGTGCCTGGATGATCCTGCGGATGGAACACGCGCAGATGCGCGCGCTGCTGGCGGCCATCGACACCGCGCTTGGCGCGGTGCGCTGGAGTCGGCCTGAGCCGGAGGCCACGAAGCTGCGCGGCCTCATCGACGAGCTGCAGACCTTCGACCGGGCCTCGCACCGGCCGAAGGGCGTCGCCATGATCGAGGCGCTGCGCGGGCGCTCGCCCGAGGCCGATCGCCTCATCGAGGCGCTGGCGCACGACCGCGAGGAGGACGACGCCTCGCTGTCGCGCGCGCTGGCCCTGCTGGACGTGGCCTGCCGCGGCGATGCCGAGGCCGGCGCCCGGTGTGTCGAGGTGCTGAAGCGCCACCGCGAAGGCGTGCTGCATCACCTCGAGCTCGAGGACACCGCGTTGTGCGCGCACACCGAGGAGCTGCTGACGCCCGACGAGTGGTCGCGCGTGGTGTCGTCCATCTCGTCGGGACTGTTCAGGCCCTAGCCGAGCCCTAGCCGTTCTTGTTGTCGAGCGACAACGGGCCGGCGCCGAACGCGGCCACGAACAGCAGCCCGCCGACGATGGCGAGGTTCTTGAAGAAGTTGATGCTCTGCATCATCTGCTGGTCGGCCGGCATGGCCCAGAAGTTGTGGAACAGGAAAGCGGCCAGCAGCGTGAACACAGCCAGGATCAGCGCTGCCCACCGTGCCTTGAAGCCGATCAGCAGCGCCAGCGCCACCAGTACCTCCACGACGATGGTGCCCGCGGCAGCCACCTGGGGCAGCGGCAGGCCCTTCGAGGCGATGTAGCCCACGGTGCCCGAGAACCCGCTGATCTTGCTGACGCCCGCCGGGATGAACAGCAGGGCGATCAGGATGCGACCGAGCAGGGGACCGAACCTTTCGACGACCGGCATGGCATGGCTCCGTGGTTGAGGTGGCGCAAGGCTAGCGGGCGCGCCGGCTCGTGTCCACTTCCTTCAAGCCGCCGCAAACAGCCGTGACGCATGCAGCCCCAGCCCGGTGGCCACGCTGGCGAAGCGGTCGCCGCGCACCGCGCGCGCCTGGTCGAAGGCCCGTGCCAGCCGTTCGGTCAGCAGGCGCAGGCCGGTCGAGCCGCCGGTGAAGTACAGCGCGTCCACCCGCCCGGGTGCCACGCCGGCCTGGCGTGCCGTGTCGAGCGCGGCTGCGACGATCTTCTCGATGTCGGACTCGATGGCCTGCACCGCGGTGCGTTCGTCGAGCGGCACGGCGAGCCCCGGCTCCACGTGACCGAGGTCGATGGCCGTGTCGGCGCCCGCCGCGACGGCGATCTTGGCCGCCTCGGCGCGGGCCGCGAGGTCGTGGCCCAGGCGCTGCGTCACCACCGTCATGAGGCGCCGGTGGTGCGCCGGGTTGCCGTAGAAGGCCAGCATGCGCTTGAGCTCGGCCACGCGCTGCGGGTGGTACACGGTGTTGATGAGGTGCCAGGTGGCCAGGTCGAAGTAGACGCCGTTGGGCACTTCGCGCGGCGCCTGGCCGTGGTGGCTCGGGCCATGCGACTTGTAGCCCAGCTCGCGCAGCAGGCTGGCGAGCTCGACGCGCCGGTCGAAGTCGGTGCCGGCGATGTGCACGCCGTGGTTGGCCAGGATGTCG
>CAMLNA010000264.1 GCA_946481025.1 uncultured Rivibacter sp.
TTGCAAGCAGTCCAATTCGCGGAGCGCGGCTCCGCTTCTCGGACAAGCTATCGAGGACTTCGGTCGGCGGTTTAGCGGTTCGCCGTGAAAAAGTGGGCTGGGCGCCGCGACACAAGCCGAGGGGCGGCGCAAAAGCAAAAGCCCCTGAGGCGTTGATCGCTTAGGGGCTTGGGTGCCTCCGGGGCGCGCAGGGGGCCGGGAGACTTGTTCTTGGTGGCTCGGGGCGGAATCGAACCACCGACACGCGGATTTTCAATCCGCTGCTCTACCAACTGAGCTACCGAGCCAAGAGCCCGAGAGTATATCAGTTTCCGCCGGCTCTTTTGCCGCGCGTGAGGTCCACGCCCAATTGCTTGAGCTTGCGGTACAGGTGCGTGCGCTCCAGGCCGGTCTTTTCGGCCACGCGCGTCATGCTGCCGTTCTCGCGCGCGAGGTGGAACTCGAAGTACGCCTTCTCGAAGGCATCGCGCGCTTCGCGCAGCGGGCGGTCCAGCTCGAAGCTCTGTTCGGCCTGCGGGCCGAGCGCCAGCGGCATCATCGTGACCGCCGCGTTGCTGCTGCCCGTCATGGCCGCCTCGACGGTGAGTTCACGTTCGCCGGAGCTGCGAAGCGCGGGCGCCACGACGGTGCGTGCGGTGGGCTTGGCCAGGCCTTGCTCGACGGCGCGCAGCAGCTTCTGCAGGGTGATGGGCTTTTCGAGGAAGGCCATCGCGCCGTACTTCGTGGCTTCGACGGCGGTATCGATGGTCCCGTGGCCGGACATCATGATGACCGGCATGGTGAGCTGCGCGGCAGCGCCCCACTCCTTGAGCAGCGTGATGCCGTCGACGTCGGGCATCCAGATGTCGAGCAGCACGAGGTCGGGGCGCTCGCGTTCGCGAAAGGCCCGCGCCTGCGCGGCGTTCTCGGCCAGTTCGACGCTATGCCCCTCGTCGGTCAGGATTTCAGACAGCAGGGCGCGTATGCCCAGTTCGTCGTCGACTACAAGGATGGTGGCCATGGATCTCAGTGAGCGCCGATGTCGGCTGCGGCATTGCCTGCGTCCACCCGTTCTCGGGGCGCGAGCTTCGAAAATGATATCGAAACTTGGGCCCCCCCGGCCGCCCCCTCCGGGCGATCGAGTGCAGGCAGGTTGGACAGGCGCACTCGCGCGGCGTGTTCGTCCGCGATCTTCTTCACCACCGCGAGGCCGAGCCCCGTGCCCTTGCTCTTGGTGGTGACGTAGGGCTCGAAGGCCCGCTTGAGCACTTTTTCAGAGAAGCCCGGGCCGTTGTCCACCACCTTCAGCCGCACGGTGCGCAATGCACCGTGCTCGTTGCGGACCGATTCGCTGACCACGCGCACGCGCCCGTCGGGGCGATCCGCCACGGCGTCCAGCGCGTTCTGAACCAGGTTGTGGATCACCTGCCGCAGCTGCGTCGCGTCGCCCATGATGTGCGACAGCCCGCTCTCGCACTCGGCCACGAGGTGCCCGCTTTCGAGGGCCGCGCCGTACAGCGCGAGCACTTCATGCACCACGGCGTTGAGGTCGATCGGCTTGAGCTCGGCCGCCGGCAGGCGCGCGTAGTCGCGAAACTCGTTGACCAGCTGCTTCATCGCCTGCACCTGCGTGACGATGGTTCCCACCGACTTCGCCAGCACCTGCTGGTCGGTCGGCTCGAGCTTGGCCTCCAGCTTGTGCTGCAGCCGTTCGGCCGACAGCTGGATCGGCGTGAGCGGATTCTTGATCTCGTGCGCCAGGCGCCTCGCCACCTCGCCCCAGGCTTCGGACCGCTGCGCAGACACGAGCTCGGTGATGTCGTCGAACACCAGCAGGCGCTCGCCATGCGGCAGCACCGCGCCGCGCGCCAGCAGCGTGATGGTGTCTTCATGGCCGGGCAGCGACTTGAGGTCGAAGGACTCCTGCCAGTGGTCGCGTTCGCCGGCCTCGGGGCCGCTCGCATGCAGCTCGAAACGCTGCTCCACGGCCGCGGCAAATTCCTCGAGCCCCCGCACCGACGCCAGCGTCTGCCCCCGGTAGGCGGACAGCGGCAGCTTGAGGATGCGGGTGGCGCCGGGGTTCACCGTGTCGATGTGCCCATCGGGGTGGAACACGATCACGCCGGCCGTCAGGTTGTCGAGGATGGTCTGCAGGTTGGTGCGGGCCGCTTCGAGCTCGAACACGCTGCGCTCCACCTGCGCCCGGGCCTCCGCGAGCTGTTGCGTCATGTCGGCGAAGCTGCGCGTGAGTCCGCCGAGTTCGTCTCGCGAGCTGAACACCTGCGTGGGCCGCAGGTCGCCGCGCGCCACCTGGCGCACGCCTTCGGCCAGCAGCAGCAGCGGGCGCGCCAGCTGGTGGCCCAGCGTGGCCGCCAGCAGCACCGCCCCGAACACGGCCAGGATCAGCGTGAGCGTGAGCGTGCCGATGTACATCTTGCGCAGGCCCTCTCGGGCCAGCGCACGCTGCTGGTACTCGCGGTAGGCGGCCTGCACCGCCAGGGCATTGGCGGCCAATTGGGACGGCAGCAGCTGCGTCACCAGCAGGTAGCGGTCCTGGCTGCTGCTCAGGCTCAGGCTGGAGGTGGGCACCCAGGCCAGCGCACGGATACGCGGCGGGCTGCGCATGGCCGAGGTCACCACGCCGGCGGTCACGTCGTCGTCGAGTCCTTCGAGCGCGGCCACCACCCGGCCGCTGCGCGCCTGGCGCAACTGCGCCGTGGTCGGCCGGTCCGTCGCCGCGGCGCCCACCAGGGCCGGCCCGCGGACCGTTTCGCCGGCCATCGCCAGCACCTGCCCGTTGCGGCCGAGCAGCATCACGTCCTGTGCGGACAGCTGCTCGCGCAGGCGCTCCAGCGCCAGCGGCTGCGCCCGCTCGGGCGCATCGACCACCCGCTCGGCAGCCACGCGGGTCTTGGTGGCGAGGTCGTTGACCAGCGTGTCCAGCGTGCCCCGGCCGAGGTTGAGGCCCGCATCCAGCGCGCCTTCGACCTTCACGTCGAACCAGCTCTCGATGCTGCGCGAGACGAACTGGTAGCTCACCGTGTAGATCAGCAGGCCGGGCACCACGCCCACGAAGGCAAAGATGCCCGCCAGCTTCATGAGCAGCCGGCTGCCGAACTTGCCCCGCAGCACGCGGCTGAACAGGCGCAGCGCGGCCAGCGCGATCACCAGCGCCAGCAGCGAGGCGATGACCACGTTGACCCAGAACAGCCACGCATAGTGCTGCTCGTAGATCTGACGATTGTTGGTGGCCGCCGAAAGCAGGAAGGTCAGCACCAGGCCCGCGCCGGTGGTGGCCACCAGCGCAACGATCCAGGCCCAGCGTCTGGCTTTACTGCTCATGATGATGACGGCCCCTCGGCCG
>CAMLNA010000265.1 GCA_946481025.1 uncultured Rivibacter sp.
CTGGGCTGACGAGGAAGCGTCGGCCGCGATGTCGGAGGCGGTCAACCAGTGGGTCGGGGCGATCGAGCGGCTGCGCTGGCAGGACATCGGGCGCCCCGCCGCGAGTGCACATGGCACGGCGCCTGAATTCCCGCGCGCTGCCAGCGACAGCAGCGCTGCGAGCTGGGGGCATCGCTGGCAGGCCATCGAGGCAGTCACCGTACAGGGCGACACTGCCCCGCCTGCGCCCGGCGACGGGCTCGTGCCGATCGAGACCTACCTGCGTGGCCGCGGCCTCAATCCTCTGGCCGACCGGCTGCGCGCCGCGGCACGCGAGGCCGGCACGGCAGTGAACGCCTTGGCCTCCGGCGCCACGCCCGGCCGTGTTGCCGCGGCGACGACGGCCTTGGGCGGATTGAAGCGCCTGGCCGAAGGCGACGTGGCCGCCGCATTGAACGTCAACATCGGTTTCTCCGATGCCGATGGCGACTGAGTTCGTCTGCAACCGCCGCGAGTGGCTGGCCATGCTGGCCGCGGCGGCCGGCGGCGCGGCACTGTCGGCGGCCGGTGCCGCAACGGCCGCGCGCCTAGTCGCCACGTGGCAGCGCGGTGCGGGCTATCAAGTGGGGGTGCTCGAAGCACGCGATCGCCAACTGATGGCCACCACCGCGATCGACGTGCCCACCCGTGCGCATGCGCTGATCGCCGAACCCGGCGGCACCTTGCTGACCGTGGCCCGCCGTCCTGGCGACTGGCTGCTGCGCTGGCGGCCCGATGGCGAGGTGGTGCGGCAGGCCTGGGCCGAGCCGGACCGCGCCTTCAATGGCCACGCGCTGCTCAGCGCGGACGGGCGCTGCCTCTACACCACCGAGACCGACCTCGAAACCGGCAACGGCCTGATCGGGGTGCGCGACGCAGGCTCGCTGGAAAAGCTCGCGGAGTGGCCCACCGGTGGCGCCGACCCGCACGCAATGCTGCTCGATGCTCGTGGCGACCTCGTCGTCGCGAACGGCGGCATCCGCACCCTGCCGGAAACCGGGCGCATCAAGCTCGACCTCGACCGCATGGATTCGTCGCTCGCCCGACTGTCGGCTCGCGATGGCGCGTTGACGGGCGCATGGCGCGTCGACGACCGCCGCCTGAGCCTGCGTCACCTCGCCTGGGTGGGCGAGCCCGGCGGCGTGCTGGCGATCGCGATGCAGGCCGAGCACGACGACACGCAGCGCAAGGCTGCCGCACCGGTGCTGGCGCTGTGGGACGGCCGATCGGTGCGCGCACTCGACGCCGAGGTCGGCCTGGCCGGCTACGGGGGTGACGTGGCGTGCTCGGCGGGCGTCATCGCCGTCAGTTGCCCGCGTGCCAACGGGGTGGCCCTCTGGAGCGGCAACGGCGACTGGCGGCGCCTTGTGCCCTTGCCCGAAGCCTGCGCGCTGGCGCCCCACGCCAGCGGAGGCTGGTGGGTCGGCGGAGCGCCCGAATGGCTGGGGCATGACGGCGTGGCAGGTGCGCTGCCGGCCGGGTTGCGGCTGGACAACCACTGGCTGCGCCTGAGCGCCTGAGGGGCCTCCGCCCACGCTTTGAAGGCGCCCGCCAGCACGCCGGGGCCAAGCAGCGGCTGGCGCTCTTTGCGACAATCCGGCCCATGACTGCCACCGACATCCAGGCCTACATGGCCCACGTGGGCACCGCGGCGCGCGCCGCGGCCACCCGCATGGCCGCGGCCTCCACCGCTGCGAAGAACGACACCCTGCTGCGACTGGCCGCGCTGATCCGTGCGAACGCCGACCCGCTGCAGGCCGAGAACGCGAAGGACATCGCTGCCGCCGAGCGCAACGGCCTGGCCGCGCCGATGGTCGACCGGCTGCGCATCACCGACAAGATCGTCGAGCAGATGGCGCAGAACTGCGAGCAGGTGGCCGCGCTGCCGGACCCGGTGGGCGAGATGACCAACCTGCGCCGCCGCCCCACCGGCATCACCGTCGGCCAGATGCGCGTGCCGATCGGTGTGTTCGGCATGATCTACGAGAGCCGCCCGAACGTGACGATCGAGGCCGGCTCGCTGGGCATCAAGAGCGGCAATGCCTGCGTGCTGCGCGGCGGCTCCGAGGCCATCCATTCCAACCTCGCGCTGTGGAAGCTGGTGCAGCAGGCGCTGCAGGCCGCCGGCCTGCCGCCCGAGGGCGTGCAACTGATCGAGACCACCGACCGCGAGGCCGTCGGCCGGCTGATCGCCATGCCGGAATACGTGGACGTGATCATCCCGCGCGGCGGCAAGTCGCTGATCGAGCGCATCAGCCGCGAAGCGACCGTGCCGGTGATCAAGCACCTCGACGGCAACTGCCACGTCTACGTCGACGAAACGGTGGACCTGGACCTGGCCGTCACCGTGACCGACAACGCCAAGACGCAGAAGTACAGCCCCTGCAACGCGGCCGAATCGCTGCTCGTGCACCGCGCGGTGGCGCAGGCGTTTCTGCCGCGCATCGGCGCGATCTTCGCCGCCAAGGGCGTCGAGATGCGTTGCGATGCCGAGGCGCTTGCCGTGCTGCAAGGCGTGGCGGGTGCCAGGCTCACGCAAGCCACCGAGCAGGACTGGTCCGAGGAATACCTGGCGCCGGTCATCAGCATCAAGGTCGTGGCCAGCGTCGACGAGGCCATCGCGCACATCAACCGCTACGGCTCGCACCACACCGATGCGATCCTGACCAACCACCATCCGAACGCGATGCGGTTCCTGCGTGAAGTCGATTCGGCCAGCGTGATGGTCAACGCGTCGACGCGCTTTGCCGACGGCTTCGAGTACGGCCTGGGCGCCGAGATCGGCATCTCGACCGACAAGTTCCATGCGCGCGGCCCGGTCGGGTTGGAGGGCCTCACGTCGATGAAATACGTCGTGCTCGGGCAGGGCGAAGTCAGGACGTGAATTGGTACCACCCCGAAGCGCCTTCTGCGCTGCGTTGCGAGGTTGATGTGCCAACGTTTGAAGATCCGCGCACCGCGCTCGTGCTGTTTTCCGGTGGGCAGGACTCCACCGTCTGCCTGGCGTGGGCGCTGGCGCGTTACGCCCGTGTCGAGACCATCGGCTTCGACTACGGCCAGCGGCACCGGGTGGAACTCGAATGCCGGCCGCGCGTGCTGCAGGCCGTGCGCGATGCCTTTCCCGGGTGGGCCGCGAAGCTGGGCGACGACCACCTGCTCGACCTGGCCCTGCTCGGCCAGATTTCCGACACGGCGCTCACGTCCGAGCGAGCCATCGAGATGGCCGACAGCGGCCTGCCCAACACCTTCGTGCCGGGGCGCAACCTGCTGTTCCTGAGCTTCGCCGCCACGGTGGCCTACCGCCGCGGCGCCAGCGTGCTGGT
>CAMLNA010000266.1 GCA_946481025.1 uncultured Rivibacter sp.
ACATGACCTCGTTAAGGTTGCGCGGCGGGCTCGTCGTCGATCCTGGAAACGGCGCCTCCCAGGTCCGCGACCTCACCGTGCGCGACGGCCGCATCGTCGGCGACATCTCGCCGCAGGCCCCCGTCGACGAAGAGTTCGACGTGTCCGGCTGCGTGGTGATGGCCGGCGGCATCGACATGCACACGCACATCGGCGGCGGCAAGGTCAACCTCGCGCGGCTGCTGCTGCCCGAGCTGCACCGCCGCGGGCTCGACCCCGCGCCGCCGCCGACCGGCCTGCTCGAAGTGGCCTCTTGCAGCGGCTGCACGCCGGGTGCGCTGGCCACCGGCTACCGCTACGTCGAGATGGGCTACACCGCCGCCTTCGAGCCGGCCATGGCGGCGAGCAACGCACGCCACACCCACATGGAAATGGGCGACATCCCCGTCCTCGACCACGGCGCCTACGTGATGCTCGGCAACGACGAGCTGTTCCTTCAGATGCTGGCGGAGGGGCGCGACTTCGAGCGCATCCGCGACTACGTGGGCTGGAGCGTCGATGCCACCAAGGCCATGGGCGTGAAGGTGGTGAACCCGGGCGGCATCTCGGCCTTCAAGTTCAACCAGCGCCGGCTCGACGTGGACGGCGAGCACCCGCACTGGCGCATCACGCCGCGCCAGGTGCTGCACACGCTGGCGCGCGCCGTCACCGAGCTGGGCCTGCCGCACCGGCTGCACGTGCATGCCAGCAACCTCGGCGTGGCCGGCAACATCGACTCCACGCTGGCCACCATCGACGCGCTCGAGGGCCTGCCCGCGCACCTGACGCACGTGCAGTTCCACAGCTACGGCACCGAAGGGCCGCGCAAGTTCTCGTCGGCCGCGCGGCAGCTCGCCGAGGCGGTGAACGCGAACCGGCACGTCTCCATCGACGTGGGCCAGGTGATGTTCGGCCAGACCGTCACCGCCTCGGCCGACACCATGCGCCAGCATGCGAACGCTTCGCTCGGCCACCCGCGCAAGTGGGTCGGCGCCGACATCGAGTGCGACGCGGGCTGCGGCGTGGTGCCCTTCCGCTACCGCGAGGCGAGCTACGTGAACGCGCTGCAGTGGGTCATCGGGCTGGAGCTGTTCCTGCTGGTGGACGACCCGTGGCGCGTGGTGCTCACCACCGACCACCCCAACGGCGGCCCGTTCACCAGCTACCCGCATTTGATCCGCCTGCTCATGGACAAGGGCTTCCGCGACGAGCAGCTGGCGAAGCTGCACCCCGAGGTGGCCGCCGGCGCCGCGCTGCGCGAAATGCGGCGCGAGCTGTCGCTCGAAGAGGTGGCCATCATGACGCGGGCCGCACCGGCACGGCTGCTGGGCCTGGCCGACCGCGGCAACCTGGCCCCGGGCAGCGCGGCCGACGTCGCGGTGTACCGCGAGCAGCCCGACCGCGAGGCCATGTTCGCCACGCCCGAGCTGGTGTTCAAGGACGGCACGCTCGTCGCCCGGCAGGGCCGCGTGGTGGCGGCCCCGGCCGGCGGCACCCATTTCGCGGTGCCGCAGTTCGACCGTTCCATCGAGCCGGTGCTGCAGCGCCATGCCGAGCGCCACCTGAGCGTGAACCCGCGGCATGCCGCCATCGGCCGCGACGAGCTGTGCCGCTGCTGCGGCGAAAGCGGCGCGCGGCTGCTGCCCGCCGAGTGCTTTGCGGCAGCTGGAGCGGCCCCGTGATCGCCGTGGACGACACCTTCGCCGAAGCCTTCCCGATGAAGGCGACGCGGCTCGTCATCACCGCGCACCGGGCCGAGTGGGCACGGCATGCGGCGGTGAGCACCACCGGCTTCGCCACCTCGGTGATCGCCTGCGGCTGCGAGGCCGGCATCGAGCGCGAGCTCACCGAGGCAGAAACACCCGACGGCCGCCCCGGCGTGGCGGTGCTGCTGTTCGCCATGTCGGGCAAGGAACTGGCCAGGCAGGTGGAGCGGCGCGTGGGGCAATGCGTGCTCACCTGCCCCACCACCGCGGTGTTCGCCGGGCTGGCCGAGGGCGAGCCCATCGCGCTGGGGCGCAACCTGCGCTTCTTCGGCGACGGCTGGCAGATCGCCAAGCTGATCGGCGGCAAGCGCTACTGGCGGGTGCCGGTGATGGACGGAGAGTTCGTCGCCGAGGAAACCACCGCCATGACCAAGGCCGCGGTGGGCGGCGGCAACCTGCTGCTGCTGGCCCGCGACACCGACGCGGCGCTGGCCGCCGCCGAAGCCGCGGTGGCGGCCATGCGCCGCGTGCCCAACGTGGTGATGCCGTTCCCGGGCGGCGTGGTGCGCTCGGGCTCCAAGGTGGGCAGCAAGTACGCCTCGCTGCCGGCTTCGACCAACGACGCGTTCTGCCCCGCGCTCACGCCGCTGGCGGCGCGCACCGAGCTCGGCGACGAAGTGCGCTGCGTGACGGAGATCGTGATCGACGGGCTCACCGAGTCCGACGTGGCCGCGGCCATGCGGGCCGGGCTGGAGGCGGTGCTGGCCGCAGGCGGCACGCCGGGGCTGCTGCGGGTGTCGGCGGGCAACTATGGCGGCAAGCTCGGACCTTTCCTGTTTCACCTGCATCGGCTGTTGCCGGCGGAGGCGACCTCATGACATGGACGCTGAGTCCCCGGTCGCGCCCGGCGCTGCGCGTCGACCTGCGAGGGCTGAGCCCCGTGGCCATGGCGCAGGCCGCGCCGGCCGAGGTGGAGCGCCTGCCGGTGGGCCACGGCAACGAGCAGTGGCCGCTGGCCGAGCTGTTCCACCTCGAGCACGCAGGCCACCCCGGCGAGGTTGCCACGCTGCGCCTGCAGGGCGACTTCTCGCGCTGCGACCGCATCGGCTGGCAGATGGCCGCCGGGCGCATCGAGCTCGAAGGCGATGCCGGCGACTACCTGGGCGCCGGCATGAGCGGCGGCGAGCTGCGGGTGAGCGGAAGCGCCGGCCTGCTGGCCGCCTGCGAAATGCAGGGCGGCCATCTCGAAGTGGGCGCCGACGTGGGCGACTTCGCCGCGGGCGCCCTGCCCGGCAGCATGAACGGCATGCGCGGCGGCACGCTGCTCGTGCGCGGGCGCGCCGGCCAGCGGCTGGGCGACCGCATGCGGCGCGGCCTGGCCATGGTGTTCGGCGATGCGGGCGACTTCACCGGCGCCCGGCTGGTGGCCGGCAGCATCGCCGTCGGCGGGCGGCTCGGCGCGCACTGCGGCTGGGGCATGCGCCGCGGCAGCATCGTGTGCGCCGGCGAGCCACCGGCGCTGGCCCCGACCTTCGTGCCCACCGGCCACGACATCGGCGTGTTCTGGCAGCTGCTCGCGCGCGAACTGGCACGCCACGGCGGCCCCTTCGCCG
>CAMLNA010000267.1 GCA_946481025.1 uncultured Rivibacter sp.
ATGGCGATGTCGATCTGATCCCGGCCGAGGTCCACCAGGGCGTCGCTCAGGTGAACGTCGAGGACGATGTCCGGATAGCGCTCGCCAAAGTCCTGCAGCGCGGGCATCAGCAGCAGTCGTCCGTAGCTCGGCATGGCGCTGATGCGCAAGGTGCCGCTCGGCGTGCTCCCGCGACGGCCTACCAGATCGTCCGCATCGTTCAGTTGCGCGACGCCCCTTCGCACCTGCTCCAGGTACAGGGCGCCGACCTCGGTGAGCCGCACGGTACGCGTCGTGCGGTGCAGCAGCTCGACGCCCAGCTCCGCTTCCAGATCGGCAATGCGGCGGGAGATCGACGATGCCGGCACGCCGAACGCCTTGGCCGTCCGCGAGAAGCTCAGGGTGTCCGCGACCTTGAGCAGGTAGTGCAGCGCGCGCAGCTTGTCCATGGTTGCTTGCTTCCGTCGCCTCATTGTTGTCGTTCAGACAAAGGATTTTGGCGAACGCGATGGCTTCCGCGCCAGGGTGGCACTCCCTAGCATGCCAACGCAGAGAAACAGGCCGACGAGGCCCTCAGGAAACCGACATGACGACGATGCTCAAGGCGCAATACAACGAACGTGGCCCGGTGCCGCAAGCCGTGATCGGCGCGGTGCCATTCGACCGCCCCGTGCTGGCCCGGGGCGAAGCGCTGGTCGCTGTGCTGGCCGCGCCCATCAACCCCAGCGACGTCCTCACGCTCACCGGCCAGTACGGGCTGCTGCCGCCGCTGCCGGCGGTCGGCGGCAGCGAAGGCGTGGGGCGTGTGCTCGAGCTCGGCCCTGACACCCAAGGCCCGGCAGTTGGCCAGACCGTCCTGCTGCCGCCCGGTGGCGGCACGTGGGCGACGCACGTGGTCGTCGGCGCATCCCGGCTGGTCCCGCTGCCGAACGAGGCCGATCCGAAGCAGCTCGCCATGCTGACGGTGAACCCGCCGACCGCATCGCTGCTGCTCAGCGACTTCGCCAGCCTGCAGCCGGGCGACTGGGTCATTCAGAACAGCGCCAACTCGGGCGTGGGCAGCTACGTGGTGCAGTTGGCCAGGCTGCGCGGCTACAAGACCGTCAACATCGTGCGGCGCGAGTCGGCCGTGGCCGGCGTGCAGGCCCAGGGCGCGGACGTCGTGCTGGTCGATGGCGACGACCTCGCCGGGCGGGTGAAGGCGGCGACCGGAGGTGCCGCCATCAAGCTGGGCATCGATGCCGTGGGCGGCAAGGCCACGATGCGGCTCGCCGCCTGCCTGGCCGAAGGCGCCGCCATCGTGAACTACGGTGCGCTCAGCGGCGAGCCGTGCGTCGTGTCCCCTCGCGAGCTGGTGTTCCGTGACGTCAGCCTCAAGGGCTTCTGGCTTGCGCGCTGGTTCCGCACCACGGCGCAGGCGAAGCAGCTTGCGCTACTCACCGAGCTGGCGGGCCTGATCGCCGCGGGCAAGCTCAGCGCTCCGATCCAGGCGACGTACGACGTGGCGCAGATCAAGGAGGCGGTCGCCGCCGCGGCCTCGGGCGAGCGGCAAGGCAAGATCCTGATCACGCCCTCGCATGCGTGATGTCCGCTCGGCCCCGGCGTCCGGTGTGCGGTGGTCAGGCGGAGGCGGCGTCACGCCGTTCGAGCTCGGGGCTGGGCCGCGTGAAGGGTCGGTGCGTCGGCGTGCCCCATGGCAGCCGTGCATCGCGCACGATGAACATGCAGGGGTCCCAGGCGTGCACGAGCAGCAGGTCGGCCACGCGCCGTTGCCACAGCTGGGCCAGCTCGCGCAGTTCGGCCGGAGTGGCGCGTCCGTTGGCGCACCGTTGCACCAGCGGCGCGAGCCTGGCGTCTTCGGGCAGCGAGCTGAAGTCCGACGCCACGTCGACCGCCACGCGCTTGTCGAGCCGCGTGAAGCGCATGGCCAGCGGCAGCTCGGGCGCAAAGTGCTGCAGCCCGTTGCGCGCGTACCGGCCCGCCAGCCCCTTGAAGCCCCCTTCGCCGGCGGCGCCGGTGAGCATCTGCACCACCATGGCCGCCACGCCGGTCACGCCGCCGCGCGGGTCTTCTCGAAAGTCGACGCGCACGCCGCCCCGCTGCGGCAGCTCGTTCGGATACAACGCCATGAGGGCGCGCACCGTCAGCCAGTAGGCGGCGGCGACCGTCGGGCACGAGTGGCCGGCCACGCGCACCGCGTCGCCGTAGCCGTACTCCAGCACGCCGCCTTCGGCGCTGCCCAGCACCTCGGCCAGAGGGTCGTGGGTGCGAAGGCGCGGCACCTGGTCAAAGAACTCCGGCAGCTTCATGCGGTGGTCTTGTGGTGGCGAACATGCGCATTGAATGCAGGTTGGCCGGGGCACGGCTTGATCTGACGCAAGCGGGGGTCACACATCGTTGCGGACACTGCGCCGCAGCAACACGAGGAGCCCGCGAATGAGCAGCAGCCCACATTTCATGCAACTGGTTGCCATGGCGGCCGCCCAGCCTGAGCCGCAGCGGCTGCTGTTCCTCTTTGCAGGCGCCGAGCTGCCCGAAGGGGCCAGCGCGGCGCAGCGAGCCCGCCACGCCGCCGGCGAGGGTGGTTCGCTCGCCCCGCTGATGTACGTGGACAAGGCACCCGGCGAGCTCCACGGCTTCGAGGCGCTGGTGGCCGAGTCGCGCGAGGCCGGGCCGCCCTGGCAGGTGATGTTCGTCGCGGCGCTGGCAGGGCAGGGCGGCCAGCCTCCTTCGGCGCAGCGGGTGGAGCTGGCGCTCGGCAAGATGGTTGACGCCGTGCATGGCGGCCAGGTGCAGGGCTTCGTCGCCTACGACCGCCAGGGCCGGCCGCTCGATTTCGGCTGAGGGGTCCGCATCACCTCGCTCTGACCCTGGTCAACGCCCCGGCGGCAAAGTGTCACTAAGGTCCGCGGTCACTTCAAAGCCGGAGTCCTCATGACCACCACAGCCGCCAACGTCCACGCCGCCAACGTCGCATCGCTGCCTGCCCAGCCGATCACCGAGGAGGTGCTGCTGGAGAAATACGCCAAGGGCGACGAGCGCAGCGCGGCCGACGTGCGGCAACGGGTGGCGCGCGCGCTGGCGCAGGCCGAGGCACCCGAGGCGCGCGCGCACTGGGAGCAGCAGTTCGCGCAGGCGCTGGAGGCGGGCTTCGTGCCGGCCGGCCGCATCAACTCCGCGGCGGGCACCGGGCTCGAGGCCACGCTCATCAACTGCTTCGTGCAGCCTGTGGGGGACTCCATCGCCCACATGGACGACGACCACCCCGGCATCTACACCGCCCTCACCGAAGCGGCCGAGACCATGCGCCGCGGCGGCGGCGTGGGCTACGACTTCTC
>CAMLNA010000268.1 GCA_946481025.1 uncultured Rivibacter sp.
CGGGTCATGCGAACAACTCCTCGTAGCTGACGGTGGCCGTGCCGAACTTGCCGACCACGATCGCGCCGGCACGGTTGGCATGGGCCACCGCTTCGCGCAGCGGCAAGCCGCAGGCCAGCATGGCGGCCAGCGTGGCGATGACGGTGTCGCCGGCGCCGGTCACGTCGAACACTTCGCGGGCCTGGGCCGGCACGTGGAACTCGCCGGTCGCGTCGAACAGCGACATGCCTTCTTCGGAGCGGGTGAGCAGCAGGGCTTCGAGGCCGAGTTGCTGGCGCAGCGCGTGGGCGCGTTCGTGCAGCACGGCCTCGCTCGACCAGGCGCCGATCACCTGCGCCAGCTCGGCGCGGTTGGGCGTGATCACGGTGGCCCCGGCGTAGCGGGAGTAGTCGCTGCCCTTCGGGTCCACCAGCACCGGTTTGCCGGCCGCACGGGCCAGCTCGATCATGCGCGGGATGTGGGTGAGGCCGCCCTTGCCGTAGTCGGAGAACAGCACGGCGTCGTGCCCGGGCAGGGCCCGTTCATAGTCGGCCAGCATCTGCGCCAGCACTTCATGGTCGGGGGTGTTCTCGAAGTCGACGCGGATGAGCTGCTGCGAGCGGCCGATCACCCGCAGTTTCACGATGGTGTAGAGCTGCGGATCACTGCCCAGGAGCGTGGCCACGCCGTCGCGCTCGAGCAGGCTCTTGAGCTTGCGGGCGGGCTCGTCGTCGCCTACCACGGTGAGCAGCGTGGCCTGTGCGCCCAGCGTCTTGGCGTTGAGCGCCACGTTGGCGGCACCGCCCAGTCGCTCTTCCTCGCGGTTGACGCGCACCACCGGCACCGGCGCCTCGGGCGAGATGCGGTCCACCGCGCCGAACCAGTAGCGGTCGAGCATGGCGTCGCCGACCACGAGCACACGCGCCTTGGCCAGGCGTTCTTTCGGGATGGGTTGGTTCACTGGTCCTCCAGCCTGTGCGGCGGGTAGCTGTCCCAGCTCAGGCAGCCTGGGCATTGCCAGAAGTAGTGCTGGCCTTCGAAGCCGCAGGCGGCGCAGCGGTAGCGCTGCAGCGGCTTGGCAGCCGTGCCGATGGCCTGGCGCAGGTTCTCGATCTCGGCGGCGCTGAATGGGCGCTCGCTGGTCATGCGTTCCTGCAGCAGCCCCAGCGCGGCCGTGAGCGTGGGCTGGATGCGCAGGTGTGCGACCAGCCGATCGCGGCGAGCCAGCGGGTCGGTCTCGAGCCGCGTCAGCGCCTGCAGCACGTCGACGGAGGGCGCGCGGGCGTACAGGCTCTTCAACCGCTCCAGCGCGCGAGCCTGCTGTTCGCAAGCCACGGCGCTGGCGGCATAGTCGCCGGCCACCAGCGAAAACGCCGCGGGGTTGATGGCCATCAGCTCGCTCCAGGCTTCGAGTGCGGCGTCGTGCCGCCCCTGGCGGGCCAGTCGCTGCCCGGCCAGCACCAGAGGGCGAGCGGCCTGGGGCGCCGCCTCGCGCGCGCGGCGCAACGCGGCGTCCGCCTCGTCGGGCTGGTGGCGCGCATCGGCTTCCAGGGCCAGCTCGCACCAGTAGTTGGAGATGCGCGCGGCGAACGAGCCGGCGCCGGTGCTTTCGAGCTGGCGGGCGGTCTCGACTGCGGCGCGCCAGTCGCGCGAGCGCTCGTACAGCGTCAGCAGCGACAGCCGCGCATCGGTGCCGAAGGCCGTGCCTTCGAGCGCCTTGAAGGCTTCCTCGGCACGGTCGAACAGGCCGGCTTTCATGAAGTCTTGCGCCAGCGCGTGCTGTGCGCGTTCGCGCTCCGCGGGCGCCAGGTCGGCGCGGCCCAGCAGGTGCTGGTGCACCCGCACGGCCCGCTCGTATTCGCCGCGGCGACGGAACAGGTTGCCGAGCGCGAAGTGCAGGTCCGAGGTGCCCGGGTCCTGCTGAACCGCTTCGATGAAGGCGTCGATCGCCTTGTCCTGCTGCTCGTTGAGCAGCAGGTTCAGCCCCTTGAAATACGCCTTGGGCGAGTCGCGTTCGTCACGCTTCCACTGGCGGAAGTCCAGGCGCGAAGCCAGCCAGCCGAGCGCAAAGGCCACGGGCAGGCCGAGCAGCAGCCACTGCAGGTCAAAGTCCATCGCGGGGCGGGTGTTCCAGGGGTGCGACGTCGGTGGCGGGCGGCGTCACGGTTTCACCGGGCACCGGCGTGGCGGGGCGGTAGTGCTTCTGGGCCTCGCGCCGGTGGCGCCACCAGCTGGGCACCATGGCGAGCACGCCGAACGCGCAGCCGAGCGCAAACGCCGCCAGGACGATGAAGACCATGGGCGCACGCCACTGATGGCCGAAGAACCACTGCAGGGCCGCCTCGTGCTGGTTGTTCAGCGCGAAGGCGAATAGAACGAAAAAGATGGCGGCTCGGAAGAGCCAGGTGAGGGCGCGCATGCCAGCGCGATTCTAGGGTCTGCGGCGGGCGCAGCTCACTCGGAGGACTCAGAGAGCGGACTCGGGGTCGCTCTTGCGGCCGGCCTGCGGCAGGGGGTCGTCCACGACGGGGATCTGCGCATCGACGGATTCACGCAGTGCCTTGCCGGGCTTGAAATGCGGCACGAGCTTCTCGGGAATGATCACCTGCTCGCCCGAACGCGGGTTGCGACCCACGCGAGGCGGCCTGCGGTTGATCGAGAAGCTGCCGAAACCTCGGATCTCGATGCGGTGCCCGCGGGCGAGCGCATCGGACATCGCGTCCAGGATGGTCTTGACGGCGAACTCGGTATCGCGGTGCGTCAGCTGGCCAAAACGTTCAGCCAGCAGGGCCACGAGATCGGATCGGGTCATAAATCCTTGGCGATGTCTGTGTATAGGGAGAAGGGCCCAGAAGAAGCGGGGGCCGAAGCCCCCGCCGCACAGCATCAGCTGTTGTTCTGGTTGTCGAGCTTGGCCTTGAGCAGCGCGCCCAGGCTGGTGGTGCCAGCGTTTTCGCGCGTGTTCTCGGCCGACAGGCGCTGCATGGCTTCCTGCTGCTCGGCGCTGTCCTTGGCCTTGACCGACAACTGGATCGAACGCGTCTTGCGGTCGATGTTGATGATCAGGGCGGTGACTTCGTCGCCTTCCTTCAGCACGTTGCGGGCGTCTTCCACGCGGTCGCGGGAGATTTCCGAAGCGCGCAGGTAGCCGGTGACTTCGTCGCTCAGCTGGATCTCGGCGCCGCGCGGGTCCACCGACTTGACCTTGCCGGTCACCGTCATGCCACGGTCGTTGACGGCCGTGTAGTTGGTGAACGGGTCGGCGTCGAGCTGCTTGATGCCCAGGGAGATGCGCTCGCGCTCCACGTCGATGGCCAGCACGACGG
>CAMLNA010000269.1 GCA_946481025.1 uncultured Rivibacter sp.
GCGGGCCAGCGCCGGCGGGTCGTGCGGCGGCACCAGTTGCCCGCTCACGCCGTGCAGCACGGTGAACTGGATGCCGCCCACGGCGGAACCGACGACCGGCGTGGCGCACGCCATGGCCTCCAGCGGCGTGATGCCGAAGGGCTCGTACCACGGCGTGGTGACGAAGACGTCGCAGGCCGCGTAGTAGCGCCGCAGCTCGTGGCGCTGCCGGCGGCCGACGAACTGCACCTGCGCCGCCACGCCGAGCTCCTGCGCGATGGCGCGCAGGCGGCCGATCTCGGGCGTCACCCGTTCGTCCGGCTCGTCGGATTCGCCCCCCACCACGAGCAACCGCGCCGGCACGCGCGCGGGCAGGTGCTTCAACGCTCGGATCACGTTGTCGATGCCCTTGCGCGGCACCAGCCGGCCCAGCTGGAGCAGCACGAATTCGTCGTCGGCCAGGCCCAGCCCGGCGCGCGCAACCGCACGGTCCATCGGCGCGAACTCGGCGGGGTCATAGCCGCACGGCACCGTGGCGATGCGCTGCGGTTGCGCGCCGTAGAGGCGCACCAGGTCGAGCTCGTCCTGCGGGCATTCGGCGACCACGCAGTCGGCCTCGCGCACGATCTGCCGTTCGATGTCGATGCGCTGCAGCGGAAACCCGTCGGCCTGCCGCTGGTGCTCGCGCCGCACCAGCCCGAGCGCATGGAAGGTGATGGCAAACGGCAGCCCGAGCCGTCGCTTGAGCTGCGACGCCACCCAGCCGGACATGAAGAAATTGGCGTGCACCACGTCGTAGCGCATGCGCTCGCCGCAGATGCGCTCGCAGGCTTCATAGAACTGCGGCATGTAGGGCAGCAACTGTTCCTTGGCGATGAAGCTCGGCCGGCCTGCGGGGATGTGCAGCACCCGCAGGCGCGGCCTCACCCGGACCACGGCGGGCATATCGCGTGAATCGCGCCGCGTGAACACGTCGACACGATGGCCTGCGCGAGCCAGGCATTCGGCCATGTGGGCCACGTAGAGGTTCTGGCCGCCGGCGTCGACACCACCCAGCGGGGCCAGCGGTGACGCGTGCTCGCTGATCATCGCGATGCGCAGCGGTCGTTCGCAAGTGTTCGTTCTTTCCATGTGGGAGCCTTGAAGCGCTGCTCCTCCACGGCAAGCGATGTACCTGCGCAGCCCGTCGAAGCGTTGCACTCCGAAGCAGCGCTTGCAGCACCGTACGCCTGCGGCAATTTGTGCGCGGGCTTCGGCAACTTCTTCGATGCGTTCGACTGCGCCGCGCTGTTCGCTTGCGTCGGCGGAGTGAGAAAGCGTGTGCGGCGTGACAGCGGGTGCAGGCAGCGGCATCGATGCTCTTGCCACCCATGAAAGCGGCGCGTTGCAGCGCCGGTGGTATCGCCGGGGAACACCAATTGCTCGTGCAGCACAACGAGCCACGCCACGCAAGTCGCAATGACGAACAAGCCCGCACGCAAGCCCGCGGCCGCGGCGGAGCCGCCGGAACCGCCGCAAGTGCCCACGCAGATTCGCATCGGCGTGGTGCAGGCCGTGGGCGTGCCGCTGCTGGCGCTGTTGCCGGCGGTGGCGCTGACCGGCCTGCTCGGAGAGCGCGAGGACCATGTCCGCAGCCTGTCGACCGGCGGCATATCGCTGCAGGTCGACTACCCCGCCGTGCTGCGCTTTCGAACGATGCGCGAGCTCGGCATCACCGTGAGGAACGAGGGCGAAACGACGGTGCCCATGGCCACACTGCAGATCGATCAGTCCTACCTGGGGGCCTTCACCCGCGTACAAACCACTCCGGCTGTGGAAGGGGTGACGCCAGACCACCATGAGGTGCCTCTCGGGCCGCTGCCGCCGGGCGAAGCGCGCCGCGTGGTGGCCACGCTCGAGGGCGACAAGTACGGCCGCCATGCCGGCCGTGTGCGGCTTGCGGCCCAGCCCGGCAGCGACGTCGCGGTGGATATCGCCACCGTGGTGCTCCCCTGACGGAAGGCGACGCACGACATGGAAACCGTGCTGCGCGTGGCCGTCATCTACCTCTTCGTGCTGGTGGGCCTGCGCGTGCTCGGCAAGCGCGAGTTCGGCCAGCTCTCGCCGCTTGAACTGGTGACGCTGCTGATGATCCCGGAGATCGTGTCGCAGGCGCTGACCCGCGACGACTACTCGCTCACCAACGCCCTCATCGGCGTGTCGACGCTGTTCGTGCTGGTGTTCCTGACATCGCTGCTGGTGCACCGCTTCAAGAAGCTGGAGCTGGCGGTTTCGGGGGCTCCCACGGTGCTGGTGAGCCACGGCGAGCTGCGGCGTGACGCGCTCGACGCGAACCGCGTCACCACCGACGAGCTGTTCAGCGAGATGCACAAGTCGGGCCTCGACGACCTGAAGCAGGTGAAGTGGGCCATTCTCGAGCCCGACGGCCACATCGCCATCGTGCCAACCGACGAGGTGAAGCTCACGCCGGCCAGCAACCGCAGTGCGAAAGACAACACCGTCGTGGGCTGACGCCGCCCACTCCACCACACCAGCCCCAAGGAGCATCCCTCATGGCGAAGATCCTCGTCCTCTACTACAGCATGTACGGCCACGTGGAACGCATGGCGCAGGCTGAAGCCGAAGGCGCGCGCGAAGTGGCCGGCACGGAGGTGGTGGTCAAGCGAGTTCCGGAGCTGATGCCCGAAGAAGTGCTGCGCAAATCAGGCGCCAAGCTCGACCAGCCGGCGCCGATGGCCAGCCCGCAGGAGCTGGGCGACTACCACGCCATCATCTTCGGCACGCCCACGCGCTACGGCAACATGACCGGCCAGATGCGCAACTTCCTCGACCAGACCGGTGCGCTTTGGCAGAGCGGCGCGCTGGTCGGCAAGGTGGGCAGCGTGTTCACCTCCAGCGCCACGCAGCACGGCGGACAGGAAAGCACCCTGCTCACCTTCCACCCCACGCTGCTGCACCTGGGCATGATCGTCGTCGGCCTGCCCTACAGCGACCAGACGCAGATGGGCATCGACGAGATCAAGGGCGGCAGCCCGTACGGCGCCAGCACCATCGCCGGCGCCAAGGGCGAGCGGCACCCGAGCGAACAGGAGCTGGGGATGGCCCGGTTCCAGGGGCGACATGTGGCGGGGATTGCGGTGAGGTTGTTTGGGTAGCGGGTTCGAAGCCACCCCTGCCTCATGCGCAGACAAGGTCACTCGCAGCTGAGGTGTCTCCGACGCTCTCGATGAATGCTTTGAGGCCTCGCCCGCCGCGGGAGGTTTTCTTTCTCGAAGGGCTCGCCAGATTTGCCTGATGTCTTT
>CAMLNA010000270.1 GCA_946481025.1 uncultured Rivibacter sp.
ACGTGCTGGTCGTGGGCGGCGGCATCAACGGCTGCGGCATCGCCCGCGACCTCGCGGGTCGCGGCTGGCGCGTGCTGCTGGCCGAGCGCGACGACCTCGCGGCGCACACCTCGTCGTCGTCCACCAAGCTCATCCACGGCGGGCTGCGCTACCTCGAGTACTACGAGTTCGGCCTCGTTCGCAAGGCACTGATGGAGCGCGAGGTGCTGCTGAAGAGTGCGCCGCACATCATGTGGCCGCTGCGCTTCGTCATGCCGCACGACCCCAAGGCCAATTTCCTGCGGCCGGTGTGGATGATCCGCATCGGGCTCTTCCTGTACGACCACCTGGCGCGACGCGAGGTGCTGCCCGGCTCCGCAGGCGTGAACCTGCGCACGCACGAGGTGGGCGCTCCGCTGAAGCGGCAGTTCAGCCGCGGTTTCGTCTATTCCGACGGCTGGGTCAACGATGCGCGGCTGGTGGTGCTCAACGCGATCGACGCGCAGGCCAAGGGCGCCACGGTGCTCACGCACACCGCCGTGGCTTCGGCACAGCGCGATGAACGAGGCTGGACTGCCGTGCTGCAGTCGCGCGATGGCACGCAGCGAACGGTGCAGGCGCGCGCCCTGGTCAACGCCGCCGGCCCGTGGGCCGAGAGCTTCCTGCGCGACGTGGCCCGGCCCGCACGCGGCGAAGCACTCGCCACCAAGAGCCTGCGCCTGGTGAAGGGCAGCCACATCGTCGTGCCGCGCGTGTTCGAGCACGACCACGCCTACATCTTCCAGAACCCCGACAAGCGCATCATCTTCGCCATCCCCTACGAAGAGCGCTTCACGCTCATCGGCACCACCGACGTGGAGCTCGAAGGCGACCCGGGCCAGGCGCACATCGACGCCAACGAAACCGCCTACCTGTGCGAGCAGGCGAGCCGCTACTTCGAGCAGCCCATCCGGCCGGCCGACGTGGTGTGGAGCTACTCGGGCGTGCGCCCGCTGCTCGACGACGCGTCCGGCGACCCCTCGGCGGTGACGCGCGACTACCTGCTCGAGGCCAACCATGGTGCGGGGGCTCCGCTGCTCAGCGTGTGGGGCGGCAAGATCACCACCTTCCGCAAGCTGGCCGAGGACGCGGCCGACGAGGTGGGCCGCCTGCTGGGCGACCCGCGCCGCGCCTGGACCGAAGGGGCGCACCTGCCGGGCGGCGACCTGTCGGCCTACATCGGCAAGGCGCAGCGGCCCGACACCGACTTCGAGCGTTTCGTCGCCGAGCTGCAGCGCCGCCATCCGTGGCTGCCAGCCGCCCTGGCGCGCCGCCTGGCCCGTGCCTACGGCTCACGCATCGACCGGGTGCTGGCCGGTGCCCGCTCGCTGGACGACCTCGGTGCCGAAGTGGCGCCGGGGCTGCGCGAGGCCGAGCTGCACTACCTGCGGCGCGAGGAATGGGCCGTGGACGCCGGCGACATCCTCTGGCGCCGTTCCAAGCTCGGCCTGCACTACACCCAGGGTGAACAACAACAAGTGACGCAATGGCTGGCGCAAGCCGGCGATCAACCCAAACGAAAGGTCGCGTGATGCAACTCACGCTGCAAGATGTGAGCAAGCAGGTGGGGCCGAGCACCCACCTGTATCCGATGAACCTCTCGCTCGTGCCGCGCGCCGTGACCGTGCTGCTGGGCGCCACGCAGGCGGGCAAGACCTCGCTGATGCGCATCATGGCGGGGCTCGATGCACCCACCAAGGGGACGGTGAAGGTCGACGGCGCCGACGTGACCGGCAAGCCTGTGCGCGATCGCAACGTCGCGATGGTCTACCAGCAGTTCATCAACTACCCGTCGCTCTCGGTCTACGACAACATCGCCTCGCCGCTGAAGCTGCGCGGCGAATCGAACATCGCCGCGCGCGTGCAGCAGCTGGCCGCCAAGCTGCACATCGAGCCCTTCCTGAAGCGCCTGCCGGCCGAGCTGTCGGGCGGCCAGCAGCAGCGCGTGGCGCTGGCGCGCGCGCTCGCCAAGAACGCGCCGCTGATGCTGCTCGACGAGCCGCTGGTGAACCTGGACTACAAGCTGCGCGAAGAACTGCGCGAGGAACTCTCGGCGCTGTTCGCGTCCGGCGATTCGACCGTGGTGTACGCCACCACCGAGCCGGGCGAGGCGCTGCTGCTGGGCGGCTACACGGCCGTGATGGATGCCGGCGAGCTGCTGCAGTACGGGCCGACGGCCGAGGTGTTCCATGCGCCGAAGTCCTTGCGCGTGGCACGTGCGTTCAGCGATCCGCCGATGAACCTCATCGGCGCCGAGGCGGCGTCGCTGGGAATCGTCCTCAATGCGGGTCCTTCACTGCAGATTCCGCTGCCGGCGGCCGCGAGCAAGTCCCTCACCATCGGCGTGCGCGCCGGCGCCCTGCGCGTGCAGCAGCGCGACGGCGACGTGGCGCTGCCCGGCAAGGTGGAGCTGGCCGAGATCTCGGGCTCCGACACCTTCGTGCACGTGCACACCGCCGTGGGCGAACTGGTGGCCCAGCTCACCGGCGTGCACTACTTCGACCTGGGTGCCGCGATCACGCTGTACATGAACCCGGCGCAGGTCTACGTGTTCGACGCGGCAGGCAACCTGCTGGTCGCACCTGCGCGCATCAAGGGGAGCCGCTGACATGGCCCGCATCGACCTCGACCTCGCACACGCTTACCGCCCCAACCCGAAGGAAGACAGCGACTACGCGCTGCTGCCGCTGAAGATGAGCTTCGAAGACGGCGGCGCCTATGCGCTGCTGGGGCCTTCGGGCTGCGGCAAGACCACCATGCTCAACATCATCTCGGGGCTGCTCGAGCCTTCGCATGGCACGGTGCGCTTCAACGGCATGGACGTCACCCGGCTGTCGCCGCAGGGTCGCAACATTGCGCAGGTGTTCCAGTTCCCGGTGATCTACGACACCATGACGGTCGCGGAGAACCTGGCCTTCCCGCTGCGCAACCGCGGCGTCGCACCCGAGAAGATCAGGCAGCGCGTCGGCCGCATCGCCGAGATGCTCGAAATGTCCGGACAGCTCAACCAGCGCGCGGCGAACCTCTCGGCCGATGCCAAGCAGAAGATCTCGCTGGGCCGCGGCCTCGTGCGCGAAGACGTGTCGGCGGTGCTGTTCGACGAGCCGCTCACGGTGATCGACCCGCACCTGAAGTGGCAGCTGCGCCGCAAGCTCAAGCAGATCCACCACGAACTCAAGCTCACCCTCATCTACGTGACGCACGACCAGGTCGAGGCGCTCACCTTCGCCGACCAGGTGG
>CAMLNA010000271.1 GCA_946481025.1 uncultured Rivibacter sp.
TGCGACGACCGCTGCGGCCCTTCGATACCTCAGGGCGAACGGGTGGGCGTTGTTCCCGTGAGGCGCCGAATACCTTCACCGCGGAGGCGCGGAGAGCGCGGAGAACCGCGGAGGAATACAAGGCCTTCTCCGCGGTCCTCCGCGTCCTCCGCGCCTCCGCGGTGAATGAATTGGGGTTCCGCCCTCGGAGAAGGGTCGCAGGGGCCTGGTCCTGCACGCCGCCCTAGATCTTCCCGCGCTGCTTCAGCCGGCTGAGCGTCTCGGCCGAGAGGTTCAGGTACGAGGCCAGCTCCTTTCGCGGGATGCGCTCGGCCAGCTCGGCGTGCTTGCGCAGGAAGCGGTGCACGCGGCCCGGCGCATCGAGCAGGTGCAGCGTGATGGTGTGGGCCATGATCTCGCTCATCAGCCGCATCACGTAGTACTCGAACGACGCCTTGGCCTGGGGCCTCGCGTCGAGGAAGGCCACCCACTCCTTGAGCGGCATGCGCGCCACGCGCGCCTTCGTGACGCACACGATGCCGTACGGCGTGGGCGTGCCCAGGCGCCAGGCGGCGTAGCTGGTCTCGATGTCGTTGGTGCCGGCGAAGCGAAGGATCATCTCCTTGCCTTCCTTGTTGGACACGACGCGCTTGAGGATGCCGTCGATGATGAAGTACTGCTCCATCTCGTGCACGCCCTGGTAGAGCAGGAACTCGCCCTTGCCGCCGTCGAACACCGTCATGTGGGCTTCGAGCTCTTCGCGATCGGCATCGCTCAAGTCCTTCAGCACTTCGTTGTGCTTCAGCTCGAGGCGGATCACGTTCCTTGCGGGGTGGTTGGCGAGCAGCGTCATGGTCGGCTTGGATTTTTCGAATCTTGACCGCGGTCAACGGAAGAAAAAGCCCGGCCGAATCATAGTGGCCGCACGCCATTGACAACCATGGCGATGAACGCTGAAGGAGAGACATGTCCACCGTTCTCGACAACCCGACGGCCACAAGCAGGACCGAAAAGCCGGCCGCCGCCGCCACAGAAGCTGCCCGCGAGCAGACCGACGGCTTCCATCTCGTGATCGATGCGCTGAAGCTCAACGACATCGACACGATCTACGGCCTGCCGGGCATCCCGATCACCGACCTCACGCGGCTGGCGCAGGCCGAGGGCATGCGCGTCATCTCGTTCCGCCACGAGCAGAACGCAGGCAATGCGGCTGCGGCCGCGGGGTTTCTGACCCAGAAACCCGGCATCTGCCTGACCGTTTCGGCACCGGGCTTCCTCAATGGCCTCACGGCGCTGGCCAACGCCACGGTGAACTGCTTCCCGATGATCCTGATCAGTGGCTCCTCGGAGCGCGAGATCGTCGACCTGCAGCAGGGTGACTACGAGGAGATGGACCAGCTCAACGCCGCCAAGCCGTTCTGCAAGGCGGCGTACCGCGTGCTCCATGCGCAGGACATCGGCATCGGCATCGCGCGCGCGATCCGCACCGCCCTGTCGGGGCGTCCGGGCGGCGTGTACCTGGACCTGCCGGCCAAGCTGTTCTCGCAGACCATGGACGCCGAAGCCGGCCGGCAGTCGCTGATCAAGGTCATCGACCCGGCGCCGCGGCAGATCCCCGCGCCCGACGCGGTGAAGCGCGCACTCGACGTGCTGGCCGGCGCCAAGCGCCCGCTCATCCTGCTGGGCAAAGGTGCGGCGTACGCGCAGGCCGACGAGGCCATCCGCGCGCTGGTTGAAAAGACCGGCATCCCCTACCTGCCCATGTCCATGGCCAAGGGGCTGCTGCCCGACACGCATGTCCAGTCGGCGGCCGCGGCGCGTTCCTACGTGCTGGCGGAGGCCGACGTGGTGGTGCTCGTCGGCGCGCGGCTCAACTGGCTGCTGTCGCACGGCAAGGGCAAGACCTGGGGCGGCCCCGACCCGCAGAAGCTCGCCAAGCAGTTCGTGCAGATCGACATCTCGCCCACCGAGGCCGACAGCAACGTGCCGATCGCGGCCCCGCTGATCGGCGACATCGGCTCGTGCGTGTCGGCCCTGCTCGACGGGATCGGCACGCACTGGAAGAAGCCGCCGGCCGAATGGACCTCGGCCATTGCCGACCGCAAGGACAAGAACCTGTCGAAGATGGCCGCGCAGCTCGCGCAGCACGCCTCGCCGATGAACTTCCACGGCGCGCTCGGCGCGATCCGCGAGGTGGTGAAGTCGCGCCCCGATGCGATCGTGGTGAACGAGGGCGCCAACACGCTCGACTTCGCGCGCAGCATCGTCGACATGTACGAGCCCCGCAAACGGCTGGACTGCGGCACGTGGGGGATCATGGGCATCGGCATGGGCTTCGCCGTCGCCGCCGCGGTGACCACGGGCAAGCCGGTCATCGCCATCGAGGGCGACTCGGCCTTCGGCTTCAGCGGCATGGAGGTCGAGACGATCTGCCGCTACAACCTGCCGGTGTGCGTCGTCATCTTCAACAACAACGGCGTCTACAAGGGCACCGACGTGAATCCCACGGGCCACCCGGACCCGGCGCCCACGGTCTTCGTCAAGAACTCGCGCTATGACCTGCTGATGGAAGCCTTCGGCGGCAAGGGCGTCGTCGCGAACACGCCGGCCGAGTTGAAGGCAGCCCTGCAGGAGGCCGTCGCCAGCGGCCGGCCGACGCTGATCAACGCTGTCATCGACGAGACCGCCGGCACCGAGAGCGGCCGCATCACGAGCCTGAACCCGCAGAAAGCGGCAATCAACAAATAACCCGTCTTTCACCTTAGGAGCGAACCATGAGCAAGCCCCTCGAAGGCCTCCGCATCATCGATTTCACCCACGTTCAGGCCGGCCCCGCATGCACGCAGCTGCTGGCCTGGTTCGGTGCCGACGTGATCAAGGTCGAGCGCCCCGGCTCGGGCGACGTCACCCGCAGCCAGCTGCGCGACATTCCCGATGCCGACGCGCTGTACTTCACGATGCTCAACAGCAACAAGCGCTCGCTGACGCTGGACACCAAGAAGCCCGACGGCAAGAAGGTGCTGGAGGAGCTGATCCGGCGCTCGGACGTGATGGTCGAGAACTTCGGTCCCGGCGCGCTGGACCGCATGGGCTTCACGTGGGAATACATCCAGAAGCTCAACCCCGGGATGATCCTGGCCTCGGTCAAGGGCTTCAGCGAGGGCCACCACTACGAGGACCTGAAGGTCTACGAGAACGTCGCGCAGTGCGCCGGCGGCGCCGCCTCCACCACCGGCTGGTGGAAGGGCGAGAACT
>CAMLNA010000272.1 GCA_946481025.1 uncultured Rivibacter sp.
CCCGAACGGAGAGTGGTTGTGCGCCACGGGCGGAACCCCAATTCATTCACCGCGGTGAAGGTATTCGGCACCTCGGGCGGACAACACCCCCGTTCGCCCGGTGCGGGCCGACGGCAGTTACGCTCGCCTCCACACCCGCTACTTCAGCGCCGAAGAGGCGCGCTGAACACACATGTCCTCCACGGCAGACGCTTCCACCACTCCGCAACCCGGCGTCATCGCCGACTGGCTGGCACGCCAGGGGCACCTCGTGCTCGACGGCGCGCTGGGCACCGAGCTGGCCCGGCGCGGCGCCGACATCGACGACCCGCTGTGGTCGGCCCGGCTGCTGATCGAGCGGCCCGAGCTCATCCGCGAAGTGCACCTCGACTACTTTCGCGCCGGCGCCGACGTGGCCACCACCGCGACCTACCAGGCCACCTTCGAAGGCTTCGCGAAGCGCGGCCTCGGCCACGAGGAGGCGGCAGGGCTCATGCGCCTGGCGGTGGCGCTGGCCTGCGAGGCCCGCGACATCTTCTGGCACGAGGCGCAGCACGACCCGGCGCAGGCCCACCGTGCCAGGCCGCTGGTGGCCGCGTCGATCGGCCCCTATGGCGCGATGCTGGCCGATGGCTCCGAATACCGCGGCCACTACGGCCTGGACGAAGCCGCGCTGATGGACTTCCACCGACCGCGCCTTCAGCTGCTGGCGGACTCCGGCGCCGACCTGCTGGCCTGCGAAACCGTGCCCTGCCTGGCCGAAGCCCGTGCACTCGCGCGCCTGCTGCAGGAGCAGCCGGGCAGCGAAGCATGGATCAGCTTTTCATGCCGGGACGGCGCGCACGACAGCCAGGGCGAGCCGTTCGGCGACTGCGTGGCGGCGCTCGACGGCTTTGCGCAGGTGGCGGCCATCGGCCTCAACTGCACCGCACCGCAACACGTGGAGTCGCTGGTGCGGATCGCCCGGGCCCGCACCCGCAAACCCGTCGTCGTGTACCCCAATGCCGGCGAGCACTACGACGCGGTGCGCAAGGTGTGGCACGGCACCGCGCACGACGGCGGCGCGGCGCTGGCCGAGGCGGCCATGCATTGGGCCGATGCGGGCGCGAGGCTGATCGGCGGCTGCTGCCGCACGACGCCGCAGGACATCGCGGCGATCTGCCGGCGGTGGGCGCAAACCTAGCGCCCCCGGCGGATGCGCAGCACCTGCCAGGCACTGCCGACGAGGAACAGCAGGAAGAACAGGCCGAGCGCTGCCTTGACCTCGGGCGACTCGGGGCCGTGGCTCGCGATCGGCGCGCCGCCCGGCAGGCGGGTGAGCGTCTCCACCGTGCCGGGGATCAGCAGGATCAGGTAGCTGGCCGACATGGCCAGCGTGCGCAGGTAGGGCACGGCGCGGCCCAGCAGCGCCGGCGGACGAACCGCAAAGCCCATCAGCAGGGCGGCGATGACGCCCAGCACGTGGCCCGGCCCGATGCCGCCGGTGCTGGAGAGGCCGAACGAGGTCGCGATCGAGAGGAGCATCGACGCGATGTAGGCCCTGCCGAGCCGGCCGTCGGGCGAGATGGCGCCGCGCGTGGCCAGCGCGTAGCCGCCCAGCAGCAGCGGCGCGATGCTGAGCGTGGTGTGGACGATGCCGAGGGTGCTGAGGCTGGCAGGCATGGCGGGATCCGATGGAGTGAGTGGCGATGGCGTCATGGTGGGCCACGGCCGGGCCACGTACCATCGGTCGAATATCCGATCACGAACCGGCGGGCGCATCTTGACCACGGACCTCGTCGCCGAAGGCACCACCGTCCGCGTCCACGACGCGATGCAGGCGCTCGCCTTCGTGGGCGACCTCAGCATGGGCCAGCCCTGCAACCATTCGCGCCGCGTCGCCGCCCTCGCATGGCGGCTCGCCCTGGCGCTCGGACGCGCCGAACTCGCGGCAGACGCGACCAGCGTCGCGCTGCTGCGCTGGTCGGGCTGCACCGCCAATGCGGGCGAGGTCGCTGCGCTGCTGGGCGACGACGTGGCCGGCCGCGCGAAGATGCTCGCCGAGCCGGCGCTGCTGGCGCAACTGCAGGTGGCTGCGCTCACCGACCCGGCTCAGCGCGAGCGCCTCGCGGCCTTCGCCGGCGTGGCGCAGATCCACTGCGAGGTCGCCGGCGACACCGCGCGGCGGCTCGGGCTGCCGGCCACGGTCGAGCAGGCGCTGCGCCATGTGTTCGACGGCTACGACCTCGAAGGCCGCGGCGGGGCTGCGACCGAACTGGTCGCCATCGTCACGCTCTGCGGCGAATTCGAGATCGCCGCGCGGCTGCATGGCGCCGGCACCGCGCCCGCCGCCCATGGGCAGCATCCCCGCGTGCTGGTTGAAGCGCTGCACGCGCAGGGTGGCGGCTGGCTGGCCGAGATCGACGAGGCCAGGGAGGCCGCTGCGGCGCAGGTGCCCGATGCGGCGGTGCCGCTCGCCCTGCTGGCCGACGTGATCGACCTCAAGCTGCCGTGGCTCACCGGCCATTCGCGCGCCGTGGCATCGGCCGTGGAAGCGGCGGGGCCGCGCCTGGGGCTCGACCCGGCCGCCGTGCACCGAACCATCGCGGCCGCGCTGCTGCACGGCATGGGGCGGGCCGCGCTGCCCAACGCGCTGTGGAACAAGCAGGCGCCCCTTTCGCGCGCCGAGCAAGAGCAGGTCCGGCTGGCCGCCTACTGGACCGCCCGTGCGGCGCGCGAACTCGGGGGCCTGTCTGCCGAGGCCGACCTCGCCTCGTGGGTGTTCGAGCGCGACGACGGCTCGGGCCACTTCCGCGGCCTGGCGCCGCCGGGCGCCGAAGCCCGGCTGCTGGCCGCCGCGGCGAGCTGGGTCGCCCTGCGTTCGGCACGGCCCTGGCGGCCGGCCTTCGACGAGACCGAAGCGGTGCGCATCCTGCGTGAAGAGGCACGCGCCGGGCGCTACGACCGCGAGGTGGTCGAAGCGCTGCTGGGCGCGCCGGCCCCGCGCCCGCGAGCGACACCGACGCTGCTGTCGCCCCGCGAGCTCGACGTGCTGCGCGCGATCGCCCGTGGCGCCAGCAACAAGGAAGCCGCCCAACGGCTCGGCATCAGCCCGGCGACCGTGCGCACGCACCTGGAGCACGTGTTCGAGAAGCTGGCCTGCAGCAGCCGGGCGGCGGCGACGTTGAAGGCGGTGGAGCTGGGG
>CAMLNA010000273.1 GCA_946481025.1 uncultured Rivibacter sp.
CTCGGCCTTGTGCGCGAGCATGGGGCCGCGCACCACGTCACCCACGGCCCACACGTTGGGCAGGTTGGTCTTGCAGTCGTCGTCCACCACGATGGCGCCACGCTCGTCGAGCTTGAGGCCCACAGCCTCGGGGTTGAGGCCGATGGTGTTGGCAACGCGACCGATCGAGACGATGAGCTTGTCGACCTCGAGGGTCTGCGCGCCGCCCTTGGCGTCGGTGTAGGACACCTTCACGCCCTTCTTGTCGCTCTTGACCTCGTTGATCTTCACGCCGAGCTCGATCTTCAGACCTTGCTTGGTGAAGGCCTTGTGGGCTTCCTTGGCGATCTGCTCGTCCACCGCGCCCAGGAAGGCGGGCAGCGCCTCGAGCACGGTCACCTCGGCGCCGACGCGGCGCCACACCGAACCCATCTCGAGGCCGATGACGCCGGCGCCGATGAGGCCCAGCTTCTTCGGCACGCCCTGGATGCGCAGCGCACCGTCGTTACTGAGGATGTTTTCCTCGTCGAACGGCGCGCCGGGCAAGGCGCGGGGGTTGGAGCCGGTGGCCACGATGATGTGCTTGCCGACGATGCTCTCTTCGGCGGCACCGGCCACCTTGATCTCATACCCCCCCTCGGCAGCCTTCACGAACGAGCCACGGCCGTGGAAGAACGTGACCTTGTTCTTCTTGAACAGGTAGACGATGCCGTCGTTGTTCTGCTTCACGACGTTGTCCTTGCGCGCCAGCATCTTGGCCACGTCGATCTCGAGGCCCGAGACGGTGATGCCGTGGTCAGCGAAATGATGCTTGGCGTGCTCGTAGTTCTCGCTCGACTGCAGGAGCGCCTTCGACGGGATGCAGCCGACGTTGGTGCAGGTGCCGCCCAGCGCCGGGCCGCCCTTCGCGTTCTTCCATTCGTCGATGCAGGCCGTGTTGAAGCCCAGCTGCGCGGCGCGGATGGCCGCGACATAACCGCCGGGGCCGCCGCCGATCACAACGACGTCGAATTGTTTTGCACTCATGGTCCGCCCCTCAGATGTCGAACAGCAGGCGGGCCGGGTCTTCCAGCGCTTCCTTCATGGCCACCAGGCCCAGCACGGCTTCGCGGCCGTCGATGATGCGGTGGTCATAGCTCATGGCCAGGTAGTTGATCGGGCGCACGACGACCTGCCCGTTCTCGACCACGGCGCGGTCCTTGGTGGCGTGCACGCCCAGGATGGCCGACTGCGGCGGGTTGATGATCGGGGTGGACAGCATCGAGCCGAACACACCGCCGTTGGAGATGGAGAAGGTACCGCCGGAAAGTTCCTCGAGCGACAGCTTGCCGTCCTTGGCCTTCTGGCCGAACTCGGCGATCTTCTTCTCGATGTCGGCAAAGCTCATCTGGTCGGCGTTGCGCAGGATGGGCACCACCAGGCCGCGCGGCGAGCCCACCGCGATGCCGATGTCGAAGTAGCCGTGGTAGACGATGTCGTTGCCGTCGACGCTGGCGTTGAGCACCGGGTACTTCTTGAGCGCGGCCACCGCGGCCTTCACGAAGAAGCTCATGAAGCCGATCTTGACGCCGTGCTCCTTCTCGAACTTCTCCTGGAAGCGCTTGCGCATCTCCATCACGGGTGCCATGTTCACCTCGTTGAAGGTGGTGAGGATGGCGTTGGTGGCTTGCGACTGCAGCAGGCGCTCGGCAACGCGCGCGCGCAGGCGGCTCATCGGCACGCGCTGCTCGGGGCGATCACCCAGGTTCACCATGGCCGGCGGTGCCACGGCCGGCAGCGGCTTGGCCACGGCGGGCGTGGCCGGCACCTGCACGGCCGGCGCCTGCGTCCCGCCGGCGATGGCGCCCAGCACGTCGCCCTTGGTGACGCGGCCATCCTTGCCGGTGCCGGCCACCTGCGCGGTGCTGAGGTTGTTGTCGGCCAGCAGCTTGGCCGCAGCGGGCATGGCGACGTCGGACTTCGAGCCGCCGGCGGCAGGGCTGGCGGCGGGCGCCGCAGCAGCCGGCGCCGGCGCGGCAGCGGGCACCGCCTTCACTTCGAGCGGGCTCACCTGCGGCTTCGCCTCGGTGTCGATCTTGGCGATGACTTCGTCGCTGGTGACGGTGTCGCCGTCGTTCTTGACGATCTGTGCCATCACGCCGGCCGAAGGTGCCGGCACTTCGAGCACGACCTTGTCGGTCTCGATCTCGATGAGGATTTCATCCACTGCCACGGCTTCGCCGGGCTTCTTCTTCCATTGCAGCAGGGTGGCTTCGGCCACCGATTCGGACAGCTGGGGGACCTTGACTTCAACAAGCGCCATGATGCGTGTCTTCCTTGATTCTTCGCGTTGCGTGCGAGTGTTCGCTGTGTTCGATGCGTACGCGCAGGCCGGCAGCGCTCAACCAAACGAGCGCTGCTGCCTGCCAACCGTCATTTCGTGAGCACGAAGCCCTTGAGCTTGGCAAAGGCCTGGTCGAGCAGGGCCTTCTGTTGCTCCTGGTGCAGGTGGGCATAGCCCACTGCCGGCGACGCCGAGGCCGGGCGGCCGGCATAGCCGAGCTTCTGGCCTTCGAGCATGTTCTCGTGGATGTTGTGCTGCACGAAGAACCAGGCGCCCTGGTTCTGCGGCTCGTCCTGGCACCACACGATGTCGGTGGCGTTGGGATACTTCTTGAGCTCGGCTGCAAACGCCTTGTGCGGGAACGGATAGAGCTGCTCCACGCGGATGATGGCCACGTCGTCGTCCTCGCGCTCGGCGCGCTTCTTCACGAGGTCGTAGTAGACCTTGCCGGAGCAGGCGATCACGCGCTTGACCTTGGACGCGTCGATGTCGCCGTTGAGCTCGCCGATCACGGTGCGGAACTCGCCCTTGGTGAACTCGGTGAGCGGGGACGTCGCGTCCTTGTTGCGCAGCAGCGACTTGGGCGTCATCACGACCAGCGGCTTGCGGAACATGCGCACCTGCTGGCGGCGCAGCAGGTGGAAGATCTGGCTGGCCGTGGTGGGCTGGCAGACCTGCATGTTGTTGTCGGCCGCCAGCTGCATGAAGCGCTCCAGGCGGGCCGAGCTGTGCTCGGGGCCCTGGCCTTCGTAGCCGTGCGGCAGCAGCAGCGTGAGACCGTTGGCGCGGCCCCACTTCACCTCGCCGGAGGCGATGAACTGGTCGATCACCACCTGCGCGCCGTTGGCGAA
>CAMLNA010000274.1 GCA_946481025.1 uncultured Rivibacter sp.
TCACCGCCGCCTGCACCAGCTCGTCCATCTCGCCCGTCACCTGGGTCATCACGTTCGCGACCGCCGTGAACTCGCGTCCGGCGTCGCCTGAACGCACCGCCACCACCTGGGCGTTGAAGGCAACGATCCGTGCGCGCTTGGCCACCGAGCGCACGTCGCCCAGCAGGTCGCTGAGGCGCCGCTGCAGCGCGACGGCCGAGCGGCGCGATTCGGCCTCGTAGATCTGCGTGATCTGGTTCAGCAGCGCCAGCATCGGCGTGGCGCTGCCGATCAGGTTTTGCAGCAGGCCGGCGCCCTGCGGCGCGCAGGCGGCCATCGCCTCCAGCGTGCGGCGCGCGAGCGAGATGAAGTCCTGGATCTGCCGGTCGCCGCCGGTCGGGCCGAAGTAGGCGGTGCGGATCTCGTCGAAGTGCGCCGCGGGCAGGCGGCCCTTGCCGTGCACCAGCGTGGCGTGGCTGTCGGCGAACAGGTCCAGCGCCTCGCGCGCCACGCCGTAGGCCTGCTCGTGGCCGAGCGAGGCCAGCACCGCATGCAGCGTGACGCGCTGCGACAGCATGCGTTGGCGGCCGGCGAGGTTGATCATCGCGGCCAGCGTGTCGCTGGAAACGGTCGGGGCCGGCTCGTCGTGAACGGGCAGGACGGGGGCGGAAAGCGAGCGGGCGAGCGGCATGGCGGCGGGTCGGCTGAGCACGTCCATCGTGCGATGGGTGGCCTTCATGCATGAACCATTCCCGTTTTTGCCGCAAACCCGCAGCGCCGAGACTTCCGTCACGGCATGTCGAGCACCTGCCGCACACGCAGCCGCAGTTCCGGCAGCAGCTCGGCCTCGAACCATGGGTTGCGGCGCACCCACAGCTGGTTGCGCGGGCTGGGGTGCGGCAGCGGGAACACGGCGGGCGCGTGGGCTCGCCAGCCGCGGGTGACTTCGGTGAGGGTGGCGCCCGGGGCGGGCAGGTGCCAGCCCTGTGCATAGCGCCCGATCACGAGCGTGAGCTGCACATTGGCGAGCATCGCGAGCAACCGCTCGCGCCAGTGTGGTGCGCATTCGGCGCGGGGTGGCAGGTCGCCGGAGCGGCCGGTGCCGGGGTAGCACAGGCCCATCGGCACGATGGCGATGCGGTGCGGGTCGTAGAAGGTGTCGCGGTCGATGCCCATCCATAGCCGCAGCCGGTCGCCGCTGGCGTCGTTGAACGGCAGGCCGGTCTCGTGCACCTTGCGGCCGGGCGCCTGGGCAGCGATCAGGATGCGGGCAGCGGGGTGCAGCTGCAGCACCGGCCGCACGCCGTGGGGCAGGTGCGCGGCGCACAGGTTGCAGGCGCGCACTTCAGCGAGCAGGCGCGGCAGCGAGGTCATGGCGTCTTGCATCTGCGCGTGTCGGACAGGCACCGACCGGCACGGCGGTTGCCCCCGGGGCTGTGTGGCGCAGCAGCCTTGATCGACTGGCCGGGAGGCTGGCGGGCCTGTGCCGGCTCAACAACGGAGAACCTCTCATGGCGGTGCACCTGAAACCCTTGAACGAACAAACCATCGTCATCACCGGCGCATCCAGCGGCATCGGCCTGGCGACCGCGCAGATGGCCGCGAAGCGCGGCGCGGCCGTGTTGCTGGTGGCGCGGGACGAACCGGCGCTGGCCGAGGCCACCGAGCAGATCGTCGCACAGGGCGGGCGGGCGATGTACGTGGTGGCCGACGTGGGCCGGCGCGAAGACCTGCAACTGGTGGCCGACACCGCGATCGAGCATTTCGGTGGCTTCGACACCTGGGTCAACAACGCCGGCGTGGCCATCTGGGGCCGCCTCGAAGACGTGCGCGACCGCGACCACCAGCGCCTGTTCGAGACCAACTTCTGGGGCGTGGTGTACGGCTCGCTGATCGCGGCCGCCCACCTGCGCCGGCACGGCGGCAGCATCGTCAACCTCGGCAGCCTGACCTCCGACCGCGCGATGCCGCTGCAAGGCATGTACAGCGCGAGCAAGCATGCGGTGAAGGGCTTCACCGACAGCCTGCGCATGGAACTGGAAGAAGAAGGCGCGCCGATCTCCGTCACGCTGATCAAGCCGGCCGGCATTGCGACCCCGTTCACCGAGCACGCGAAGAACTACACCGAGCACGAGCCCAAGCTGCCGCCGCCGGTGTACACGCCGGAGGAGGTGGCGAATGCCATCCTGCATGCCGCGCAGCACCCCACGCGCGACGTGTTCGTCGGCAGCAGCAGCAAGATGATGAGCACGATGAACAGCCATGCACCGCGGTTGCTCGACTGGATCAGCAAGAAGACGATGTTCAACGCGCAACTGCGTGACGGCCCGCCCGAGCACAGGCAGGACAACCTCTACCAGCCGGGCAGCGATGGCCGTGTGCGCGGGCGCCATCCGGGGCAGATGGTGCGTCCCAGCCTGTACACCAAGGCGGTGCTGCACCCGAAGACCACGGCCGCCTTGCTGACGGCCGGCATCGCGGCGCTGGCACTGTTCGGCCGGGGGGCTGCGCTGCGGCGGTCCTGAGCGAGGTTGGCCAACGGCGGGCGCACGGCCCGCCGGCCACCGCGTCAGAGCCGGGCGGCCTTGTCGGTCTGCCCGGCCATTTCCTCGGCCGGCTCGCCCTGCGTGTGCATCGACACCTGGAAAGCCATCATCTCGCGGCCCAGCGCGGCGAGCTGGTCTTCGTCGAGCAGCTTGCGCACCTTGGGGAACAGGTTCTCCTCTTCTTCCTCGTGGTGGTGCTCGGTCTGCTCGCGCAGCACCTTGAACTTCGCTTCGAAGGCGGCGTCGCCGGGCGTCATCTCCATCAGGTCGGCGAGCAGGCGCTTCAATGAGAGGTGCTCCTCGAGCGACTCCATCAGGATGTCTTCGGTCCGCTGGGCCTTCACCGCCGGGTAGAACACCTGTTCTTCCGATGCGATGTGGGCACCCAAGTGGTCGGCCACTTCGCGAAAGCTCTTCTGCAGCGTGCGGGGGGCCTGGTCCTGCAGCACCTGATTCATCCGTTCCTCGATCTCGCGGTGCTGGCGGGTCAGCAATTCGATGGCATCCATGGGGCGGTTTCCTTGTGTTGGTTCCGCTGCGTGAGCAGATGGCGTGCC
>CAMLNA010000275.1 GCA_946481025.1 uncultured Rivibacter sp.
TCGGTGTCGCGGATGTGGCCGGTGCCGTTGCAGCGCGGGCAGGTGATGTGCGAGCCCTCGCTGAGCGCCGGGCGCAGGCGCTGGCGGCTCAATTCCAGCAGGCCGAACTTGCTGATGGAGCTGAACTGCACGCGGGCGCGGTCGGTGCGCAGCGCGTCGCGCAGGCGCTGCTCGACCTCGCGGCGGTTCTTGGACTCCTCCATGTCGATGAAGTCCACGACGATCAGGCCGCCCAGGTCGCGCAGGCGCATCTGGCGCGCGATCTCGTCGGCCGCTTCGAGGTTGGTGCGCGTCGCGGTTTCCTCGATGTCGCCGCCGCGGGTGGCGCGCGCCGAGTTCACGTCCACCGCCACCAGCGCTTCGGTGTGGTCGATCACGATGGCGCCGCCCGAGGGCAGGTTCACCGTGCGCGAGAAGGCGGTTTCGATCTGGTGCTCGATCTGGAAGCGGCTGAACAGCGCCGCGTCGTCGCGGTAGCGCTTCACGCGATTGGCCGTTTCCGGCATCACGTGGTTCATGAACTGCTTGGCCTGCTCGTAGATGTCGTCGGTGTCGATCAGGATCTCACCGATGTCGGCCGTGAAGTAGTCGCGGATCGCGCGGATCACCAGCGACGACTCCTGATAGATCAGGAAGGCGCCCTTGCCGGCCTGGGCTGCGCCGTCGATGGCGGTCCAGAGCTTCAGCATGTAGTTCAGGTCCCACTGCAGCTCGGCGGCGGAGCGGCCGATGCCCGCGGTGCGGGCGATCAGGCTCATGCCCTTGGGGTACTCGAGCTGGTCGAGGGCTTCTTTCAGTTCCTCGCGGTCCTCGCCTTCGATGCGGCGCGACACGCCGCCGCCGCGGGGGTTGTTGGGCATGAGCACCAGGTAGCGCCCGGCCAGCGAAACGAAGGTGGTGAGCGCCGCGCCCTTGTTGCCGCGTTCTTCCTTTTCCACCTGGACCAGCAGTTCCTGGCCTTCCTTGATGACGTCGTTGATCTTGGCGTTGCGGACGTCGGCGCCTTCCTTGAAGTACTGGCGCGAGATTTCCTTGAAGGGCAGGAAGCCGTGGCGGTCTTCGCCGTAGTCGACGAAGCAGGCTTCGAGCGAGGGCTCCACCCGGGTGACGACGGCCTTGTAGATGTTGCCCTTGCGCTGCTCCCGGCCTTCGATTTCGGTCTCGAAGTCGAGCAGTTTCTGGCCATCGACGATGGCGAGGCGACGCTCCTCGGACTGCGTCGCGTTGATCAGCATGCGTTTCATGTGCACTCCCGTGCCGCCGCCTCGATGGGAAAGAGGGCGAGCGGCACAAAACTCACGCCGCCAGCTCCGGTGCAACACCGGGCGGGCGACTCATCGATGCACGAAACAGCGTGAAAAACCGGAAGGAATCGCCCTGGACTTCAACAAGAGCCGCGAGGCTCACCGGTGAAGCGTTGGCGCATGCGTGGCAGTGGGAGTGGGACGTGCTCGGCGCAGCCATTGAGTGGAAGACTGCACCCGGCCGGCGCCGCGCTCGCGCCCAGCGGCGGTCGCCAGCCGCAAGGCTGCGACACACGCACGTGGGGGGAGGGGAACGGCCTCTGAGAACATCCGTTGGGTCACTTGACGCGGGCGTCAGGCTGAAAAGACGGCTCGCTACTTTGAGCTGCTTTCGGCCTGCCGCCGGAAAACCTTGGTTTCTTGGTTCTTCTACGCTGGCTCTGCCGCTGGTTCGAACCGCCCGCCGCTCACCTTGGGAGCCGGCCTGACGGGACTTGACAACGTTGCATCACCGGATTTGCCGAAAGCGGGTGGGCTTCGGCGACCACGAGCCCCGTAAGCTGACGGGTAAACTCAAGCAAATCAATCACTTACAGCGCAAACGTGGTGCAACGCATTATAGGTGGTAAATCCTTGCCGCCGAGCGCCGGAAAAACACCCGGAAAACCAGCAGCGGGGCCGAGGTCCGGCCCGGCTGCGGTTGCTGCGGTGCAGCACCTCGAAATCGACGAAGCCAGTGCCGGCCAGCGGCTCGACAACTTCCTCATCAAGACGCTCAAGGGCGTGCCCAAGACGCACGTCTACCGGATCATCCGCAGCGGCGAGGTGCGGGTGAACAAGGGCCGGGCTGCTGCGGACACCCGGCTCGAAATGGGCGACAGCGTCCGCCTGCCGCCGGTGAAGGTGGCTGAAAAGGCCGAAAAGGCAGTTCCCGCGCGCGAGTTCCCGATCCTGTTCGAGGACGACCACCTCATCGCGGTCAACAAGCCGGCGGGCGTGGCAGTGCACGGGGGCAGCGGCGTGAGCTTCGGCGTGATCGAGCAGCTGCGCCAGGCGCGGCCGGCGGCCAGGTTCCTCGAGCTCGTGCACCGGCTCGACAAGGAAACCTCGGGCCTCCTGCTGGTGGCCAAGAAGCGCAGCGCCCTCACGCACCTGCAGGATCAGTTTCGCGGCCGTTCCACCGGCAAGACCTATTCGGCGCTGGTGGCGGGAGCGTGGCCGGCCAACAGGAAGGTCATCGACATCGCGCTGCACAAGTACCTCACGAGCGAAGGCGAGCGGCGCGTGCGAGCGGTGTCGCCAGCGGCCGACGAGGGCAAGCGCTCCATCACCCTCGTGCAGGTGGTGCAGGCCTTCAAGGCCTGGACCCTGCTCGACGTGACCATCAAGACCGGCCGCACGCACCAGATCCGGGTCCACCTGGCGCATGAAGGCTGCCCCATCGTGGGCGACGAGAAGTACGGCGACTTCGCGCTCAACAAGTCGCTGGCCAAGGGCGAGGCGTTGCCCGGCGTGAAGTTCGAGCGCATGTTCCTGCACGCCAGGCGCCTGCGCTTCGACCACCCCGCCAGCGGCGAGGCCATCGAGCTCGAAGCGCCGCTGCCCTCAGAATGCCGGGACCTGCTGCAACACCTGCCCCCGAAGAAGTGACCGACACCCACCGCCCGCGCCAGTTCGACCTCGTCGTGTTCGACTGGGACGGCACCCTGTTCGACTCCACCCGGCTCATCGTCAAGTGCATCCAGGCGGCCTGCACCGACCTGGCCGTGCCGGTGCCCAGCGATGCCGACGCCGCCTACGTGATCGGCCTGGGCCTGCACGACGC
>CAMLNA010000276.1 GCA_946481025.1 uncultured Rivibacter sp.
GCTGGCGTTGAAGCGCACCTGCGGCTGATGACGGGGTGATCCCGATGTGCGCGCACGGTCCCGAAAGGCACACTGCGCACGGTTCTTGCGAACGCAAGACGGAAACTACATCGGGGTCCCCACGTGAAAGTCCACTCGTCTCTCAAGCGGCGGCTGCTGGCCGGCCTTGCCGCCACCCTGCTGGTCGCCGGCGCACCCACCGCCGGCGCCCAGGACACCAACCTCAAGTTCCAGCTCGACTGGCGCTTCGAGGGTCCCAGCGCCTTTTTCCTCTGGCCGGCCGCCAAGGGCTACTTCAAGGCTGAGAAGCTCAACGTCAGCATCGACGCCGGCAGCGGCTCCGGCAATGCCGTCAACCGGGTCGCCTCGGGCACCTACGACATGGGTTTCGCCGACCTGGCGGCGTTGATGGAGTTCCACGCCAACAACCCCACCGCCCCCAACAAGCCGGTGGCGGTGATGATGGTCTACAACAACACGCCGGCGGCGGTGCTGGCGCTCAGGAAGAGCGGCATCAAGGCGCCGGCCGACCTGGCGGGCAAGAAGCTCGGCGCCCCGGTGTTCGACGCCGGCCGCCGCGCCTTCCCGATCTTCCAGAAGGCCAACGGCATCGGGGCGGTGAACTGGATCAGCATGGACCCGCCGCTGCGCGAGACCATGCTCGCCAAGGGCGACGTGGACGCCATCACCGGCTTCACCTTCACCTCGCTGCTCAACCTCGAGGCCCGCGGCGTCGACGTGAAGGACGTGGTGGTGCTGCCCTACCCGCAGTTCGGCGTGAAGCTCTACGGCAACGTGATCATCGCGTCGGAAGACTTCCTCAAGAAGAACCCGGAAAGCGTGAAGGCCTTCCTGCGCGCCTTCACCAAGGGTGCGAAGGACGTGATCGCCGACCCGAAGGCCGCCATCGCCGTGGTGAAGGAACGCGACGGCATCATCAACGCCGCACTCGAGGAACGGCGCCTGAAGCTGGCCATCGAGACGGCCATCGCCACCGCCGACGCCAAGGCCGAAGGCTTCGGCGAAGTGAAGGCCCCGCGCCTGGCGCTCATGGCCAGCCAGGTGGCCGATGCGTTCAACACCAAGGGGCGCATCAACCCGGACGCGGTGTTCAACGCCGGCTTCCTGCCCTCGGCCGCCGAACGCAACATCTTCGCGGCGGCGAAGAAGTGAGCAGCACGCCCTTCGTCGACTTCCGCAGCGTCTGGCTCGCCTACAACGACGAGCTGCTGGCCGCCGGCCAGTTTGCCGTCGAAGACATCAACCTGCAGGTCCGCGAAGGCGAGTTCATCGCCATCGTGGGCCCCTCGGGTTGCGGCAAGTCGACCTTCATGAAGCTGGCCACCGGCCTGCGGACGCCGTCGAAGGGCAGCATCACCATCGCCGGCCAGCCGGTCACCGGCCCGCTCAAGATCAGCGGCATGGCCTTCCAGGCCCCGTCGCTGCTGCCGTGGCGCACCACGGTCCAGAACGTGCTGCTGCCGCTGGAGATCGTGGAGCCCTACCGCTCCACCTTCAGGGCGAGGCGCGCCGAGTACGAGGCGCGTGCCCGCGGCCTGCTGCAAGCCGTGGGGCTCGCCGGCTATGAGGACAAGTACCCCTGGCAGCTCTCGGGCGGCATGCAGCAGCGTGCCAGCATCTGCCGGGCGCTGGTGCACGAACCGAAGATGCTGCTGCTCGACGAGCCCTTCGGCGCGCTCGACGCCTTCACCCGCGAGGAGCTGTGGAACACGCTGCGCGACCTGTGGGCCGCGCAGCGCTTCAACGTGATCCTGGTCACGCACGACCTGCGCGAAGCCACCTACCTGGCCGACACGGTGTACGTGATGAGCCGCAGCCCCGGCCGCTTCGTCGCGCGCCGCGAGATCGACCTGCCGCGCCCGCGCGACCTCGAGGTCACCTACACGCCCCGGTTCACCGACATCGTTCACGAGCTGCGCGGGCACATCGGCGCCATGCGCCGCGCCGGCACGGAGGTGGCGCAATGAAGCCGCGGCGACTCGAGCAGCTCGCACCCTGGGCGCTGCTGCTGGCCACGCTGGTGCTGTGGCAGGCCGTGTGCAGCGCGTTCAAGGTGAGCGAGTTCATCTTCCCGAGCCCGCTGCAGATCGCGGACAACCTGATCGAGTTCCGCACCGAGATCGCCAAGCACGCCTGGCAGACCTTCTGGACGACGATGGTCGGCTTTGCGCTGTCCATCGTGGTGGGCGTGCTGCTGGGCTTCCTGATCGGCTCGTCGCGCCTGGCCTATGCGGCGGTGTACCCGCTCATGACCGCCTTCAACGCGCTGCCCAAGGCCGCCTTCGTGCCCATCCTCGTGGTGTGGTTCGGCATCGGCGCCGGGCCGGCGGTGCTCACCGCCTTCCTGATCTCGTTCTTTCCGATCACGGTGAACATCGCCACCGGCCTGGCCACCCTGGAGCCGGAGCTCGAGGACGTGCTGCGGGTGCTGGGGGCGCGGCGCTGGGACGTGCTGGTGAAGGTGGGCCTGCCGCGGTCGCTGCCCTACTTCTTCGGCTCGCTGAAGGTGGCCATCACGCTGGCCTTCGTCGGCACCACCGTGTCGGAGATGAACGCGTCCAACGAAGGCATCGGCTACCTGCTGGTCTCCGCCGGCTCCGCCATGCGCATGCCGCTCGCGTTCGCGGGGCTGGTGGTGATCGGCGTCATGGCCATGGCGATGTACGAGTTCTTCTCGGTGCTCGAGAAGAAGACCACGGGCTGGGCGCATCGCGGGTCGCAGGCGGCGTAGGGGTTTGCGCGGTTCAGGTATTCGTTCCACGCACGCAACCCACATCCGTTCGCCCTGAGGTATCGAAGGCTCAGCCCGAACGGAGAGTGGCTGTGCGCCATGGCGGGAACCCCAATTCATTCACCGCGGAGGCGCGGAGGACGCGGAGGACCGCGGAGAAGGCTTTGTATTCCTCCGCGGTTCTCCGCGCTCTCCGCGCCTCCGTGGTGAAGGTATTCGGCATCTCACGCGCGAACCACAACCCCCGTTCGCCCTGAGGCCGCAGCGGTCGTCGCAGGGCTTCGATACCTCAGCCCGAACGGAGGGTGGCTG
>CAMLNA010000277.1 GCA_946481025.1 uncultured Rivibacter sp.
CAGCTCCGCCGGCTGCCCCGCCAACTTGAACACCGACACCGCCCGCACCAGCTGGTCCGCCTGACGCTTCAGGCTGGCCGCCGCCGCGGCGCTTTCCTCCACCAGCGCGGTGTTCTGCTGCACCGCCTGGTCCATCTGGGTCACCGCCTGGCCCACCTGGGTGATGCCGCTGCTCTGCTCGGCGCTGGCCGAGCTGATCTCGCCCACGATGCCGCTCACCCGCTGGATGGCCTGCACGATCTCGCTCATCGTCGCGCCGGCCTCGTCGACCAGCGCGGTGCCCTCCTCCACCTGCGCCACGCTGCCGCTGATCAGGGCCTTGATGTCCCTGGCGGCCGCGGCGCTGCGTTGCGCCAGCGTGCGCACCTCGCCGGCCACCACGGCAAAGCCGCGGCCTTGTTCCCCGGCCCGGGCCGCCTCGACGGCCGCGTTGAGCGCCAGCAGGTTGGTCTGGAAGGCAATGCCGTCGATCACGGCCGTGATCTCGGCGATCTTCTTCGAGCTGGCATTGATGTCGCGCATGGTCACGACCACCTGGCTCACCACGTCGCCGCCCTTGCCGGCCACCTCGGATGCATTCGTGGCCAGCCGGCTGGCCTGCTGGGCATTGCCGGCGTTGTTGCGCACCGTCGCGCCCAGCTGGTCCATCGTGGCCGCGGTTTCCTGCAGGGCGCTCGCCTGGATTTCGGAGCGCCGGCTCAGGTCGGAGCTGCCCACCGCGATCTGCGAGCTGCCGACCGCGATGGAGTCGGACACGTTGCGCACCTGGCCCACCAGCTGGGCCAGCCCGGCCTGCATGACCCCCAGCGACGACAGCACGCTGCCGCGGCCCGCCCTGTCGGCTTGGGGGAGCGGGCTCAGGTCGCCGCCGGCCACCTTCTGAGCCGCCAGGCTGAGCGCCGCCGGCTCGCCGCCCAGCGCGCGCAGGAGGCTGCGCGTGATGAACAGGCCGCTGCCCACGGCCGCCAGCACCGCCAGCAGGCAGGCGGCAACGACGAGCAGCCTCTGGCCGGCGTACTGGGTCGCCGCCTCCTCCACCAGGACGCGTTCGCGGTCTTCGGTGTAGTCACGGTATGCATCGGCCGCCTTGTCCATGGCCGCGAGCAGCGGCTGGCACTCCTTCTCCATCTTCGCCACGGCATCCTCGCGCCGGCCCTGCAGCGCCAGCTCGACGATGGCCGTTGCCACCGGCGCGTACCGCGTCTCGATGCGGTCGATCTCGCCGATCATCTCGCGGGCCTTGTGCGAGATGTCATCGGCCTCGGCAGACATCTTCTTCAGGTGCGCCAGCTGGGCCTGCACGTCCTCATGGGCATGCTTGACGGCCGCCTTCTCGACTTCGACTTCGGCCGGCGTCGTGAACAGCAGGAGGTTGCGTGCGGCAATGGCGCGTCGGTCCACCGCGCTGCTGACGTGCGCGGCGACGGTCGCGCGGGCGCTGATGCCCTCGACATACCGCTTGAAACGCTCGTTCGACGAGTTGAGCGCGTGCAGCGAAACCGCGCTCACCACCACCACGATGGCGGTGAGCGTGCCGAAGGCGAGGGTGAGCCGGGTCCTGACGGTCAGGTTGGCGAAAGGCATGGGGTCAGGCTCCTGTTTCCTGGTTGTTCGTTGTGCCGGCGCACGGCCATGGCCTTCATATCGCCTCCGTCTCGGGCAGGCTGAAGGGCCATTCATGCCAACTCCTGGCGCTTTTCGCGCCGGTAACAGCATGTGCGGTCCGGAACCGGCTTTCAGCGCCGGCGCGCGTCTTCCAGCAGGTGCGTGAGCACGCCCGCGGTCGCAATGACCGCCCAGAAGATCAGGAAGGTGACGCTGTAGACGGCCATCACCGGCCAGTCGAGGGCCGGTCCGCCGAACCAGCGGAACGACTCGGGATCGACGACCACGAACACCAGCGCCTCCAGCACGCCGGCCATCAGGAAGGCCGGCCACAGGATCAGCAGGACGCGCCGCGCGAACGGGTAGGCATCGGCCTCCCAGGGCTCGTCCGGCTCGTCGTCCAGCAGCGGGTCAGCGCTTTGCGGCGGCAGCATGGTTGCGCGCCTGGATGGCAGGCGTGAGGGTCACGTCCGGAGCCGCCCTCACCACCGGGTCGGCGCCCGCGACGGCCAGCACCGTGGTCAGCACGCCGGCCAGCACCACGGCCAGCGGGCCGGCGATGACGAGCCAGACCATGCCCACCCGCCACCAGGGCATCACGGGCTTCGGATCAAGTCGTTGTTCAGCTTGCATGTCGTGCTCTCCTTTGCCGCCTTCAGCGCGGCACCACGAAGGTGGATTTCTCCTGCAGCGGGCGGACCTCGGCCCTCTGCGGCCCCACCGCGACGATCTCGAAGCGGATGGGGTGGGCGCCCGGGCCGATGGCCAGCGCCGCCTCGGGCGGGATGCGCACCGCCACCGGCATCCAGCGCGACTGCGCGGGGCCGACGTCCACCTCGCCGGAACCGGAAACCTGTGCGCCTTCGATACCGCTCACCGTCACGCGGTAGCGCTGCTGGCGCTCGGTGGCGTTCATGAGCTGCAGCCTGTAGACGTTCTCGATGCGGCCTTCGTCCACCAGCCGCGCCAGCGAGGCGCGGTCACGCACCACGTCCACCTTCAGCGGGCTGCGCATCGACAGGCTGGCGAGGAAGGCCACGGCGATCGCCAGCAGCACGCTGCCGTAGAGGAGCACGCGCGGGCGCAGCACCCGGCGCAGCATCTGTCCGCTCGAAAGGCCCTGCTCCACGCCGTTCTCGGTGGCGTAGCGGATCAGGCCGCGCGGGTACTGCATCTTGTCCATCACGCCGTTGCAGGCGTCGATGCAGGCGGTGCAGGCAATGCACTCGTACTGCAGGCCGTCGCGGATGTCGATGCCCACCGGGCACACGTGCACGCACAGCTTGCAGTCGATGCAGTGGCCCAGCCCGGCCGCCTGCAGGTCGGCGCCGCGCGCGCGGGTGCCGCGCGGGTCGCCGCGCGCCGCGTCGTAGGTGACGATGAGCGTGTCGCGGTCGAACATGGCGCTCTGGAAGCGCGCGTACGGGCACATGTA
>CAMLNA010000278.1 GCA_946481025.1 uncultured Rivibacter sp.
GTTCCCGCGCGACTTCGGCTCCCACAACGACCTGCGCACCGAATGGTGGTACGCCACCGGGGTGCTGCAGGCCGCCGGCCATCGCGAAGGGTTCGGGTTCCAGCTCACCTTCTTCCGCTCACTCAACGGCGCGGTGGACGCCGGCCATCCGAGCCGGTTCGCGGCGCGCCACCTGCTGTTCGCCCATGCCGCGCTCACCGACCTGCGGGCCGGCCGGCTGCAGCATTCGCAGCGCATCGCGCGCTGGTCGGGACGCGACGATGCAACGCTGGCCTTCGCCTCGCAGGCCGACACCCACGTGCTGCTGGAGGGTTGGCGCCTGCAGCGCGAAGGCGGCAGCGGCGCGAGCCGGTACGCCGCGGCGCTCGACGCGCGACGCGACGGCGGCTTCGCGCTCGACCTGCAACTGGCCGCCACGCAGCCGCTGCTGCTCCACGGCGAGGCCGGCTACTTCCGCCGCGGCGAGTCCGAAGCCGCCAGCCACTACTACAGCGAGCCGCAGCTGGCCGTCACCGGCCGCATCACGCGGTCCGACGGCCGCCCGCTCGACGTGACCGGCCGCGCCTGGCTCGACCACGAGTGCGGCGACACCTTCCTGCCGCCCGATGCGGTGGGCTGGGACTGGGTCGGCATGAACCTGCACGACGGCGGCGCGCTGATGGCCACGCGCATACGGCGCGCCGACGGCAGCACGGTGTGGTCGGCCGCGAGCTGGCGCGCCGCCGGGGCCGCGCAGGCCCGCATCTTCGAAGGCGACGAGGTGCGATTCAGCCCGGGCAGCCGCCACTGGAACAGCCCGGCCACGCAGGCGCGCTATCCCGTCGAGTGGACGCTGCACACGCCGGCAGGCCGCCACCTCGTGAGGAGCCGCCTCGACGCCCAGGAGCTGGACAACCGCAACAGCACCGGCACGGTGTACTGGGAGGGCGTGGCCGACCTCATCGACACCGACGGCTCACGCACGGTGGGCAACGGCTACCTCGAGATGACGGGCTACGCCGTGCCGCTGCGGATCTGACCCGGTGACGCCGCCGCGCCGGACCCCGCACGCGCAGGCGGGTCAACCTTTCACGGTTCGCACGACCTCGGCGAGGGGCGGCACGCGGCCTCCCGCGCCGTGCAGGTGCGCTCGGCGCCGGGCACCAGCAGCACGTCATAGGCCAGCCGCTCGCAGAGGCCGGCCGCCTTTCGGTACCGGTTCTCGAGACCGACCGCATCGAACTCGCACGATGCCCTGGCGTTGACGAGCGCGCCCGATGCGGTGCGCGTGAGTGCGTAGGCGCACGGTTCCTCGCCGCCGTGTTTCGAGCGCACCCAGCAGTGGTGCAGCTCGTGGACGAGGCTCGCGTCGGCGTCCTTGCAGCTGCCGTCGGCATGCCGCCCCACGCCTCCCGGCCAGCCGATGACCACGTGCCTGCCGACCGTGTCGGTCACCGCGCTCCCGCTGGTCTTGCGGACCACGCGGCATTCGTACTTTGCCGCCTCGACGTCCTGGAGCAGGCGATCGATTTCAGGCAGGCTCGCCCGTATGCGCGCCAGGGCCTCGCGGACTTCGGCCTGGTGACACTCGGGGCCTTCCGCCACGACCTGCGGCGTCGCGGCGCAGGCCCAGGCCAGGAGCGGCAGGCACACGAGGCGGCAATGCCGGTGCGAGGTGTTCATGCGACGCGTCCTCCTGTGGCATGGCGTGGCGACCGGGTGCGAGAGGCGATTCTTGCGCGCATGGCCGGCCGTGACCACCGCCCCGATGCGGGGCCTTGACGCCGGCATGGCAAGGGCTAGGCTGTGGCGCGCAACACGCCGCAGCGACTGCGGCCCACCCCATGGGACAGCTCCTTACCGCTGCGCTCGGCATGCTCCTCCTGGCAGGGTCGTGCGCCCCACGGCCTGCCACGGCCGGCCCCGACCAGGCTTCCGTGTGGATCGAGGCATCGCGCAAGGCCGGCGTGGTGTTCAACGGCCATCGCCTGCCGCGTGAGTCCGAAGGCATGGGGGTCGTGACCGGCCCGGCGCGCGAGATCGCCACCGCAGCCCACGTCGTGTGGCGCGCCGAGTCCATCACCGTCACCGACCTCGACGGCGAGACCGCCAGCGCTCGCATCGTCTGCATCGACGCCGCGGCCGACATCGCCCTGCTGCGGGCCGAACGACCGCCCGAGCATTTCGCCGCCATCCGGGCGCGGCCCGCGGTGACGGGCGAACAGGTGAACGTGGTGGAGCGGCCTCAGCAGGGCGAAGCGCCGAACGTCGCCTCCGGCGCGATCGGCGCCACCCGCTGGACGGTCAACGGCATGCCGGTGCCGCTCATCTTCTCGGGCATCAAGGGCGAAAAGGGCATGAGCGGCGGCGGCCTCTTCGACGCCGACGGGGCGCTGCTGGGCATCGTCGTGCGCATCGACGGCAGCCTCGGCTACCTGAGCGCGCTGCCGGTGGGCGAGCTTTGCAAGCGCTTCTCGCGCTGCGCCGGCGCAGAGCCCATGACCGCGGTCGCGGCGCCGGCCTGCACGCAGCCGGCGGCGCTCAGTACACCTGCGGAACGATCATCTCGTCCGGCACCGGGCGTCGCGCATAGTCCGCATGTCGCTCGCGCTCCGGCAGCTCCACCACCGGCCGCGGCACCTCGGTGTAGGGCATCTGCTGCAGCAGGTGCAGGATGCAGTTGAGCCGGGCGCGCTTCTTGTCCACCGCCTGCACCACCCACCACGGTGCTTCGCCGATGTGGGTGCGTTCCAGCATCACTTCCTTGGCCCGTGTGTAGGCCTCCCAGCGGCGGCGGCTTTCCAGGTCCATCGGCGACAGCTTCCACTGCTTCAGCGGGTCGTGGATGCGGCTCAGGAAGCGCAGGTGCTGCTCGTCGTCGGTGATCGAGAACCAGTACTTGATGACCTGGATGCCCGAGCGCACCAGCATGCGTTCGAACTCGGGCACCGAGCGGTAGAACTCCTCCACTTCGTCGTCGGTGCAGAAGCCCATGACCTGCTCGACGCCGGCGCGGTTGTACCAGCTGCGGTCGAACAGCACGATCTCGCCGGCC
>CAMLNA010000279.1 GCA_946481025.1 uncultured Rivibacter sp.
GTCACGGCAACGTCACGTGTCATCTAGATGATTTGCCGAATGGTGGCTGGAGACGAACCGACATGAGATACCCTGTGTCAACCTGGATTTCGCGGGCCGGGCGCCGGGCCGCTCCCAAGCCGGCCAGCATCCCCCCGGGGGATCGTCCGGCGTCCCCGCCGGACGAGGGGCAGGCATGAGCGATGCCGTGATCCAGGTCGACGTGCTGCGCAAGCACTTCGGTGCGCGGGCGGCACTGCGCGACGTGTCGTTCTCCGTGCGGGCGGGCGAGATGGTGGCGCTGCTGGGAGCCTCGGGCTCGGGCAAGTCCACCTTGCTGCGCCACCTGAGCGGGCTGCACCGCGCCGATGCGGGCAGCGTCTCGCGCATCGAGGTGCTGGGCCGGGCGATGCAGGCCGGCGGCCAGTTGTCGCGCGACGTGCGTGCGCTGCGGGCCGAGGTCGCCACGATCTTCCAGCAGTTCAACCTGGTCGACCGCCTGCCCGTCATGACGAATGTGCTGGCCGGCGCGCTGCACCGCCTGCCGCTGTGGCGCACGCTGCTGCGGCGCTTCCCCGCAGCCGAACGACAGATGGCCTGCGAGGCGCTGCGGCGGGTGGGCATCGAAGGCTGCGCATGGCAGCGCGCGTCCACCTTGTCCGGCGGCCAGCAGCAGCGTGCCGCCATCTCGCGCGCGCTGGTGCAGGGGGCCAGGGTGATCCTGGCCGATGAGCCGATCGCCTCGCTCGACCCCGAGGCGAGCCGCCGCGTGATGTCGCTGCTGGCCGAGGTGAACCGCGAGCTGGGCGTCACCGTGCTGGTGTCGCTGCACCAGGTGGACTACGCCTTCGCTTTCTGCCCGCGCACGATCGCCCTGCGCGCCGGCGAGGTCGTCTACGACGGACCCACGCAGGCGCTGTCCGCCGAACGGCTGCGCGCCTTGTACGGCACGCAGAGCGACGAGCTGTCATCCGGCCGCCCGGGCACCTCGGGTGCCGAAGCCGGCCTGCCGGTCGCCGCGCCCGTGCTGCATGCCGCCTGAAGGGCGGCGCGCCGCCTTTTCCGTCGTTGTCGTCTCGAAGGAGCCTTCATGAACCGCCGTTCCGTCATCGCCCACGTGCTGGCCGTCACCGCCGCGACCTGGGCCATCCCGCCTGCCGCGGCGCAGGTGCGCGAGGTCAACTTCGGCATCATCGCCACCGAGTCGTCGTCCAACCTCAGGAGCGCATGGCAGCCCTTGCTCGACGACATGCACAAGGCCACCGGGCTCAAGGTCAACACCTTCTTCGCGCCCGACTACGCCGGCGTGATCGAGGCGATGCGCTTCAACAAGGTGCAGCTGGCCTGGATGGGCAACAAGTCGGCGATGGAAGCGGTGGACCGGGCGCAGGGCGAGGTGTTCGCCAAGGTGGTGAACGTGGACGGGTCGCAGGGCTACTGGAGCCTGATGATCGTGCACAAGGACAGCCCGATGAAGTCGCTCGACGACGTGATCAGGAGCCGCAAGGAGCTGACGCTCGGCTTCGGCGACCCGAACTCCACCAGCGGCACGCTGGTGCCGGGCTTCTACGCATTCAGCGCCAACAAGGTCGATGCCACGCGCGACTTCAAGCGCATGGTGCGCGCCAACCACGAGACCAACATCCTGGCCGTGGCCAACAAGCAGGTGGACGTGGCCACCGTGGCCAGCGACGGCGTCGAGCGGATGAAGATGAAGATGCCCGAGAAGGCGGCGGAGCTGCGCGAGGTGTGGCGCAGCCCGCTGATCGCGAGCGACCCGCTGGTGTGGCGCCGCGACCTCGATGTCGACGTGAAGCGCAGGCTGCGCGACTTCCTGCTGGCCTACGGCAAGGACGCGCGCGAGAAGGAGGTCCTGAAGACGCTCACCTACTCGGCCTTCACCGCGTCCGACAACGGGCAGCTGCTGGCGATCCGCCAGCTCGAGCTGGCCCGCGAGCGCGGCAGGGTGGAGGCCGATGCGGCACTCGCCGCGGCCGAGAAGTCGCAGAGGCTGTCCGAGATCGACGCGCGCCTGGCGGAGCTCGCCAGGCAGGCGCCGAAGTCCCAGTGACCATGCCGTGAACACGCCGCCTTCGATCTCGCCCGCGACGCCGGTCGCCTCGTCGCCGCGCACGCCGGTCTCGATGCTGCTCGCCTGGGGCCTGCTGCTGGCGCTGCTGGCAGCCTCCTGGCAGGGCGCTGACATGCGTCCGCTCGACCTCTGGCGCGACGCCGGCAACATGGCGCAGTACGCCCGTGGATTCTTTCCGCCGGACTTTCGCGACTGGCGCCACTGCCTGGCCGAGCTGGTGGTCACCTTCCAGATCGCGCTGTGGGGCACGGCGCTGGCCATCTTGTGTTCGGTGCCGCTGGCGCTGCTGGCCTCGGGGAACATCACGCCGTGGTGGGTGCACCAGCCGGTGCGCCGCCTGCTCGACGGTTGCCGCGCCATCAACGAGATGGTGTTCGCGCTGCTGTTCGTCGTGGCCGTGGGGCTGGGGCCGTTTGCAGGCGTGCTGGCGCTGTGGGTGCACACCACCGGCACGCTCGCCAAGCTGTTCAGCGAGGCGGTGGAGGCCATCGACCCGCAGCCGGTCGAAGGCATACGGGCCACCGGCGCCCACCCGCTCGAGGAGATCGTCTACGGCGTGATCCCCCAGGTGCTGCCGCTGTGGATCTCGTACGCGCTCTACCGCTTCGAGGCCAACGTGCGTTCCGCCTCGGTGGTGGGCATGGTGGGGGCCGGCGGCATCGGCATGGTGCTGTGGGAGGTGATCCGCGGCTTCGAATACGCGCAGACCGCCGCGGTGCTGCTGATGCTGGTGGTGAGCGTGTCGCTCATCGACATCGGCTCCGCATGGCTGCGCAAACGGCTGGTCTGACGGCGACCCTGTGCCTTGCAGCGGGCCGTCGGACCACGACCTCGGCCTGCCGGCCGAGCCGATGCGCACCCCGCATCCGGAGGGTCTTCCCCTTTAGTGGAA
>CAMLNA010000280.1 GCA_946481025.1 uncultured Rivibacter sp.
TACGCCACTTGGCGTAGGTGCGGGCACGGGCACCACCACCGACCGCCGCGCCTCATGGCGCTTCTGGGACAGCACCAGCATCCGGCCATAGGTGATGGGAACGGCGACGGCTGCTGCAAGGTGACGGGTCATGGCGGCGCTCGCTTGGCTGATCTTCGATGGCTGCCAGCATCGGCGCCGCCCGTGTCGCTTGCGTTTCCCGCTTGTGCGGCCGGCATTGCAGTTGTAGTGCGACCACCCTTGTCGCAGGCCGCCGCGGTGCTTATCGTTCGCTGGCCTGCCCGCAGGCAGCGAGGCAAGAAGAGAGAGTGAGGGGCGCTCCGATGACCCGGCCGGATTTCCTGCGCACACTCACCGGCAAGACGCTGGTGCGCCTGGCCGTTGCCGGCAGCGTGCTGCTGCTCACCGGCGCGGCCTTGAGCAGCTACCTGCTGTACCGCCAGTACGAAGACGAAACGCTGCTGCGGCTGTCCGCCGCCGCCGGCGAACGCGCCCGTGTGGCCGAGCGGGTGCTCGGCCACACCGTCGAAACCCACGAGACCGTGCGCCTGGCATTCGCCGACAAGTGGCCGGCCTACCAGGACAGCGCCACCGCGCGCCGCTTCGAGACGCTGCTGACCCTGTACCCCGACGGCCACTGGCGCAACCGCAGGGAGATTTCCGATGGCCGCATCCACCCCACCGGCTGGGTGCCGCGCAGCACGCCGCTGTCGGACAGCGTGAAGCAGCGCATGGTGCTGTTCTTCGACCTGTCGCGGCACTACGGCCCCGGCGCCGCGATCCGCCACGACAACCTGTTCTTCACGCCGGTGCCCGAGCAGGGCAACGTGGGTTACGACCCCTACCTCTTTCCGAACTGGGTGTTCGACATCCCGCAGAGCTACAACCAGCTCGACTACGAATGGGGCCGCCTCGCCTACCAGAGCGCCAGGCCGGGCGACCGCTCCCGCTACACCATGCCTTACGTCGACGACGTGGACCCCACGCTCGGACCGATGTTCACCGTGCTCACGCCCATGCACGTGGGCGACCGCCACATCGCCAGCGTGGGCAGCAGCCTGCTGCTGAAGGACTTTCTCGCTCGCACCTTCGCGCGCACCTCGCCCGCCCAGCGCTATCTCGTGTTCCATGCCGACGGCCGGCTGATCGCCGACACGCGTGACGCGGACCTCACTGCGGCCAGCGTCGCCCGAGCCACGCTGCTCCAGCAAGGGGGCGACCTGCAGGCCGCGCTGGTGAAGTCGGGCATGGCGGTGGTCGATGCGCCGCAGCCGGGCCATGCCACCGCCAGCGACCTGTACTACGCGGTGGCCCGCATCGACGGCCCCGGCTGGTTCGTGGCCGCCACGCAGCCGGGTGCGGCCGTGCGTGCCGACGCCTGGAGCGTGGCGCTGTGGGCGTCGCTCGCCCGCGTGGGCATCCTGCTGGTGCTGCTGGCCCTGCTGGCGGTGATCCTGCGGCGCCACGTGGCGGCGCCGCTGGGCGACCTCACCCGCGCGGCCGAGCAGGTGGCCGCGGGCGACACCTCGGTGCGCCTGCCCACCGGGCGCGACGACGAACTCGGCCGCCTCGCGCTCGCCTTCAACGACATGGCCGGCAAGGTGGCCGAGCGCGACGCGGCACTGCGCCGCGACAAGCAGGAGATCGAGGCCGCCCTCACCTCCTTGCTGCATGCCGAGCAGCAGCTGGCCCGGCAGCGCGAGTCGCTGCACCAGAGCGAAAAACTCTCGGCGCTGGGCGGCCTGCTGGCCGGCGTGGCCCACGAACTGAACAACCCGCTGTCGGTGGTGGTGGGCCGCGCGATCCAGCTGCAGGAGCGCGCGGCAAGCCCGGCCGACCGGGAGGTGGCGGCCAAGATCAGCGCGGCCGCCGAGCGCTGCTCGCGCATCGTGAGGACCTTCCTCGCCATGGCCCGGCGCCAGGAGACGCCGCGCACGCCGACCTCGGTGAACGAGGTGATCCTCGACGCGCTCGACGTGCTGGCCTACACGCTGCAAAGCGGCGGCGTCGAGGTGCGCACCCGTCTCGCACCGGACCAGCCGCTCGTCATGGCCGACGCCAGTCAGCTCGGCCAGGTGTTCCTCAACCTCTTTGCCAACGCCCAGCAGGCGATGGCGGGTCACCCCGGCGCGCGGCGGCTGGACGTCGGCACGCGCCTGTCAGACGACGGCGCGACGGTGCTCGTGGAGGTGGGCGACAGCGGCCCCGGCGTGCCGGCCGAGATGGCGCCGCGCATCTTCGAGCCCTTCTTCACCACCAAGGCGGTGGGCGAAGGCACGGGCGTGGGGCTGTCGGTGAGCCTGGGGTTGATGCAGGCGCATGGCGGCTCGTTGCGTCTGCTGCCGCAGCAGCCCGGCGGCGGCGCCCGCTTCGAGCTCATGCTGCCGGCACTGCGCGAGCCGGCGCCGCCGGCGGGCGCGCACACAGGGCACAGCCCCATGCCATCGGGCGGCGCCCGCATCCTCGTGGTGGACGACGAGGCCGAGATCGCCGAGATCCTGCAGGAGATCCTCACGCCGGCCGGGCATGCGGTCGTGCTGGCCCACAGCGGCGAGGAAGCGCTTCACATGCTGGAGGACGGCTCGTTCGACCTGGTGCTCACCGACCTCAAGATGCCGGGCATGGACGGCCCGGCGCTGTACCGCGAGATCGAGCAGCGCCACCCGCGGCTCGCGCAGCGCGTGATCGTGATCACCGGCGACACCCTGGGCACCGGTGCACGCGACTTCGTGTCGGCCACGCGCATCACCGTGATCGACAAGCCGTTCGTGCCGCAGGACGTGCTGGCGCGGGTGAGCGAAGCCATGAGGCGCGGTTGATGCGTCGCCCGGGTTGGGCATGGACGGCGAGGCGTCATGGCTCCCCACGTAGGCGTGCCTCAGGCGGCGATCAAGGCAACGCTCCCGCGAACGGCCGGTAGGGCGACGGTTTGGCTCGTGCCG
>CAMLNA010000281.1 GCA_946481025.1 uncultured Rivibacter sp.
TCGCCGTTGTTGACGTTGTAGAGCTCGATCTTCTCGAACTCGTGCATGTCGGCAGCTTCGAGCAGGTCCTCGTCGATGCCGCAGGAGCCTTCGTAGTGCAGGTCGGCTTCGGTGACGGTCGCGCGGTGCAGCTTCGCGCGCAGCATGATGCGGTTCATGGCGGCGCCTACGCCCGCAGCAGCTGGCCGTCACGACACATCAGGCAGGCCTTCACGATGTCGTCTTCGAGGTCGATCTTGAGTGCGGCGGCTTCCTTCTCGAGCACCAGCTTCAGGAAGTCGAGCACGTTGCGCGCATACAGCGAGCTCGAGTCGGCCGCCACCAGTGCCGGCAGGTTGGTCTCGCCGACGAGGGTGACGCCGTGCTTCACCACCGTCTTGCCGGCCTCGGTGAGCGGGCAGTTGCCGCCGGCCGGCGCGGCCAGGTCGACGATCACCGAGCCCGGCTTCATGCTCCTGACCATCTCTTCGGTCACCAGCACCGGCGCGGCCCGGCCGGGGATCAGCGCGGTGGTGATCACGATGTCGGCGGCCGCCACCCGCTTGGCCACCTCGGCCTTCTGGCGGTCGAGCCAGCTCTGCGGCATGGGGCGCGCGTAACCGCCCACGCCTTCAGCCGCTTCCTTCTCCTCGGCGGTCTCGTAGGGCACGTCGATGAACTTGGCGCCCAGCGACTCGACCTGCTCCTTCACCGAAGGCCGCACGTCCGACGCCTCGATCACCGCCCCCAGCCGCTTGGCGGTGGCAATGGCCTGCAGGCCGGCCACGCCCACGCCCAGGATCACGATGCGGGCCGCCTTGATGGTGCCGGCGGCGGTCATGAGCATCGGGAACAGGCGCTGGTACTTGTCGGCCGCGATCATCACGGCCTTGTAGCCGGCGATGTTGGCCTGAGACGACAGCACGTCCATGCTCTGCGCGCGCGTGGTGCGCGGCGCGGCCTCGAGCGCGAAGGCGGTCAGCCTGGCGTTGGCGAGCGCCGTGAGCCCGTCGCGGTCGAACGGGTTGAGCATGCCCACCAGCGCCGCGCCCGGCTTCATCTGTGCCAGCTCGGCCGTGTTGGGAGACCGCACCTTGAGCACCAGGTCGGCGCCCAGGGCGCCGGCGGCATCGGTGATCTCGGCGCCCACCGCGGTGTAGGCCTCGTCGGTCGCCGCGGCCGCCGTGCCGGCACCCGACTGGATCCGCACGGTGTGGCCCTGGGCCTTGAGTTTCTTGGCGGTTTCCGGTGTTACGGCAACACGAGTTTCACCCGCCGCTGTTTCGAGCGGTACTCCGATGAGCATCAAACCCTCCTGGTTCTTGAGGCAGCACGCTGACTTGCGCGGAGCTTACACAAAGAATGCGGCAGTTCCGGCCAGGGTGTGCACTTTCAGCAGTTGTGACCATCGTGCATGCAATCCCCCGGAAAGAGCGCCTGCTGCCCGGCGTCGCTACCATGCGCCCCATGACAGAAGAGCGATGGAAGCCCAGTGTCACTGTCGCGGCCGTGATAGAGCAGGACGGCCGTTTCCTGCTGGTCGAGGAAGAAACCCCCGAGGGGTTGAAGCTCAACAACCCGGCCGGCCACCTGGACCCGGGCGAGTCCCCCGCGCAGGGCGTGGCACGCGAGGCGCTCGAGGAAACCGGCTGCGTGTTCCAGCCCCAGGCGCTGGTCGGGGTGTACCTGTCGCGTTTTCGCCGCGAAGCGACCGGCGAGGACGTGACCTACCTGCGGCTGGCGTTCTGCGGCGCCGTCAGCGAGCCGGCGCCGGGCTGGGTGCTCGACTGCGGCATCGTGCGCACGCTGTGGCTCACCGCCGACGAGGTGCGGGCTTCGACCGAGCGCCACCGCAGCCCGCTGGTGCTGCGCTGCGTCGAGGACTACCTGGCGGGCAAGCGCTACCCGCTGGAGTTGCTGACCACCGACCCCACGGTGTTCGACCCGGAGATCAAGCGGCCTGCACTTTGATGTGTGCACCCCGGCCGGCGGGTACGCCGGCCACCCCGCCAAGCGGGGGCGGGCCTTGCTTGGGGCGGCCCGGCGCGGCGGCCCGATGGGTCTCCACGCCGCCCCTCCGGCCGCAAGCGCCCCGGCCGCTCACGGCGGCGGCGCAAACGCCGCCAGCTGCCCGGGCTTGCGCAGCATCTTGTCCACCTCGGCCGCGTGCATCTCCTCGGCGTGGATCATCTGCCGGGCGAATTCCTCCAGCCCGACCGAGTGGCCCTCCACCAGCGCCAGCAGGTCTCGGTAGAGGCGCAGGGCGTTGCCTTCGGCTTCGAGCGACTCGCGCAGCATCGCGCCCACGTCGGTCTGGTGCGAGTCCAGCAGCGGTCCGATCGCGAGCGACGGGTAGGCCCCCAGCGTGGTGATCCATTCGCCCACCTGCTGAGCATGCAGGAGCGACTCGTTGGCCTGCTCGCGCAGCCAGCTCACGATGGGAATGCGGCCGAAGCCGAACACCAGGAAGGAATAGTGCGTGTAGCGCACCACACCGGCGAGCTCGGCCTCCAGCAGCCGGTTGAGTACGGCGACCACTTCGTCTTGCTTGGGTGCAGCGGGCATGTGGGGCTCCGGGAAGGTTCAATCCAGTTTAGTGCCCGACCGGCGCCGCACAAGGCATGCCCGTGCCGCCGCGCCGTGGGGCCATGCGGGCGGTGCGGCGCCGTCCGGCCGGGCCCTTTCTAGAATCGCGCCCCATGGCAACGAAGGAACGTGTGGTGGTGGGCCTGAGCGGCGGGGTCGACTCCGCGGTGAGCGCCCACCTGCTCAAGCAGCAGGGATACGACGTCGTCGGCATCTTCATGAAGAACTGGGAAGACGACGATGACGACGAGTACTGCTCGTCGCGCCAGGACTTCCTCGATGCCGCCTCGGTGGCCGACGTGCTCGGCATCGAGATGGAGCACGTGAACTTCGCGGCCGAGTACAAGGACCGCGTGTTCGCCGA
>CAMLNA010000282.1 GCA_946481025.1 uncultured Rivibacter sp.
CGTCAGGCGGCCGTCAGGCGACGATGGAGGAGCCGCCGCGCAGGCCGTCGGCCAGGCCGCGCGCGCCGTACAGCGCGGTGCCGGCGGGCGGCGTGTTCTCGGGCAGCAGGACGTCGATGGCGCGGTCCAGCGCTGCGGTGGCGCGCGCCAGGGCGTCGCGCTGCGAGGCCACCTGGGCGCTCACGCGCGCGAGGCGGCGGCGCATCGGCTCGGGCACGCCGCCGTGGCGCGCCGCATGCATGAAGTGCTGGACCGCGGCAGCCAGCGCGCGGTGCAACTCGTTGGCACGGGTTTCCACCGCCGGCGCATCACGCTCGCGCAGTGCCTCGCCGAGCGAGCTCAGGCCCGCCTCCACGCGCGACACCGCGGACTCCAGGTCGGTCGTCTGCTGGAGGGCATGGTGCTCGGCGTGCGTCGTGATCATGCGGCGGTACCGTCAGTGGTGGGGGAAGCGAACGCGCGGTGGCCGGGGGCCTGCGGTTGGCTCAGTTGCCGGAACCCGGGCTCAGCAGTTCGTGGGCGTTGGCGATCAGCTTGTCGGCGATCGCCTCGGCATTGATCTCGAACTTGCCGTCGCGGATGGCGTCGGCGATGCGCTTGACCTTCTCGGCATCGAAGACCGATTCGCTGCCGCCCGCACCCAACAGGGCACCGGCCGACAGCTCGACCTTCGCACTGGGCTCGGCGCCGCCGGCGTTGGCCGTGGTGCCGGGCTTGCGCTCAGCCACGGCGGTGGAGGCCGGGGGAAGCGCAGTCTTGTTTTCGATCGGACCGATTTTCATGGTGGACTCCTACAGGGCGGTCACCTGACATTGCCCTGAGACATGCTCGGGGTATCGGCCCGCGATCGGCCGGACTTTAGGCCTTTCGCACATCTTTTCTTCCCTTCCCCTCGAATGGGGGATCCCTCCGGGCCGAAGCCTGGATTCTCTTACCAATCGTCACAGCGCCACCTCGACCCGGCGCCCGCCCGTGGGCACGCCGGTGATGATGCGGCCGGACTCGGTGCGCACCCGCGCCGGCTGGCCTTCGATGCCGTGGTTGAGCGCCTGGCCCTCCGCGCTGACGGCGTAGCCGCGGCCCACCGCCACGACACGCACGAGGTCGCCGGCCTGGAAGTACTGGCGCGGCTTCAGGTCGTTGCGGCGCAAGGTGTCGCCGGCGGCCATGGGGCGTGCCAGCGTGCGGCCGATGGCCGGGGCGATGGTGGTATAGGCCGGGTCCGGCCGTTCGGCCAGGTCCACCTCGGCCAGCATGAAGTGGCTGCCTTGCAGCACGGTGCCGGCGGGCAGCGGCGCGGTGGTGACCACGCCCTGCGCGAAGAGCTTGACGGTGACCGGCAGGAACACGTTCCAGCGCGCCTGGCCGTCGACACAGCGCAGGCCGATGCGGGTGCGGCCCAGCGGTCGCGCACCGGCCGGCAGGTAGGGCTGGATCTGCGCGCAGGGCGCCAGCTGCAGCCGCGGGTCGAGCTGGCCCAGTTCGACCGCGATGCGCACCGGCGGCGTACCCTCCGCGAGCACCGCCTGCGCCGAATCGGTCGCCAGGCGCTGCAGGCGTTCGGCAAATGCGGCGTCGATGCCCGCGGCAGCGGCGGCGGATGAGCCCGGCGCCGCCGGGTTGGCCGCGGCGCCCAGCGCCAGCAGCGTGGCCGCGGCGGCTGCGGACGTGCGCAGGGCGAGGGAGGCGGCACGCAGGGGGAGGGCGATCTTCTTCATCCCGCCATCGTCACGCCGCCGCCCGATGCGCGGTGGCGCGAATTGGCGGGTGATGGGCGCGTTATTCGGGCTCATGTTGCAAAGGCGGCTGCCCACAATCCCCAAGCATGAACCGCCTCACCGCCACGCTCGACTTCCATGCGCAGGCATTGACGCTGCGCGCCGAGCGTCAGCGCCTGATCGCGGGGAACATCGCCAACGCCGACACGCCCGGCTACATCGCCCGCGACATGGATTTCGCGAAGGCGCTGCGCGAGGCCACGGGCCAGGTGCCCACGCCCGGCGCAATGGCGGTGACCAACGCCGGCCACATGAGCGTGGCGGCCGGCGCGCGCAGCGAAGGCGAGCTGCTCTATGCCACCGGTCCGCAGGACAGCCTGGACCGCAACACGGTCGACCTCGACCGCGAGCGCGCGGCCTTTGCCGAGAACGCGGTGAAGTACGAGGCGACGCTGCGCTTCATCAACGGCCACATGCGCACGATGACCGAAGCGATGAAGTCCCACACACAAGGATGAGTGACATGAGGCGAACGAAGCGAGTGCGGACCGAGCGCCGGGCCGCTCCCAAGCCGGGCCGCACCGCCCCCTCGGGGGGCCGGCCGATGTACTCATCGGACGGGGGGCTCCAATGAGCATGTTCCAGATCTTCGACGTCTCGGGGAGTGCCGTCAGCGCGCAATCGCAGCGCCTGAACACGGTGGCCTCGAACCTGGCGAACGCCGACACCGTGGCCGGCCCCGATGGCCAGGCCTACAAGGCACGCCAGGTCGTCTTCCAGACCACGCTGATGGGCGAGGTGGCCAACGGCGCGCCGGCTGCCGGCGTGCGCGTGAGCAACGTGCTGGAGGACAACAGCCCCGGCCGGCGCGTGCACGACCCGAAGCACCCCGGCGCCGACGCCAGCGGCTACGTGACCTACAGCAACGTCAACGCGGTCGAGGAGATGGTCAACATGATCTCGGCCTCGCGTTCGTACCAGAACAACATCGAAGTGATGAACACGGCCAAGAGCCTGCTGCTGAAAACGCTGCAGCTGGGCCAGTCCTGAGGAAGGCCTGAAGCATGAGCACCGTCGACAGCGCCACCTCGGGTTCCGCGGCCACCGCGCTGGGCAGCGCGAGCGGCACCAAGGTTCAGACCGCCAGCGAGCAGACCGACCGCTTCCTGAAGCTGCTGGTCACGCAGATGC
>CAMLNA010000283.1 GCA_946481025.1 uncultured Rivibacter sp.
TGCAACTGAAGGTCAGGCTGAGACGAAACGCTCAGACCGAAACCCGGAACGCAACCTCAACCTCAACCTTCGATAGGAGCTCACCATGCTGAAGACCATTCTGTTCGCCGCCTCCCTCGCTGCCGCCGGCGCCGCCTTCGCCGACCAGTCCCAGGTGACGGTCGACAACCTGAACCAGTCGCAGACCGGTTCGCGCAACAAGCAGTCGCTCGAAATGGGTGTGGTGGACATGGACACCCCGCTGGGCACCAGCCGCACCATCGTGAACGCCCGTGACATCCGCCAGACCCAGTCCGGCTCGCGCAACACGCAGTCGATGGTGATCGGCAAGGTCGACAAGAACCTGGGCAGCCACACCGTGCAGGTGAACGCGCGCAACGTCGTGCAGTCGCAAAGCGGCAGCCGCAACGAGCAGAAGCTGAAGATCGGCGTGATCGAGTGAGATCGGCGCCCGGGGCCTGAGGCTTCGCATCGAAGCCTCGGCCCTTTTCGTTTGCCTGCCCCACCTCGAGGAACCTGCCATGTTCATCAACAAGCCCCTGCTGCTGACCGGCCTCACCGTCGTGCTGGCGCTCGCCTGCGCCGCCGCCCAGGCCGGCAATGCCAATGCCGAGCCGATGGAGCTGGAGCCCGAGATGCTCTCGAAGCTGGCGCTGGAGCGCGCCAAGACGAGCAGCCAGCGCAGCGCCGCCTCGCGCGACTTGAAGCGATCCACGTCCGACGCCGGCGCCAGCCCGGTGGCCGAATGCGGCGCGCTCGCCATCGGAAACATCAATACCAACGGGCGCGTCGGCTTCACGCCGCGTGAAGTCACGGTGGTGATCACCGGCGACGTGATCAACGCCAACAACCGCTGCCGCTGACCGACAACGCTCACCAAGGCCCGCCATGAAGTCCTCCACTCCCGCCCGCCTGTTCCTGCGTTCGACGCTCATCATGTGCGTGGCCGCCCTGTCGGCCTGCGCCTCGCTGGACGCCGACAAGCACGTGGCCGCCAAGGCCAAGGAGATGAAGACCGGCCCGACCTCGGCGCCCTACAAGTCCATCACCAGCTTCGCCAACGGCCTGCGCTGCATGGACAACCTGCTGCTCGAATACGGCACCCGCGACGTCGCGGTGATCGTGGAAGACCTGGCCGACCAGACCAAGAAGGTCAACGCCGGCACCAAGGACATGCTCATCTCCGCGGTGTCCGACATGACCCGCCGCAGCCGCGCGATCCGCCTGGTGGCCTACGGGCAGGACTCGGGCAACACCGTGGGCTTCCTGTTCCAGGCCCTGCGCCGCGAGCACTTCTCGGTGGTGCCGCAGTATTCGCTGCGCGGCTCCATCAGCCAGTTCGACGACGCCATCGTGCGCCGCAACGTCGATGCCGGCGTGAGCATCACGCCCTACCTCGGCCTGGGCTATGCCTCCACCTCGCAGGCCTCGGTGCTGGGCATCGACCTCACCATGCTGTCGACGCAGGACCTCGGCGTGGTGCCGGGCGTCGCGTCGCGCAACTCGGTCATCCTGTTCAAGGCCGGCAAAGGCTTCGACGGCGAAGCCGAGTACCACAAGTTCGGCATCAACTTCTCGCTCTCCACCGCCACCCAGGAAGGCCAGTCGCAGGCGCTGCGCTCGCTGGTGGAGCTGGCCGCCATCGAACTCTTCGGCCGCCTGGCCAAGGTGCCCTACTGGAGCTGCCTGGGCGCGAGCAACAACGACGAGGCGGTGCAAAGCGAGATGCGCGACTGGTACGACGCCATGCTTGCCAACCCCACCGAGATCATCGAGTACTTCCAGCAGCAGATGCGCGCGCGCCGCGTGTACGACGGCCCGATCGACGGTGTGGTGAACCCGCAGATCAAGGAGGCCGTGGCGCGCTACCGCGAGGCGCTGGGCCTCTCGCGGGAGCCCAAGCTGAGCTACGACTTCTTCCAGGCCTACCTGTCGGCCAACCACCGCGAGGTGTCGGCCCGGGTGGAGCCGGTGGTGAGCGAAGCGGTGGCCCCCGCCGTTGCTGCGGCTCCCGCCGCGGCTGCGGCCGCAGCGGCTGCACCTTCGGCCGGCAGCAAGGCCGCCGCAGCGGCAGGTGCCGCAGCGGCCAGTGGCGGCCGGCTGGCCCTGCAGCTGGGCACGCTCAACAACGTGACCCGCTTTGCGGGCGGCGAGCCGGTGCTGCTGTCGGTCATGCCCACGCGCAACGCCCACGTCTACTGCTACCTGCAGGACGAGAACCTGCAGATCAGCCGCTTCTTCCCGAACCGCTTCCGCAAGGACTCGCGGGTCGAAGCCGGCCGCGGGCTGCAGCTGCCGGGCGCCATGCGCTTCGAGATCCGCATGAACCCGCGCGCCAAGCCCGAGACCGTGTCGTGTTTCGCCACCGAGCGCGACATCATGGCCGACCTGCCCGGCAGCTTTGCCGGCGTCGACTTCGAACCCCTGCCCATCGCCAGCCTCGAGCAGCTGCGCGAAGCCTTCGTCACCGTGAGCGGCGGCAACATCGCCCAGGAGTACTTCCATGTCCAACCCAAGTAGGAAGCGCGCCATTGCGCTGGCCGCCGGGGCCTGCTGCCTGCTGCCGCTGGTGGCCGGCATCACCCGCGCCGGGGTCACGACCGAAGACCGCAAGAACGGCTTCGACGCCGCCACCGCCGCGGCCGCCAGCCAGCCGAAGGGCACGCTCTACCAGGTGCGCTGCTGGCAGGAAGGGCGGCTGGTGCTGGAAGAGAACGACGTGCAGTTTCCCAACGACCTCACCGCCCAGGGGCTGAAGCTGCGCGGCCACGACAAGCAGCGCCGCCCCATCTACCTGGCCGACACGAAGAATGCGACCTGCATGGTCAAGGGGATGCCGGCGGAGCGGGTGCAGACGCG
>CAMLNA010000284.1 GCA_946481025.1 uncultured Rivibacter sp.
ACCATGGTGGAGCCCTGGGCGTGCTCGGTCACGCCCAGGCCGTAGTAGATGGCGCCGTTGGGCCGGCGCTCGCCGAGCAGGCCTTCGGCATTGCCGCAGGCATAGAGCCGCGCGGCGCCGCGCAGCTGGGCGGCCGGCACGCCGGTCATCGCCTCCATGGCCTCCGGGGAGTTCTCGGGCCGGGCGACGAACTCGCGCCACTGCTCGAACGAACGCGCTTCACAACGCTCGGCGATGAACTCGCTGGCCAGCAGCTCCTCGGTGACGATCACGTGCGCCAGCGCCGTGACGACGGCCACGTTGGTGCCGGGCTTGAGCTGCAGGTGGAAGTCGGCCTTCACATGCGCGGAGGAGACGAGGTCGATGCGCCGCGGGTCGATCACGATCAGCCGGGCGCCCTCGCGCAGGCGCTTCTTCATGCGCGAGGCGAACACCGGGTGGGCGTCGCTCGGGTTGGCGCCGATCACCATGATCACGTCGGAGCGCTCCACCGACTTGAAGGTCTGCGTGCCGGCCGACTCGCCGAAGGTCTGCTTGAGTCCGTAGCCGGTGGGGGAGTGGCACACCCGCGCGCAGGTGTCCACGTTGTTGTTGCCGAAGCCGGCACGCACCAGCTTCTGCACCAGGTAGCTCTCTTCGTTGGTGCAGCGCGAGGAGGTGATGCCGCCGACCGACTCGCGCCCGTGCTGCGCCTGGATGCGCCGGAACTCGCCAGCCGCATGGGCGATGGCCTCGTCCCAGCTCACCTCCTGCCACGGGTCGGTGATCCTGCGGCGGATCATCGGCTTGGTGATGCGGTCCTTGTGGGTGGCATAGCCCCAGGCGAAACGGCCCTTCACGCACGAATGGCCCTCGTTGGCCTTGCCGTCCTTCCAGGGCGTCATGCGCACCACCTGCTCGCCCTTCACCTCGGCCTTGAAGCCGCAGCCCACGCCGCAATAGGCGCAGGTGGTGACGAGGCTGCGAGTGGGCATGCCCAGCGAGATCACGCTCTTGTCCTGCAGGGTGGCGGTGGGGCAGGCCTGCACGCAGGCGCCGCAGCTCACGCACTCGCTGTCCATGAAGGCCTGGTCCTGGCCCGGCGATACGCGCGACTCGAAGCCGCGGCCGCTGATGGTGAGCGCGAAGGTGCCCTGGGTTTCCTCGCAGGCGCGCACGCAGCGGTTGCAGACGATGCACTTGCTGGGGTCGTAGGTGAAGTAGGGGTTGGACTCGTCCTTCTTCGCCTGCAGGTGGTTGGCGCCCTCGAAGCCGTAGCGCACGTTGCGCAGGCCCACCGCGCCGGCCATGTCCTGCAGTTCGCAGTCGCCGTTGGCCGAACAGGTGAGGCAGTCGAGCGGGTGGTCGGAGATGTAGAGCTCCATCACGTCGTGACGGAGCTTGGCCAGCTTGTCGCTGTGCGTGCGCACCTTCATGCCGGCTTCGGCCGGCGTGGTGCACGAGGCCGGGAAGCCGCGGCGGCCTTCGATCTCCACCAGGCACAGCCGGCAGGAGCCGAAAGGCTCCAGGCTGTCGGTGGCGCACAGCTTGGGCACCCCGACGCCCGCCTCGGCGGCCGCCCGCATCAGCGACGTGCCGGCCGGCACGGTGACGGTCTGGCCGTCGATCTCGAGCGTGACCTCGGTGGCGGACTCGCGCTTGGGAGTCCCGTAGTCGACTTCGTTCTGGGGCTGCATGCGTCGTCTTTCTGGGTGTGCTTCAGGCGGCCTGCTGGTCGTCGTCCAGGAGGCCGAAGTCCTCGGGGTAGTGATCGAGCGCGGACAGCACCGGGTAGGGCGTCATGCCGCCCATCGCGCACAGGCTGCCGGCCAGCATGGTGTCGCACAGGTCGCGCAGCAGCCGCACCTGGTGCGGCCGGTTGCGGTTGCTCACGATGTGGTCGATGACCTCCACGCCGCGCGTGGAGCCGATGCGGCACGGCGTGCACTTGCCGCACGACTCGATGGCGCAGAACTCCATCGCGAAGCGTGCGAGCTGCGCCATGTCGGCGGTGTCGTCGTGCACGACCACGCCGCCGTGGCCCAGCACCAGGCTCTTCGCGGTGTAGGCGTCGTAGTCCAGCGGCAGGTCCCACTGCGACTCGGGCACGTAGGCACCCAGCGGGCCGCCCACCTGGATCGCCTTCACCGGCCGGCCGCTGGCGGTGCCGCCGCCGACGTCGAACACCAGCTCGCGCAGGCTCATGCCGAACGGCAGCTCGAACAGGCCGCCGTGGCGCACGTTGCCGGCCAGCTGGAAGGGCAGGGTGCCGAGCGAGCGGCCGGTGCCGAAGCCCTTGTAGAAGGCCGCACCCCTTTCCAGGATCGTGGGCACCGCGGCGAAGGTCAGCACGTTGTTGATGACGGTCGGCTTGCCGAACAGGCCGCTCACCGCGGGCAGCGGCGGCTTGGCCCGCACGATGCCGCGCCTGCCCTCCAGGCTTTCGAGCATCGCGGTTTCCTCGCCGCACACGTAGGAGCCGCCGCCCACCCGGACCTCGATGTCGAACGGCTCGTTCGAGCCGAGCAGCGAGCGGCCCAGCACGCCGTCTTCCCGGGCGCGCTGCAGCGCGCGTTCGAAGGTGGCGATCGCGTGCGGGTACTCCGATCGGATGTAGACGAAACCCTTGCTGGCGCCCACGGCCAGCGCGGCGATCGCCATGCCCTCGACCAGCAGGAACGGGTCGCCTTCGATCAGCATGCGGTCGGCGAAGGTGCCGGAGTCGCCTTCGTCGGCGTTGCAGACGACGTACTTCTGGTCGGAAGCCGTCTGCGCCACGGTGCGCCACTTGATGCCGGCCGGGAACGCCGCGCCGCCGCGTCCGCGCAGCCCCGAGTCGAGCACTTCCT
>CAMLNA010000285.1 GCA_946481025.1 uncultured Rivibacter sp.
GGCTTGCTGACGAAGGCCAGCACCTCGCCGTTGCGCGGGTCGATCGCCACCAGCGCGCCGCGGCGGTCGCCGAACAGCTCCTCGATCAGCGCCTGCAGCTTGATGTCGATGGACAGGCGCACCGTGTTGCCCGGCGTGGCCGGGTTGGACTTGAGCCGGCGCACCGCCCGCCCGCCGGCGCTGGTCTCGACCTCCTCGAAGCCGGTGATGCCGTGCAGCTCGCTTTCGTAGTTCTGCTCGATGCCCAGCTTGCCGATGTAGTCGGTGCCGCGGTAGTTGGCCGCGTCCTCCGAGTCCTCGATGGCTTCCTTTTCCTTCTGGTTGATGCGCCCGATGTAGCCCAGCACGTGGCTGGCGAGCTGGCCGTAGGGGTAGTTGCGGAACAGCCGGGCCTTGATGTCCACGCCCGGGAAGCGGAAGCGCTGCGCGGTGAAGCGCGCCACCTCCTCGTCGGTGAGCTTGGTGCGGATGGGCAGCGACTCGAAGCTCTTGCTTTCGTCCATGAGCCGCTTGAAGCGGCGACGGTCGCGCGGCTGGATCTCGATGACCTCGGCCAGCTGGTCGATGGTGGCCTCGAGGTCGGCGTCGAGCTTGGCGGGCGTGATCTCGAGCGTGTAGGCCGAGTAGTTGTTGGCCAGCACGACGCCATGGCGGTCGACGATGAGTCCTCGGTTGGGCACGATGGGCACCACCGCGATGCGGTTGGCCTCGGCCTGCGTGGACAGCTCCTCGTGCTTGTAGATCTGCAGGAACACCAGCCGCGCCGCCAGCAGACCGAAGCCGACGAGCACGAAGGCCGCCGCCGCGAACAACCGCAGGCGGAAGCGGCTCAGCTCCTGTTCGACGTTCTTCAGTTCGGTCACGTCAAGCCTTCAGCACGCAGCAAGAACCCATGCGAGCCTACTCCTCCAAGCGGCCGCCGCGGAACCGGCTCTGCCGGTCCGCCAGCGGCGCCCCCTGGAGGGGGAGCGCCGAAGGCGCTACGGGGGTGGGCCATCTCAAAGTGGGCGGTTCTCGTCGGGGTCGGGGGGGCGGCGCTGCGGCGCCAGCAGCATCACCGACGCCACCGGCCACAGCAGGCTTTCGATGAACGGCGCGAACATGAGGTTCCACCCCGGGAAGCTGCCACCTGCCAACAAGCGCACGACGAGCGACACCGCGTGCGCCGCGAAGAACAGCGGCAGGATCTGCACCGCCTGCGAAGGCACGGTGAACCACAGCAGCCGGCGGTGGATGGTGATCGCGAAGTACGAAAGCAGCGTGTACGCCAGCGCGTGCTGGCCCAGCAGTGCCCCCTCGTGCACGTCCATCAGCAGGCCGAACACGAAGGCCGCGCCCACGCCCACCCGGCGCGGCTGGTGCACGTTCCAGAACACCAGCACCAGCGCCAGGAAATCGGGCATGGCGGCCACCCGGCCGAGGGGGATCAGGTTGAGCGCCAGCGCGCCCAGCAGCGACGCCCACATGAACACCGGGTTGACCGGCAGCAGCAGCTGGTCGGAGCCGCGCGGCATCATGGTTTGCGCGCCCCCTTGCGTGCGGCAGCCGGTGCCGGCGCCGATGCTGCGGCCTCGGCCGGGGCCGGCCGCGCCGGCAGCTGCGCGCCCACCGGCTGCAGCACCTGCACGTGGCGGGCGCCGTCGGGCACGGCGATGGGCGCCAGCACGATCTTGGCGAAGGCCGAATCGGCCCGGCGGTCCACCTTCACCACCTTGGCCACCGGCAGCCCCGGCGGGTAGATGCCATCCACCCCGGAGGTGTGGAGCAGGTCGCCGGGCTGCACGTCGGCGTTGCCGGCCATGAAGCGCAGCTCCATGCCGCCGCCGATGGGGGTGCTGCCCGGGTCGCCATAGGCGGCGCCGCGGCCCTGCGAACGCACGTTGAGCACCGGAATGGCCGCGTCGCGGTCAGTGAGCAGCGTGACTTCGGAGGTGAGCGGGTAGACGCGCGTGACCTGGCCCAGCACGCCGGCCTCGTTGATGACCGGCGAGCCGCGCTCGACGCCCTGCGTGGCGCCGCGGTCGATGACCACGCGGCGGGTGTAGGGGTCGGCGGTGTCGTACAGCACCTCGGCCGTCTGCGACTGCACCGACAGGCGCGGCCGCAGGTCGAGCAGGCCGCGCAGGCGGGTGTTCTCCTGCTCCAGCTGTTCCATGCGGGTGACGCGCTCGGCCTGCTTGGCCAGCAGCTCCCGCGCCGCGGTTTCGCCCTCGCGGGCGGCCGAGAGCCCGGCCAGGTATTCGTGCCCGCCCTGGAACATCTTCACCGGCGCCAGCAGGGCCAGCTCCACCGGGTGGAGCACGGTGGCCACCACGGCGCGCAGCGGCTGGGTCACTGCGAAGCGGGTGTCGGCCACCATGAGGAACAACGCCAGCGCCGAGAAGAAGATGAGCCGCGTGAAGGCCGAGTAGCCCTGCTTGAAGAAGGGCGGCGGGGTGCGGTCGAGGGTACCGAGCGGCATGTCGTCTCTGAACTAGCGCGACACCACGAATCTTGAAGCACAGAAGCCGGCCACTCGGATCGCAGCCGGCCTCCTGTTGCGCATGGGGTGGGCTTACTCGGAAGTGAAGATCGAGCCCAGCCGCTCCATGCGCTCGAGCGCCATGCCGCAGCCGCGCACCACGCAGGTCAGCGGGTCCTCGGCCACCAGCACCGGCAGGCCGGTTTCTTCGGCCAGCAGCCGGTCGAGGTCGCGCAGCAGCGCACCGCCGCCGGTGAGCATCATGCCGCGCTCGGCGATGTCGGCACCCAGCTCCGGAGGGGTCTGCTCGAGCGCGTTCTTCACGCTGGAGACGATCTGGTTCAGCGGGTCGG
>CAMLNA010000286.1 GCA_946481025.1 uncultured Rivibacter sp.
GCGCCATGCCGCAACCGCGCACCACGCAGGTCAGCGGGTCTTCGGCCACCAGCACGGGCAGGCCCGTTTCCTCGGCGAGCAGGCGGTCGAGGTCGCGCAGCAGCGCGCCGCCGCCGGTCAGCATCATGCCGCGCTCGGCGATGTCGGCGCCCAGTTCGGGCGGCGTCTGCTCGAGCGCGTTCTTCACGGACGAGACGATCTGGTTCAGCGGGTCGGTCAGCGCCTCGAGGATCTCGTTGGAGCTGATCGTGAAGCTGCGCGGCACGCCTTCGGAGAGGTTGCGGCCCTTCACTTCCATCTCCTTGACCTCGGAGCCGGGGAAGGCGGAGCCGATCTCCTTCTTGATCGCCTCGGCGGTGGGCTCGCCGATCAGCATGCCGTAGTTGCGGCGGATGTAGTTGATGATGGCTTCATCGAACTTGTCGCCGCCGACGCGCACGCTGCCCTTGTAGACCATGCCGCCGAGCGAGATGACGCCCACCTCGGTGGTGCCGCCGCCGATGTCGACGACCATGGAGCCGGAGGCTTCGGAGACCGGCAGGCCGGCACCGATGGCTGCGGCCATGGGTTCTTCGATCAGGTAGACCTCGGAGGCGCCGGCGCCGAGCGCGGATTCTCGGATCGCGCGGCGCTCGACCTGGGTGGAGCCGCAGGGCACGCAGATGATGATCCGCGGGCTGGGCTTGAGCACCGAGCGCGGGTGGACCATCTTGATGAACTGCTTGAGCATCTGCTCGGTGACGGTGAAGTCGGCGATCACGCCGTCCTTCATCGGGCGGATGGCCTCGATGTTGCCGGGCACCTTGCCGAGCATCGCCTTGGCCTCGGCGCCGACCGCCTGGATGGTTTTCTTGCCGTTGGGGCCGCCTTCGTGGCGGATCGCGACGACCGAGGGTTCGTCGAGCACGATGCCCTTGCCGCGCACGTAGATCAGGGTGTTCGCGGTGCCGAGGTCGATGGCGAGGTCCGTCGAGAAGTAGCGACGAATGGATTCGAACATGTTGAGTGTCGGGGAGGCCGGCCCGGGCTGTGAGCAACTGGCGTGGCAGCAGGCGCGACCAAGTGTTTTTCGGGTTTTCTCCGGAACCGCTCCGGGGCACATCGATGTGCCCTTTTGCGCGCTTTTCAGCACGAAACCGGCGCGGATTGCAGGGGCCATGACGGGTAAAGACCTCAGGCGCTCAGCAATCGGGCCGGCTGTGGATAACGGGCGATAATACCCGATCAATCCCGCGCCCATCCTTGCGGGAACCACCCAAAAACCAACTTATTTACATGGCCCTGACTTCAGATGACGTCAGCCGCATCGCCCATCTCGCCCGGCTCGAGCTGAGCGGCGAGGAACAGGCGGCGATGCTGCAGCAGCTCAACGGCTTTTTCTCCATCGTCGAGCAGATGCGCGCGGTCGACACGACCGGTGTCGAGCCGCTCTACACGCCGCTGTCGGCCGTGCAGGACGTGGCCCTGCGCCTGCGCGAGGACGCGGTCACCGAGACCGACCAGCGCGAGGCGAACCAGCGCAGCGCACCGGCCGTGGAAGACGGGCTCTTCCTCGTGCCCAAGGTCATCGAGTAAGGGGCCGCAGCGATGGATCTGCACCGCATGACGGTGGCCGAACTCGGCCGCCAGCTGGACGCGAAAGCCGTCTCGAGCGTCGAATTGACGAAGCACTTTCTTGCACGGGTTGCGAAGCATGAACAGCTTGGCGCCTTCCTGTGCACCGACGAGTCGGTCGCGCTGAAGCAGGCCGAAGCGGCCGACGCTCGGCGCGCGCAAGGACCGGCGGGCCCGCTGACGGGGGTGCCGCTGGCCCACAAGGACATCTACGTCACGACCGACTTTCCCAGCACGGCCGCCTCGAAGATGTTGGCCGGCTACCGCAGCCCGTTCGACGCCACCGTGGTGGCGAAGCTGGCCGGCGCTGGTGCCGTGACGCTCGGCAAGCTCAACTGCGACGAGTTCGCGATGGGCGGCAGCAACGAGAACTCGGCCTACGGTGTGGCACGCAACCCGTGGGACACGACACGCATCACCGGCGGTTCCTCGGGCGGCTCGGCCGCCGCGGTGGCGGCCGGGCTGGTGCCGGCCGCTACCGGCACCGACACGGGCGGCTCGGTGCGCCAGCCGGCCTCGCTGTGCAACGTCACCGGCATCAAGCCGACCTACGGTCGCTGTTCGCGCTACGGGATGATCGCGTTCGCGTCCAGCCTCGACCAGGCCGGCCCGATGGCGCGCACCGCCGAAGATTGCGCGCTGCTGCTGCAGGCGATGAGCGGCTTCGACGAGCGCGATGCCACGTCGGCCGACCGGCCGGTGGACGACTTCGCGGCGGCGCTGCGTTCGGTGCGCGAAGGCGCCACGGCCGCTCAACCGCTGAAGGGCCTGCGCATCGGCCTGCCGAAGGAGTTCTTCGGCGAGGGCGTCGCCGCCGACGTTTCGCAGGCGGTGCGCGCGTCGCTGGCCGAGTTCGAGAAGCTCGGCGCGACGCTGGTGGACGTGTCGCTGCCGCGCACCGAGCTGTCGATTCCGGTGTACTACATCATCGCGCCGGCCGAGGCCAGCTCGAATCTGAGCCGCTTCGACGGGGTGCGCTACGGCCACCGCGCGAAGGAGTACAAGGACCTGCTCGACATGTACAAGAAGAGCCGGTCTGAAGGCTTCGGCGACGAGGTCAAGCGCCGCATCATGATCGGCACCTACGTGCTGAGCCATGGCTACTACGACGCCTACTACCTGCAGGCGCAGAAGCTGCGCCGCATGATCG
>CAMLNA010000287.1 GCA_946481025.1 uncultured Rivibacter sp.
GATCACTCGGCGCTGGTGAAGGCGCTGGAGCTGATGGCCGCGCATGAGGTGGCGCAGGGGTGAGGCTGCTTCAGCGGGAGCGCGCGCCGCATGTGCGGAGCTGCCGAATGCCTCCGCGGTGAATGAACTGGCTTTCGCATCCAACTGTGGAGACTGCTGATGGGCACCCGAGACCTCGTTTGCGATGATCCGCGCATGAAGCCCATTCCCTCGCCTCAAACCGAGCCCCGCAAATTCCTCCGCGCGCTCTACGACACCGCGGTCCAGCGCGCACTGCCTGCCCACAGCATCGCTGCGCACCTCCCCAAGCCCCCGAAGGGCCGCACGCTGGTGCTCGGCGCCGGCAAGGCCGGCGGTGCGATGGCCGAAGCGGTCGACGCGATGTGGCCGCAGGACGCCCCCCTTTCCGGCCTGGTCGTGACCCGCTACGACCACGTGCCACCCGCCTACCGGACGCTGCAGCAGCAGGGCCGGGCCCGACTCGAAGTCGTGGAAGCCGCCCACCCGGTGCCCGACGAAGCCGGCCGCCGTGCCGCGCAGCGCATCGTCGAGCTCACGAAAGGCCTCACCGCCGACGACCTCGTGCTGTGCCTCGTCTCGGGCGGCGGCTCGGCGCTGCTCGCGCTGCCGGCCGAAGGCATCACGCTCGAAGAGAAGCAGGCCATCAACAAGGCGCTGCTGAAAAGCGGCGCGGCCATCGACGAGATGAACTGCGTGCGCAAGCACCTGTCGGCCATCAAGGGCGGGCGGCTCGCGGCCATGTGCGCGCCGGCCAAGGTGGTCACGCTGCTCATCTCCGACGTGCCGGGCGACGAGCCGGCCGTCATCGCCAGCGGCCCCACCGTGGCCGACGCGACCACCTGCTCGGATGCGCTGGCCATCCTCCTGCGCTACGGCATCGACGTCCCGCCGGCCGCGCGCGCCGGGCTCGAGAGCGGCGCGTTCGAAACGCCCAAGCCGGGCGATGCGGCGTTTGCCGGCCACGAAGTGCACATGATCGCCACGCCGCAGCAGTCACTCGAGGCCGCCGCGGCGCTCGCGCGGCAGGCGGGCATCGCGGCGCACATCCTGTCCGACGAGATCGAAGGCGAGTCGCGCGAGGTGGGCAAGGTGCACGCGGCGCTGGCGCGCGCGGTGGCCCGGCACGGCCAGCCGTTCGCGCGACCCTGCGTCATCCTCTCGGGCGGCGAAACCACCGTCACGGTGAAGCACAAGGGCGGCCGCGGAGGACGCGCCAGCGAGTTCCTGCTCGGCTGCGGCATCGCGCTGCAGGGGCAGCCGGGGGTGTGGGTGCTTGCCGCCGACACCGACGGCATCGACGGCGTGGAAGACAACGCAGGGGCCATCGTGTCACCCGACACGCTGGCACGCGCCGCTGACCAGGGCCTCAAGGCGCAGGAGTTCCTCGACCGCAACGACGTCTACAGCTTCTTTGCGGCCCTGGACGACCTGGTGGTGCCCGGCCCCACGTTCACCAACGTGAACGACTTTCGCGCGCTGCTGGTGCTGTAGGCGAAAGGCGCTCGCGCCGCGGCGGCGTCACTCGCCTTCGTCGCCGGCGGGATTGGCGGCGTCCGCAGGCGCCACGGTCTGCGGCACCGCGGGCTCTCCGGCCCCGGGTGCTTCGCTTTCGGCGCGTTCTTCTTCGCCGCCACCTTCTTGCGACTCGGCGGCCTCCGCGGCCGCCGCCAGCGCCGCCAGCTGCTCCGGCGTGGGCTGCAGCGCGCCATCGCCACGGCGGTAGCCGCCGGCGCGTGCGATGAGCAGCGGCGTCACGCGGGCCGCGGGCCTGGCCGCGCTGGCCAAGCGCTGCGTCCCCGGGGCCGCAGGCGCCGCGGCGATGCCCAGCGCCGCGGCGGCGCCCCCCAGCCAGCGGCGGATGTTGACTGCGTCGAGGATGCGCTCCGCGGAGCCGCCCGCGCCCATCAGGACCATCAGCACCGTGCGACCGCCGGTGCGCAGGCGCATGGTCAGGCAGCGACCGGCCTCGCGGGTGAAGCCGGTCTTCGACAACAGGATCTCCCAGCCCGGCTCGCCCAGCAGCCAGTTGGTGTTGCGCACCTCGCGCGGCTCGCCGTTGACCAGCGTGGTGTGGCGGTACAGGCTGGTGATGCGGGAGATCTCGGCATAGCCCGCAGCCGCGCGCAGCAGCTTCGCCATGTCGTGCGCATTCGACACGTTGTGGGGCGAAAGGCCGGTGGGCTCCTCGATGGTGGTGCTGGTCATCGCCAGCGCCGCGATCTTGCGCCGCACCGCCTGGTTGAAGGCGGCGTGGCCGCCGGGATAGTGGCGCGCCAGCGCGGCGGCGGCGCGGTTGTCGGAGGCCATCAGCGCAAGCTCGAGCAATGCTGTGCGCGTGAGCACCGCCCCGACCGGCACGCCGCTGCGGGTGTGCTTCAGGCGGTCGGTGTCGGCCTCTTCGATGCGCAGTTCTTCCTGCGGGTCCTGTTTCGCATCGAGCACGACCATCGCGGTCATCAGCTTGGTGAGCGAGGCGATGGGCGCGGTGGCGGCGGCGTTCTTGTTGAAGAGCACTTCGCCGGTGGCCTCGTCCACCACGATGGCATGGGCGGAGCCGACCTTCACGTCGCCGCCCGCCGAGGCCGCGCGCGCGGCGGCGCCAGCCAGCAACAGGCTCATGACGGACGCGGCGATGACGACAGGTCGAAGCAGCATGGCCGCATATGTAGCGCCAGCCGGGGCCCGTGGCGATGGCTCATTCGGGGGGAGTCATCAATGGAGAGGATTGTTTCTCCCCCGTAC
>CAMLNA010000288.1 GCA_946481025.1 uncultured Rivibacter sp.
ACCTGCGCGGCGTGACCATGCTGGCCTATTCGCCGCACCTGCTGGTGGTGCACCCGTCGGTGCCGGCCAGCAACCTGCAGGAGCTGGTGGCCCTTTCGCAGAAGAGCAAGATCGACTTCGCCGTCACCGCCATCGGCAGCGCACCGCACCTCGCCGGCGTGGCGGTCGAGAAGGCGACCAAGGCCAAGTGGGAATACATCCCCTACAAGGGCGGCTCGCAGGCCATCGGCGACACGGTGGCCGGCCAGACCCAGGTGCTGATGAACGGCATGCTGGCCACCCTGCCGCACGTGCAGTCGGGCAAGCTCAAGGTGATCGGCGTGTCCAAGTCCACCCGCGTGCCGCTGCTGTCCAACGTGCCGACGCTGGCCGAGCAGGGCGTCAAGGGCTTCGAGTCGGGCACCTGGCAAGGCGTGCTGATGCCGGCGGGCACGCCGCCGGCGGTGGTGAATCGCCTCGCGGCCGAACTCACGCGCATCATCCGTCTGCCCGAAGTGCGCGAGCGCCTCGTCTCGCAGGGCGCCGAGGTCCACACGATGACGCCGCCCGAGTTCGCCACGTTCTTCGAGCGCGAGCGCAAGAACTGGGCGGCCGTGGTGGCCCAGGGCGGCGTGCAGGTCAACTGAGGACCCGGCCATGAACCCGCGCCCTCGATTGCTGGTGAACGGCAAGCTGCCGCAGGCCGCGCTCGAGGCGCGGCTGGCCGAAACCTACGAACTGCACCGCCTGTACGAGGAGGCCGACCGCGATGCCTTCCTGGCCGCGCATGGCGCGGCCTTCGACGGCGTCGTCACCTCGGCCCCGCTGGGCGCCAGTGCCGAGCTGATCGAGGCCTTGCCCAACCTCAAGGTCATCGCAGGCTTTGGCGTGGGCTACGAAAAGTACGACGAGCAGGCGGCATGCCGCCGCGGTGTGAAGGTCAGCAACACGCCCGACGTGCTGAACGACTGCGTGGCCGACCTGGCCTTCGCGCTGCTGCTCGACGTGGCGCGCGGCGTGGCCGCCTCCGACCGTTTCGTGCGGCGCGGCGAATGGCTCAAGCGGCGCTTCCCGATCGCCACGCGCGTGAGCGGCAAGAAGCTCGGCATCCTGGGCATGGGCCGCATCGGCCGGGCCGTGGCGCAGCGTGCGAGCGGCTTCGGCATGCAGGTGGGCTACTGCAACACGCGGCCCGCGGCGGACGCCCCCTACGCCTACTACGCCACGCCGCTGGCCCTGGCGCGCTGGTGCGACTTCCTCGTGGTCACCACGGCCGGCGGGGCATCGACGTTTCACCTTGTCGATGCCGGCGTGCTCGACGCGCTGGGCCCGCACGGCTTCCTGGTCAACGTGGCCCGCGGCAGCGTGGTCGATGAGCAGGCGCTGGTGCGCGCGCTCGCCGACAAGCGCATCGCCGGCGCGGGCCTGGACGTCTTTGCGGACGAACCCCGGGTGCCCGAAGCCCTGCTCACGCTCGACAACGTGGTGCTGTGCCCGCACATCGCCAGCGGCACCGAGGAGACCCGTGCCGCGATGGCCGACCTGGTGGTCGAGAACCTGCACAGTTTTTTCACCACGGGCCGGCTGAAGACGCCGGTGCCGTGGTCAGCCGATTGATCAGCCTGCTGGAGACCTGACGATGAGAGAAAACGGTTTGCGCGCGCTGTGGAAGCGCGGGGGTGCGGCGGTGAATGGCTGGCTCGCCATTCCAAACGGCTTTTCAGCCGAGACGATGGCCCACCAGGGCTGGGACAGCCTCACCATCGACCTGCAGCACGGCGTGGTGGACTACCAGGCCATGGTCACCATGCTGCAGGCGATCTCCACCACGGCCACCGTGCCGGTGGTGCGCGTGCCGTGGCTGGAGCCCGGCATCCTGATGAAGACGCTCGATGCGGGGGCCTACGGCGTGATCTGCCCGATGGTCAACACCCGTGAAGACGCGCAGAAGTTCGTGGCGTACACGAGCTATGCGCCGCGCGGCACGCGCAGCTTCGGCCCGGTGCGCGCGCTGCTGTACGGTGGTGCCGACTACCCGCAGCATGCCAACGACACCATCGTGCGCTTCGCGATGATCGAGACCGCGCAGGCGCTGGACAACCTCGACGACATCCTGTCGGTCGAGGGGCTGGACGCCATCTACATCGGGCCGTCCGACCTGTCGCTTTCGCTGGGCTGCAAGCCGACCTTCGACGACGTGGACCCGAAGGCGGCGCAGGCCATCGATCACATCGTCGAGCGCGCCAAGGCGCATGGGGTCGTGGCCGGCATCCACAACGGCACGCCGGAGGCGGCGCTGGGGCGCATCGCCAAGGGCTTCCAGTTCGTCACCATCAGCTCCGACGCGCGGCTCATCGCGGCGGGCGCCCAGGCGGTGATGGCGCGCATGCGCTCAGGGCTGGCACCGCCGCCCAAGGCTTCGGATTCCTATTGAATGAAAGCAGGAGATCACACATGAACATCGGATTCATCGGCCTCGGCATCATGGGCACGCCGATGGCGCTGCACCTCATCGAAGCGGGCCACCAGCTGCACGTGCACACCCGCAGCGAGCTGCCCGAGGCCATCGCCGCTACATCGGCCAGGCGCTGCGCGAGCGGCGCCGAGGTGGCGCGGCAGTCGGAGATCGTGTTCACCATGGTGCCGGACACGCCCGACGTCGAAACCGTGCTGTTCGGCGAGAACGGCGTGGCGTCGGGGCTGACGAAGGGAAAGATCGTGGTGGACATGAGCTCGATCTCGCCGATCGAGACGAAGGCGTTCGCCC
>CAMLNA010000289.1 GCA_946481025.1 uncultured Rivibacter sp.
ACCACCCCAGCCGCTTGCAGACCTCGATCGTCGCGGTGGCCTGGTTCATCGCGGGACCGCGGAGCGCGTAAAGAGGGGCCCCGCGGCAGCGGGGATCGGGCGCGCAGCGGGACCACTGCGCGATGCGCTCACCACCCCAGCCGCTTGCAGACCTCGATCGTCGCGGTGGCCTGGTTCATCGCGTAGAAGTGGATCCCCGGCACGCCCGCCGTACGCAGCTTCTCGCACAGTTGGCTCACCACATCCAGGCCGAACGCCTGGATCGAGGCCTTGTCGTCCCCGAAGCTCTCGAGCCGCAGGCGGATCCAGCGCGGGATCTCGGCACCGCAGGCTTCTGAAAAGCGGATCAGCTGCGACGAGTTGGTGATGGGCATGATGCCCGGCACGATCGGCACCTCGACGCCGGCCTTGCGGGCGTCGTCGACGAAGCGGAGGTAGGCGTCGCTGTTGAAGAAGTACTGGGTGATGGCCGAGCTGGCACCGGCCTTCACCTTGGTGACGAAGGCCTTGAGGTCGGCCTCGGGGGACTTGGCCTGCGGGTGGGTTTCGGGGTACGCCGCCACCTCGATGTGGAAGTGGTCACCCGTCTCGGCGCGGATGAAGGCCACCAGGTCGCTGGCATAGCGAAACTCGCCGAAGCCGCCGTAGCCGGAGGGCAGGTCGCCGCGCAGCGCGACGATGCGGCGGATGCCCGCGGTGCGGAAGCTCGCCAGCTGCTCGCGGATGCTGTCGCGGCTCGCGCCGATGCACGAGAAGTGCGGTGCGCCCGGCACGCCCTCGGCGATGATCTCGCGCACCGTGGACAGCGTGCCGCTCTGGGTGGAGCCGCCGGCGCCATAGGTCACCGAGCAGAACTCCGGCTTGAGTGTGTAGAGCTGCTGGCGCACGCCGCGCAGCTTCTCGACGCCCTCGGGTGTCTTGGGAGGAAAGAACTCGATGCTGATGGGCAGCCGGCCCGGGGTGTTGTCGTTCATCGCTGTCACGCTTTCGTTTCCGGACCCTGGGCCCAGACAAGGAATTCCTGGTTGCCATCCCCACCGGCGATGGCGCTCGAAAAATAGTCGTGCACCGTCCAGTGCAATGCGGCGCAGGCCTCGCGCACCGCGGCTTCGACCTTGGGATACAGCGCGGCGTCCTTCACCAGGCCACCCTTGCCCACGTGCTGCGGCCCGACCTCGAACTGCGGCTTGACCAGCAGCAATGCGTGGCCGCGGGGCTTCAACCAGGGTGCCAGGTGCGGCAGCACGCCGGTGAGCGAGATGAACGACAGGTCGGCCACCACGAGGTCGAAGCCGCCGGCAGGCGCATGCGCCTGCAAGGCCGAACCCGCCAGTTCCCGCACGTGCAGTCCTTCGAGCGCCACCACCCGCGCGTCGCCACGCAGCCGCTCGTGCAACTGCCCGTGGCCCACATCGAACCCGACCACGCGCGTGGCCCCCTGCTGCAGCAGCACGTCGGTGAAACCGCCGGTGCTCTGTCCCACGTCGAGGCAGGTCCAGCCGGCCACCTTCAGGCCGCTGCGCGCCAGCGCGCCCTCGAGCTTGAGCCCGCCGCGCGACACGTAGCGCAGCTCGGCATCGTCGGTCACCCGCAGCTCGGCCGCCTCGGGCAGGTCTTCGCCGGCCTTGCGCAGGCCGGCCCAGCCTTTGGGGCCGAGCCACTGCACGGCACCGCTCTCGATCAGCCGCTGCGCAGCCGAACGCGACGGTGCCAACCCACGTTGAACGAGCAACTGGTCGATACGCATCACTGATTCCGCAAGCCAAGCTCAGCCCAGCGGACGCCGCGGATCCGGCTTTGCCGGTCCGCCGGCGTCGCCCCCTCGAGGGGGAGCGCCGCAGGCGCTACGGGGGTGGGCTCAATACCGATACGTGTCGGGCTTGTACGGGCCTTCCTTCGGCACGCCGATGTAGGCGGCCTGCTCGTCGGTCAGCTCGGTCAGCATCGCCCCCAGCTTGCTCAGCTGCAGGCGGGCCACCTTTTCGTCGAGGTGCTTGGGCAGCACGTACACCTGGCCGGCCTTGTAGTCGTTCGGCTTGGTGAACAGCTCGATCTGCGCAATGGTCTGGTTGGCGAAGCTCGACGACATGACGTAGCTCGGATGGCCGGTGCCGCAGCCGAGGTTCACCAGGCGCCCCTTGGCCAGCAGGATGATGCGGCGGCCGGTCGGGAAGATCACGTGGTCGACCTGCGGCTTGATCTCTTCCCACTGGTACTTCTCGATCGAGGCGATGTCGATCTCGTTGTCGAAGTGGCCGATGTTGCAGACGATGGCCTGGTCCTTCATGGCCAGCATGTGGTCGTGCGTGATGACGCGCTTGTTGCCGGTGGTGGTGACGAAGATGTCGGCCTTGTCGGCGGCGTAGTCCATCGTGACCACGCGGTAGCCTTCCATCGCGGCCTGCAGCGCGTTGATGGGATCGATCTCGGTGACCCACACCTGCGCGGACAGGGCACGCAGCGCCTGGGCCGAGCCCTTGCCCACGTCGCCGTAGCCGCACACCACGGCCACCTTGCCGGCGATCATCACGTCGGTGGCGCGCTTGATGCCGTCCACCAGCGACTCGCGGCAGCCGTAGAGGTTGTCGAACTTGCTCTTGGTGACCGAGTCGTTCACGTTGATGGCGCGGAACAGCAGCGTGCCCTTCGCGCTCATCTCCTTCAGGCGGTGCACGCCGGTGGTGGTCTCTTCGGTCACGCCGA
>CAMLNA010000290.1 GCA_946481025.1 uncultured Rivibacter sp.
AGCCCCGCCAGAAAGCCCTGCACCGCCGCCTCGAAGGCGGCCGGCTGCTCCAGCACGCTCAGGTGCGAGGCGTCCTTCAGCACCATCAGGCGCGCATTCGGAATCTGCCTGGCGATCAGCTCCGACATCGCCACCGGCGCGCCCATGTCGAGCTCGCCGGCGATCACCAGCGTGGGCACCTTCACCTGCGGCAGGCGCTCGGTGGTGTCGTGGTGCTTCACGGCTTCGCACCAGCCGAGGTAGCCGACGTCGTCGGTGGTGGCCACGCGGTGCCGCCAGCGTGCAATGGTGGCCGGCTGCGCAAGACGGAAGGCGTCATGGAACCAGCGCTGCATGGCGGCGTCGGCCACCGACTCGGTGCCGCCGGCCTTGACCGCGGCGATGCGCTGGTCCCAGTTGGCGCGCGCCTGCGGCGGGTAGGCCGAGGTCGAGTTGGCGATCAGCAGCGCCTTCACCCGCTGCGGATGGCGCAGCGCCAGCTCCTGGCCCACCATGCCGCCCATCGACAGGCCCAGCCATACCACCGGGCCCGTGTCCAGCTCGGCGAGCAGCCGCTCGGCGTCTTCGGCCATCTCGGCCATCGCATAGGGGCCGACCGGCGATTCCGAGCAGCCGTGGCCGCGTGCGTCATAGGTGATCACGCGGCAGTCGGCGGCCAGGGCGTTGGCCAGCGCGTCCCACATCATCAGGTCGCAACCCAGCGCATGCGCCATCACCACCGTGTGGCGCGCAGGCCGGCCGTTGCGCGGCTCGCGCACCGCGTAGTGCAGCGACGGTCGTGAGACGGTGCGGCCCTCGCGCCCCACGCCCGGATGCGAGGCCTCGGTCGCCGGGAAGGGCGCGAGGTCCATGCCGAGCTCTCGCATGATCTTCATGGCCAGCGCCACGCCGGTGTTGGCAGCGGGCACGCCGGCGTAGATGGCGGCCTGCATCAGCACTTCCTTCACCTCGTCGGGCGACAGGCGCGTCTCGGGTTCGCCGCCGGCCAGCGCCGCGCGCAGGTGCAGCTCGTACTCTTCCCAGCGGCCGAGGGCGCAGGTGATGGCCAGCACGATGATGCGGCGGGTCTTCTTGTCCAGCCCCGGGCGGCCCCAGATCTCGTGCCAGGCGTAGCGGGTGATGAAGTTCTGGAACTCGGCGTTGAAGCCGTTGGCGTTGGCCACCGACTTGTCCACCCAGGCGTCGCCGAGGATGCCGCGGCGGTTGCGCATGCCGCGCTCGAGGTCGTGGTCGAAGGGATCGAAGCTCATGGTGTGGACGAAGTGGGTGATCCGTTTCAGGCGGCCCGCACGGGCCACGGGGCCGGGGGCAGCGCGGCCTCTTGCGCGCGCAGCGCTTCGATTCTCGCGCGGGCCTGCCGGGCGGGCAGTTGCGCGGCACGTGCAGGGTCGAACAGTGCGGCGATCTCGGCCGGGTTGACGTGGCCGCGCAGCTGGGAGTCGGCCGTCACGGCCTCGTGCACCAGCTCGCCCAGCGGCCGGCCGCTTTCGACGCAGCGGCGCGCCAGCTCCTCGAGCAGTTCGTGCGCGCGCGCCTTGCCCACCACCTGCGCGATGGCCATCGATGCGCCTTCGGCAAACACCAGGCCTTGCAGCGCATCGATGTTGCGGCGCATGCGGCCGGTGTCCACGCCCAGGCCGGCCATCGCCTCGGCCATGGCGTGCACCGCTCCGTGGGCGCTCAGGAACAGGCCCGGCCATTCCGCCAGCTCGGCCTGCCAGGTTCCCAGGCCGCGCTCGTGCTGCTGCTCCATCGCCGACAGCAGCGCCGCGGCTCGGTGAGGCACCCGTCGTGCGGCCGCCAGCGCCACCATCGAGGCGACCGGGTTGCGCTTGTGCGGCATGGCCGACGATCCGCCGCGGCCCTTGCCGGAGGGTTCGGCCAGCTCGCCGACCTCGGCCTGCGACAGCAGCGAAAGGTCGGTGGCGACCTTGCCCAGGCTGCCCGCCAGCACCGCGACCTCCAGGCCCAGGCGCACCCACTCGTCGCGCTGGGTGTGCCACGGCGCGTCGGGCAGCGCGAGCTGCAGCGAGTCGGCCATGCGCCGCGCCACCGCGGTCGCCTTGTCACCCATCACGCTGGCGGTGCCCACCGCGCCCCCGAGCTGCAGCGCCAGCGCACGCGAGGCCACCTCGCGCAAGGTGCGGCGCGAGCGCGCCAGCGGCGCCGCCCAGTTGGCGAACTTGAGGCCCAGGCTGGTCACCAGCGCCGGCTGCATCAGCGTGCGCGCCAGCACCGGCGTGTCGGCATGGGCGTCGGCGAGCCGCAGCAATTCGGCGAGCAGCCGTTCGAGCTCGGCGTCGATGAGGCTGAGCGCGCGCCGCGTCACCAGCACCATCGCGGTGTCGATGACGTCCTGGCTGGTGCTGCCCCAGTGCACGTACCCGGCCGACTCGGCGTTGAACAGGCCCACCGTCTTGGTGAGCTCCTTCACCAGCGGAATGGCCAGCGAGCCGGCGCGGCCGCTGGCGGCCACGATGGCGTTCATGTCGTAGAGCTCGGCACGGCACACGCTGGCGATCGGCTGGGCCGCGCCGGCCGGGATCACGCCCTCGGCCGCCTGCGCGCGAGCGAGTGCGGCCTCGAAATCGAACATGGCCTGGGCCACGGCCGTGTCGCTGAACACGGCCGTGATTTCCGGCGTGGTGAGGAAGCTGTCGAAGATGGTCAT
>CAMLNA010000291.1 GCA_946481025.1 uncultured Rivibacter sp.
TGAACACCGAAAAAGCCAAGGCCTTGCAGGCCGCCCTGGCCCAGATCGAAAAGCAATTCGGCAAGGGCTCGATCATGCGGCTGGGTGAAGGCGAAAAGATCGAGGACATCCAGGTCGTCTCCACCGGCTCGCTCGGGCTGGACATCGCGCTGGGCGTCGGCGGCCTGCCGCGCGGCCGCGTGATCGAGATCTACGGGCCGGAATCGTCGGGCAAGACGACCCTCACGCTGCAGGTGATCGCCGAGATGCAGAAGCTCGCCGGTACCTGCGCCTTCATCGACGCCGAACACGCGCTCGACGTGCAGTACGCCAGCAAGCTCGGCGTGAACCTGCAGGAGCTGCTGATCTCCCAGCCCGACACCGGCGAGCAGGCACTCGAGATCGTCGATGCGCTGGTGCGCTCCGGCTCGGTGGACCTGATCGTGGTCGACTCGGTGGCCGCGCTCACGCCCAAGGCCGAACTCGAAGGCGAAATGGGCGACGCCCTGCCCGGCCTGCAGGCGCGCCTGATGAGCCAGGCGCTGCGCAAGCTCACCGCCACCATCAAGAAGACCAACTGCATGGTCATCTTCATCAACCAGATCCGCATGAAGATCGGCGTGATGTTCGGCTCGCCCGAAACCACCACCGGCGGCAATGCGCTGAAGTTCTACGCCTCGGTGCGCCTGGACATCCGCCGCATCGGCAGCATCAAGAAGGGCGAAGAGGTCATCGGCAACGAGACCAAGGTCAAGGTGGTGAAGAACAAGGTGTCGCCCCCGTTCAAGACGGCCGAGTTCGACATCCTCTTCGGCGAGGGCGTGAGCCGTGAAGGCGAGATCGTCGACATGGGCGTGACCGCCAAGATCGTCGAGAAGTCGGGCGCCTGGTACGCCTACAACGGCGAAAAGATCGGCCAGGGCAAGGACAACGCACGCGAGTTCCTGCGCGAGAACCCCGACATCGCCCGCGAGATCGAGAACAAGATCCGCGAGTCGATCGGCATCACGCTGCTGCCGCCGGCTGCCGCCGCCGAAGAAGACGGCGAATAAGCCCGCCGTGCCCGCGCCCAAGCTGTCGCTGAAAGGGCGGGCGCTCAAGTACCTCGCCGCGCGCGAACACTCGCGCGCCGAGCTCCTGCGCAAGCTCGCCCCGCATGCCGAGGAGCCGGCCGAGGTGGAGCGCGTGCTCGACGAACTCGAGACCCGCGGGCTGCTGTCGGCCGAGCGGTTCGTCGAGTCGCTGCTGCACCGGCGCGCCGCGCGTTTCGGCACGGCGCGCCTTCGGCAGGAGCTGCAGCAGCACAAGCTGCCGGCCGACGCGGTGGCGCAGGCGGTCGAGGCGCTGCGCGGCACCGAGCTCGAACGCGCACGTGCCGTGTGGCAGCGGCGCTTCGGCGGCGAACCGGCGGCCGATGCCGCCGAACGCGCACGCCAGATGCGCTTCCTGACGGCCCGCGGCTTCTCCTCCGAGGTGATCCGCCGCGTGGTGCGAGGCGGCGGCGACGACTGACCTGCGCAGGCAGGCTCGAGCCTCCGCGCCACCCCGGTGCAGTCGGGTCGCGTGGTTCCTCGCATTTTTGGTGCGTCGCACCATGCTAAAGTGCGCCGTTCGCCACCCGGTGCACCCGGGCCCGGCTCCGCCCCGACCGTAGTTCCCGTCCGCGTCCGACCGATGGCCCTGCCCACCGCCGCGTCCCAGCGTCAGTTGAAGCATCGACGCAGCATCGACGTCCAAGTCTTTGCGCGTGGCGATGGCCTTTGGGAAGTCGATGCGAGGCTTTCCGACATCAAGACCCGCGACTGGCCGCTGGCCACCGGCATGCGCCCGGCCGGCACGCCGGTGCACGACCTCCTTCTGCGGCTGGTGGTCGACGAAAAGCTCGACATCCTCGAGGCGGGCGCCGAGTCCACCTGGGTGCCCTACCCCGGCCACTGCGACGCGTATGGCGATGCCTACGCCCGGCTGGCCGGGCTCAACCTGCTCAAAGGTTTTCGCCAGGCCGTGAAAGAACGGCTCGGCGGCGTGCTCGGTTGCACCCACCTGACCGAGATGGCGCAAGTACTGCCGACTGCCGTGATCCAGGCGTTTGCCGGCGAAGTGCTCAACACCCAGGAAGGCGGCCAGGCCGAGGCCGCGACCCAGCCGTTCCAGATCGACCGTTGCCACGCCCTGCGCAGCGACGGTCCGGCCGTGCGCACCTACTATCCGCGCTGGTACCGCCCCCATGGGGCGGTGGCCGCCGCGGCCAAGCGCTGATCACCCTCATCACAACAAGCAGTACCCGTTTTTGAACCTCGGAAGAGTCACACCATGAAGATCCACGAGTACCAAGGCAAGGAAATCCTGCGCCAGTTCGGCGTGCCGGTGCCGCGCGGCCATGCCGCCTTCACCGTGCAGGAAGCGGTTGAAGCCGCGCAGAAGCTGGGCGGCCCGGTGTGGGTCGTCAAGGCGCAGATCCACGCAGGCGGCCGTGGCAAGGGCGGCGGCGTCAAGCTGGCCCGCTCCATCGACGACGTCAAGAAGCTGTCGGGCGAGATCCTCGGCATGCAGCTCAAGACCCACCAGACCGGCCCCGAAGGCCAGAAGGTGC
>CAMLNA010000292.1 GCA_946481025.1 uncultured Rivibacter sp.
CTCACGCTCGTCTTCGTGCCGGCGCTGTACGCCACCTGGTTCCGCATCCGGCGCGACAGTGCCGCGCAGGTGCCGGCTGCTGCAGCGCTCCCGGCCGCCGCACGCCCGGCCGACGAAGGCTCCCATGCTTGATCGCACCCACCCCCCGAGGCACCGGCGCAAGCAGGCGCGGCCTCGGGAGCTGCTGGACGCGGCACTGGCCCTGTTCGTCGAAAAAGGCTTTGCCGCGGCGCGCGCGGAGGACATTGCCGCGCGCGCCGGCGTCTCCAAGGCGACCCTGTACCTCTACTTCCGCAGCAAGGAAGACCTGCTCAAGGCGCTGATCGCGGAGCGCTTCGGATCCCGGATCGCCATCGACACGCATGAGGCCACCCACGCCCGGGCGAGCCGGGACCTGCTTCGGGATGTCCTGACCCGTTGGCAGTCGGAGCTGACGGAAGGTGATGCGGGCGGCATCTTCAAGCTGGTGCTCACCGAAGTACACAGCTTCCCGGGGCTGGCGGAGTTCTGGTCTCAGGAGGTGATCGAGCCTGCGCGCCGCCTCGTCACCCGCATCGTCGTGCAAGGCATCGATCGCGGCGAGTTCCGCGCCGTGGACCCGGACGTGGTGGTGCATGTGCTGGTGCTGCCCATCCTCATCGCGTGCCTGCACCGGCATGCGATGCGGCCCTGCGTACCGGACGATTCCCTGATGAACGCAAACGATCTCTTCAGCCGGCATGTGGACCTCGTGCTCGAAGGCCTGACCTGCCGGACTCGTTCCCGGGAGTCCTCATGACCCAGCCCGACATCGTGGCGTTTTTTGACAAGGAGAGTGGCCACAGGCCTCTGCTGCAATGGACCGCATCACCGCGATGAACACCTTCGTGCGGGTCGTGGAGGCCGGCACCTTCACCAAGGCCGCCAACACCATGGACCTGCCCGCCTCCACCGTGACGCGGCTGATCCAGGGCCTGGAGCAGGACCTGAAGGTGCGGCTGCTCCACCGCACCACGCGCTCCGTCACCGTCACGCCGGAAGGCGCCACGTATTACGAGCGTGTGGTGCGCCTGCTGGCTGAACTCTCGGACATCGAGACCTCCACCCGCCAGTCGCTCGCCCGGCCGTCCGGCCGCGTGCGGGTGGAAACCACGGCCGCGCTCGCCGCGCTGGTCATCGTGCCGTCGCTCGACGAGTTCTATCGTGAATACCCCGACGTCGAGCTGGAACTGAGCGTCGGCGCACGGCATGTGGACCTCGTGGCCGAGGGCGTCGACTGCGCCATACGCGCCGGCACCGTCAGCGAGCAGATGATGGTGGCGCGACACATCGGCGCGTTCCGGTTCACCACCTGTGCATCGCCCGCCTTCCTGAAGGCGCACGGCACGCCGGCCACGCCGCAGGAGCTGGCCGGCGCCGCCACGGCCGGCATGGTCGCCGGCGGCGGGCGCCCCATGCCTTTCCGTTTTTCCAACGGCGAAGAAGAGCTGGAGCTGGCGCTCAAGCACAAGCTCGTGGTCAACGACACCAACGCCTACCTCGCCGCGGCACTGGCGGGCCTGGGCATCATCCAGGCGCCGGCCTACTCGGTGCATCAGGCCGTGAGGGAGGGCGCCCTGGTCTCCCTGCTGGAAGGCTGGCACACGCCGACCGTGCCGGTGCACGTGGTCTACGCGCCCAACCGCTACCTGAGCGCGAAGGTGCGGGTCTTCATCGACTGGGTGGTCACCCTGTTCGAACGGAACGAAGTGCTGCGACGGGCCTGAGCGGCGCCTGCCTGGCCGCCAGGGCATCGGCGTGGTGCACCGCGCGGCGCAGGCGCTCGATGCCGGCGTCGCGGATGCCCAGGGCCCCCAGCGCCGCGACGGTCGAATCGAAGTAGTCGCGACTGCTGCCGAGCATGCCCCGGCCGGTGCACACGAGTTGCGCCACGGCGTCCACCGGCAGGCCACCGATGTACCGCTGGTGACAGCGCGCGGCCACGAAGGTGAGTGCACGCAGCCATCGGCCTTCGGACCAGGCCCGGACCCAGCGCGCTTCATAAGCGCCGCCCAGCATCTCGCGCCGCCACAGCAGCTGCAGCTCGTCTCGCACCTTGGCAGCCGCAATGCGGTAGAGCTTGCCGCGGCAGGCGCCGCCCCGGTCCAGCGCCAGCATGGCGCCCGGCGCCTCGGGCGAGCCGCGGCCGAACATCAGGCGAAGGCTGAAGCGCCGGTGCCAGCCGGGCACCCGCGCCACGCTGCTGCCCAGGACGTCGAGCCCCGGGTTCCACATCAGCGACCCATAGCCGAAGACGTGAAGGTCCTCGGCCCCGTCGTGCTCGCGCAAGGCCTCGGCCAGCGTGGCCTCGAGTTCGGCCTCGCTGCGCAAACCCGCCGCAGGCGGGGCCGCCGCGCGCAGGGCGGCCCGCACGGAACCGTCGCACAAGGGGTGGCGCGTGACGGTGTCGATGCGGCTGCTCATGGTGTCCTCGTGGTGGGTGGACCGCACTGTAGGGAGCTGGCCACCCAAGGAAAAGCGCACGGCTGGAAGTCGCCATTGCTCGGCCGGCAACAATGCGGTTCGGTGGCTCAGCGGC
>CAMLNA010000293.1 GCA_946481025.1 uncultured Rivibacter sp.
CTCCGCGTCTCCGCGGTGAAGGCTGTTGAATCCCCATTCATGCGTCGGCGGTGCTGCCAACGCGCCATGGACAACTGCAATGGCCTTGCGGTTTTGAGACAGCGGGTGTCCGCAGTGTGGCCTGCGCTTGCTCAAAACATCAATGCGACCTCAGGCAAACACCGATGCCTCGTGTGCGGTCTGCGGACGAGCACCCCCTCGGGAAAACACCCGGTTTCCCTGGGCAGGAGGCGCCATGCCCGGGCTCGCGCCGGCTGCGGCGGCATGCCTGTTGCGCTCCTTGGGGCACAGCCCGCGAAGGCTGACGCTTTGATGAACCACTCGCCACGAGCAAGGAGACGACCGATGGGCGCACCCGAACACAAGACGCTGCTGCAACCCGCCGCCTGGAAGGGGCGCATCTACGACAGCGGCGAATGGACCACGCCGCGCGGCGGCTCGCGCGACGTGCTGGAGCCCGCCACCGGCGACGTGCTGTGCAGCGTCGGCATCGCCACCGCCGATGACATGACCGGCGCGATCGGCCGCGCCCAGGCGGCGCAGCCGGCCTGGGCGGCGCTGGGCCCGCGCGAGCGGGCCGCCGTGTTCCACCGGGCCGCCGCGGTGCTGCAGCAGCATTTCGACGAGCTGGCGCTGGCCATCGCCCGCGAGACCGGTGCCATCGTCCCCAAGGGCCAGCACGAGGTGCGGGAGGCCATCACGCTGTGCCAGCTGGCCGCGGCGCTGCCGCTGCAGGCCCAGGGCCAGGTGCTGCCCAGCGTGCCGGGGCGCCTGTCCATCGCGCGGCGCGTGCCGCACGGCGTGGTCGGCGTGATCTCGCCGTTCAACTTTCCGCTGATCCTCGGCCTGCGCTCGGTGGCGCCGGCGCTGGCGCTGGGCAACGCGGTGGTGCTCAAGCCCGACCCGCGCACGCCGGTGTCCGGCGGCTTCCTGATGGCGCGCCTGTTCGAAGCCGCGGGGTTGCCCGCCGGACTGCTGCAGGTGCTGCCGGGCGACGCCGCCGCGGGTGAGGCGCTGGTCAGCGACACGCGCGTGCCGATGATCGCCTTCACCGGCTCGCCCGCCGTGGGCCGGCGCATCGGCGAGCTGGCCGGCCGCCACCTCAAGAAGGTGTCGCTCGAACTGGGCGGTGCCAACGCGCTGGTCGTGCTCGACGACGCCGACCTCGACGCGGCCGCCAGTGCCGCCGCCTTCGGCGCGTGGTTCCACCAGGGCCAGATCTGCATGGCCTCCAACCGCATCCTGGTGCACGAGTCGGTGTACGAAGCCTTCAAGCAGCGCATGGTCGGCAAGGCCACCCACCTGCCGGTGGGCGACGGTGCGAGCGGCCAGGTCGCCCTCGGGCCGCTGATCGACGCGAAGCAGCTGCAGCGCTTCGACGCCATCGTGAAGGACAGCGTGAAGGCCGGAGCGAAGCTCGAAGCGGGCGGCACGCATGAAGGCCTGTTCTACAAGCCGACCGTGCTGTCGAACGTGAAGCCCGGCATGCGCTGCTTCGACGAGGAGTGTTTCGGCCCGGTGGCCAACCTCATCGTGTTCCGCACCGACGACGAAGCCGTCGAGCTGGCGAACGACAGCCAGGGCGGCCTCGCCGCCGCGGTGATCGGCAAGTCGGTGGGCCGCGCCATGGCGATCGGCCAGCGCCTGCGCGCGGGCATGGTCCACATCAACGACCAGACGGTGAACGACGAATGCACCAACCCGTTCGGCGGCCCCGGCATCGGCGGCAACGGCGGTTCGGTGGGCGGGCCCGCGGACATCGAGGAATACACGCAGTGGCAGTGGATCACCGTGAAAGACGCCCCGCCTGCGTTCCCGTTCTGATCACTTCGACAGGAGACAAGACATGAGCCTCAACAACAAGACCATCGTCGTCACCGGCTGCTGCTCCGGCATCGGCGCCGACTTCGCCAAGCTGGCGCGGCTTTCGGGCGCACGCGTGATCGGCATCGACCGCAACGACCCCACGCTGTCGCTCGACGGCTTCGTGAAGGCCGATCTCGGCGACCCGAAGGCCATCGACGCCGCCGTGCAGCAACTGCCGGCCCGGGTGGATGCGCTGGCCAACATCGCCGGCGTGCCCGGCACCGCCCCGACCGACCTGGTGGCGCGAGTGAACTACCTGGGCCTGCGCCACCTCACCCACCGCGTGCTCGACCGCATGGGCGAAGGCGGCTCGGTGGTCAACATCTCGTCCATCCTCGGGGCCGAATGGCCGCAGCGGCTCGAGCTGCACCGCGAGCTGGCCGCCACCCGCAGCTTCGAAGAAGGCGCGCAATGGCTGCGCGACCACCCGGTGCCGCAGGCCACCTGCTACCAGTACTTCAAGGAAGCGCTGATCGTGTGGACCTATACCCAGTCGCAGGCCCTCTTCATGCAGCGCGGCGTTCGCATGAACTGCGTGGCCCCCGGGCCGGTGTTCACGCCCATCCTCGGCGACTTCGTGTCGATGCTCGGCGAAGAGCGCGTGCAGAAGGACGCCCACCGCATGAAGCGCCCGGCCTTCAGCGACGA
>CAMLNA010000294.1 GCA_946481025.1 uncultured Rivibacter sp.
GTCGCTGATCACCAGTCACCGATCATCGGTCACGGATCACGACCTGTAGAACGCCTCGACCTTGCCCTTGAGCGTGATCAGCAGCGGCTGGCCCCTGCGGTCCTTCGTCTTGCCGGAGGGCACCTTCACCCAGCCTTCGCTGATGCAGTACTCCTCGACGTCGAATCGCTCCTTGCCGTTCAGGCGGATGCCGATGTCGTGCTCGAACGCCGCCGCCACGTGGTGCGGGCTGCGCGGGTCGGTCGAGAGGCGGTCGGGCAACGCGGGCTTCTGGGCCGGTTCGGTCATGGGTCTGCCTTCTTTCGGGTTCGGTCAATGGTCGGGCCGGGATTTTCGCGGATTTGCCCTCCAATACCGGCATCGCCGCAAACCCGACACGGAGGACGCATGGCCCATGAGCTGCTCGACATCCACCCCGACGTGGCCGCCGCCCTGGCCGAAGGCCGGGCGGTGGTGGCGCTGGAGTCGACCATCATCTCCCACGGCATGCCGTGGCCGCGCAACGCCGAGACGGCCCTGGCGGTGGAAGCCGAGGTGCGGGCCCAAGGCGCCGTGCCCGCCACCGTCGCGGTCATCGACGGGCGCCTGAAGGCCGGGCTCGCGCGCGAGCAGATCGAACGGTTGGGCCGCGAGGGCCCTGCCGTGGCCAAGCTGAGCCGGCGCGACCTGCCGGCGGCGGTGGCCGGCGGCAGCACCGGCGCCACCACGGTGGCCGCCACGATGATCGTGGCGTCTCTGGCCGGGATCCGCGTGTTCGCCACCGGCGGCATCGGCGGCGTGCACCGCGGCGCCGAAACCAGCTTCGACATCTCGGCCGACCTGCAGGAACTGGCGCGCACGCCGGTGGCGGTGGTGTGCGCCGGCGCCAAGTCCATCCTGGACCTGCGGCTCACGCTGGAGTACCTCGAAACGCACGGCGTGCCGGTGATCGGCTACCGCACCGACCGGCTGCCGGCCTTCTTCTGCCGCGACAGCGAATTCGGCGTCGACGTGCGGCTCGACGAAGCCGCGGCGATCGCGCGGGTGATGCAGGTGAAGTGGGCGTTGGGGCTGGGCGGCGGGCTGGTCGTGGCCAACCCGGTGCCGCAAGCCCACGCGCTGCCGCGCGAGATGGTGGACGCCGCCATCGGCCAGGCGCTGGCCGACGCCCATGCACGAGGCATCGGCGGCAAGGCCGTCACGCCCTTCCTGCTGGCGCGGGTGAACGAGCTGACCGGCGGCGACAGCCTGGCCGGCAACATCGCGCTGGTGCTGAACAACGCCCGGCTCGCGGCCGGCGTGGCGAAGGAGTACGCGGGGCTCGTGGCCGGAGGCACCCGGCCACCCTGGTAAAAACCCTAAAGCCCGGGACGGGGCTGCCGATAAGCGTGCGAGTTCACCGCTTGTGCACAAGGACGCTCTCCATGCTTCGCCAATTCAAGCTTCGCACCCGCCTGCTCGGCGGCTTCTCGACACTGCTGCTGATGTGCGGCGTGCTGCTCGCCGTGGCGGGCTTCGGGCTCGTCGTCGCGCACAAGGGGCTCGACGGCATCGTCAACAGGCTGATCCCCGTGAGCAACATCACGGTGGCCGCCCGCACCGGGCTGCTCGACAGCCGCGCGCAGACGGCGCGCATGGTGGCGTCGATCTTCGAGCGCGCCGAGATCACCCGGGCCCGCAGCGAATGGGACGCCGCGCAGAAGGTGCTCGACAAGGCCATGGACGACTTCGACCGCGCCACCGACCAGAAGGAGCACAAGGACAACCTGCAGGCCTTTCGCGGCCACGTGAGCGCGTATCGCCAGGCGGTGCTGCCGGTGGCGGCCAAGCTGGCAGAAGACGGCTATGCCGATGCGAAGGAGGCGATGCAGGCCATGCGCGCGTCCGATGCGAGCGCCCAGGCCATGCTGGCCATGCTGGCCGACATCGAAGGCAACCTCAGCAAGGGCAGCCAGAAGGTGTTCGGCCAGGTGCAGGGCATGGTGTCCTCGGCGATCACCGCGCTGGCGGTCGGCTTCGCGGTGTTCGCCGTGCTCGGCATCGCGCTGGCCTGGCGCCTGTCGCGCTCGATCACCCTGCCGCTGGACGAAGCCCGCCTGCTGGCCGACCACATTGCCGCCGGCGACCTGCGGCAGAGCCCACCGGTGGAAGGCCGCGACGAAGCGGCCGAGATGATGCGCTCGCTCGTCGCCATGCGCGCCTCGCTCGCGAGCATCGTCGGCAATGTGCGCGCCAGCGCCGACAGCATCCAGGTCGCCAGCACCGAGGTCGCCACCGGCAACATGGACCTGTCGTCGCGCACCGAGCAGGCCGCCGGCAACCTGCAGCAGACCGCCGCATCGATGGAGCAGCTCACCGGCACGCTGCAGCACAGCGCCGAGTCGGCCGGCAATGCCAACCAGCTCGCCTCGTCGGCGGCACAGATCGCCCTCCGCGGCGGCGAGGTGGTGGACAAGGTGGTTTCGACGATGGACGAGATCTCCGCGAGCTCGAAGAAGATCGCCGACATCATCGGCGTGATCGACGGCATCGC